>JALFFX010000009.1 GCA_022777645.1 Erysipelotrichaceae bacterium
AATGTTGTTCCTAGAAATGGAACGATTAAGCATAATATTATTTGTGGCATATTTTAATATAACTATATATAGTTTTCTCCTTACGTAATTATATATAAACGATATTTATTTGCAAGAATAACGGTAATAATTAATGATGCATCGATAAGCTAACGATATCACTTGCCAAAAATTTATTTTTGAAAAGAAATATGCTTAATATGGCTAAATATTGATATAATTAAAAACAAGAAATCAAGCGCAATATATGATTATGTAGAAACAATTTCAAAAAATGGTGTTTTAATGCGAAATCTAAAAATATTCAGCAATTGTATAACAAAGCGAATAAGATGCAATAAAATACATTTCCTTTTATAGAAAATTATAATCGATATTATGATTTCAAAACCCTATTAATTTCAGTAAGATAAAGATAATATCAAGTTTAATTAATTGAAGTAAAAAATGAGGTAATCGTTATGCTTTACGCAATCACTAATGAAAAATTAAAACAAATAAAAGAAGAGCCTTTTAAACTGGAAAGAAATCTTCAAACTCTTGTTGAGAAAAATTTAGACCAACTTTTTAATCTGCAATTTTTGGCTACTGAATTTGCTTTAGAAAATTTTAGATTCGATAGTGTTGCTTATAGCGAAGAGGACAATTCTTTCGTTATTATCGAATATAAAAAAGTGTCTAATGATTCATTAGTGGATCAAGGGTATGCATATTTAAATACCGTTTTAAAGAATAAAGCTGAAATTGTATTACTTTTTAATAAAATTAAAAATACAAACAAGCAAAAAGAGGATTTTGATTGGGAATCTCTCAGAATTTATTTTATATCACCAAAATTTACAGAATATCAAAAATCTGCAACCGGATTCTTAAAAATGCCTTTTAAATTGTTTGAGGTCGCTAAATACGAAAACGGATTGTTTTCTATAAACGAAATAAACAATAACAAAATAAAAGATGAAACAAACACTGTTCGCATTAATGAATCTGATAAAGCTGAAACAGAGATTATCGTTTATACAGAAGAAGATCATCTCAAGAAAATGAATGAGACTCTTAAAGAAATTTATGTCAATCTTAAAGAGAAAGTAGTAAATGCGTTCGACATCGATATAGAAGCAAAAAAACATTACATTGCTTTTAAACATAACAATAAAAGTGTCTTTGCTATTGAACCATTTCCTGGTACAAGAGTATGGAAGGTGTTTTTAAATATAGCATTAGGAAAGATTGATGATCCGTATAAAAAAGCCGCCGAAATACTAGTTGGACATCATGGTGGAAATCAAAAGTACGTATTTGAACTTAAAAAAGAGGATGATATTGACTATTTGATGCTATTAATTAAACAAGCATATAAAGATTAAATTGATAGCATTTATTATGCTTGTCTCCATTCATAAAGATTAAAGAAAATGTGAGAAATATTAAGAAAGTTATTATCTCCACTCTATAAATAAAATTAATTCATATAAATAATTTGTCTACCTAGTTTTTTTTAATTGGTTTTTTAAAGCAATTTGTTTAAATACATTATCAAAAATTTGTTATATACTTTATGTTGAGGAAAATTTTATGTCATTTGATGAGAATATAACAAATATTTTATTGAACGAATCTTCAAAACCATCTTTTAGTAAAGATGTTAATTCTCGTGAATTTGAAGAAAAGATAACAGATCTTGCTAAAAAGATAACTATTAATGCAGAAATATATAATGAATTAATCAAAGAAATTGATGATAATAAACAAGACAATATAAATTATGCTTTTAGTTGTTTTTATTTATTGTTTACTGTTTGCCGTAGGCAATCATATACAAAGATTCTCAAATTAGCGGAAAAATATAAAGATGATTTTGAACGTTTTCCGATTTATTCTCATTTATATTTGATGGCAAAAGAAAATGCAGCAACATCTGCTAGCGAGATGAAACAAGTGCTTTTAGAGGCTCACGAATTAACTGAGAAAAAAGGAGCTGATTTTGACTTTACTAAGCAAGATGGCGTATTGAATGCCTATGTTTCTATGGCTTGCAAATATTTTGAAAGCAATCTTGATGAACGCGATGAGCCTTTTGGTAAAGAAATATTAAAAGATGCTTATGAAAAAGCAAAATGGTTATTATCGAAAGGTGAAAATGCTTATCCAAAATTCCATTTAAATATCGGTCGCATTCTCATCTTAAAAAAAGAATATGATGCTGGTGAAGCAAAAATTAATGAAGCGATTGAATTATTACCAGATGGTGTAGATCGCATGAGCCGCGTTAATGAATTTGGTCATTATTTGACTAAATGCGCGATTATCAGAGCGCACGATTCTACTAAAGATGAATTACGAGAACTTGATAAGATTAAAGTTAGTAACTATAAAATTATTGCCTTAGTCACTTCAATTATTGGATTTTTATTAGGTGGCATTCAAATATTTGCCAATATTACCAATGCAGCTAGTTTAATATATTTATTAATTATGTATGCATTATTGATGTTTGTTCTTGTTGGCATTGTTTTATTAGGTTTATCTATAACAATGAAAGATACGAAGAAAAAAGTTATTATTTATGATGCAACAATATTATCAATAGGAGTAATAGGATTTATTGTTATGCTTATATTGTTAAGCCGAGGAATTATTGTTATAGCCTAATTTATGAAATTTAAAGCTGATTATTATACTCGAAAATCACATTATTGGAACGAAGATAGAATCATTGTATCTTCTTCTTTTGGAATCGTTATTGATGGAGCAACACCTCTTATTAAAACATCAAAAATTAATTACGCTAATTATTTAGTTAAGCATATTAAAAATAACATTAACAAGGTTAATGGTGATGTTTCAACTAGATTGGAATTTTTAGCAAGAGATGTTGCGCATAAACTTGATTTAAAAAGTTCCGAAGTTAGTAAATTACCATCTGCAAGCCTATCTTATTTTGAAATAAAAGATGATATTGTTCATATTGGAATATTAGGCGACTGTGAAGCAGTTGTCCGCTTTAAAGACGGCTCTTTAAAACGATATTATGATGATAGATTGTCTCATTTTGACTCAGAAGTAATAAAAGAGAGAAAAACGATGTGTTTAAAGCACGGATGCAAAATGGATGAAGTAAGACAATATATTTTGCCGCATCTAATTACTAACAGAAACAAAGCTAATAAAGATGATGGCTATTATGCATTAGTAGCGTCAAAAGATTATGAATATAAAGAAATTGGCTTTGATATAAATATCAATGATGTTGAGGAGATATATTTATATTCTGATGGATATTCATCAATTTTCACAACTTTTGATATATATAAAGATTATATGGATGCCTTTAAAAATGATATCGATGTCAAAGCTGAGATCGCTAAAATTGTTGATGTAGCATATAAGGACAAACACACAGATAAATATCCTCGATTAAAAACTATCGATGATATATCTTTACTAAAAGCATGTTTCGACAATATTGAATAGATCAAATATTATTTTTGTTATATTTTAATGCGATTAGAAAAATCAAAAAAATCGTGTCTAAAATTGATATTTTTTACTATAGTAAAATATTTAACTAAAAATTGACAATATCAATAATTTATATGTATTATTCTATACGAGGTAGATGTTATGAAATACAAAGTATTAAGCATAGATTTTAAAGAAGCAAAAAATCATCGTTTTTATCGTGAAATATGCGTTAAAGAGGATTTAAGCCTTGAATATTTAGGCAAAATTTTAGTGTTTTGCTTAGGTGGGACTCTTGAACATTCATATTTATTTGATGATGGTGAATTTTCTTATGTTGATAAATCGTGGCTTGGTAATCCAAGCGATAATTATATCGACTATAGCAAAACAATAGTAAAACAACTTCCTAACAAATTTTTGTTTGAATACGATACTGGCGAAGGATATCTTTTCAATTGTCGTTTTTTAGATAATGTTGATATTCCTCGTAAAAGAGTTGACTTTATTGTTTTAAAAGCCAAAGGATTAGGACTTTGGGAAGATAATATTACTGGCTTAAGAACGTATTTATCTGGCGAAATTTCACCTGATTATTCTCGTGAAGATGATAATGAAAGAGAAGATGGACAAATTCTTCCGTGGAATTTAAATATTTATACTGCTGGCGAATTTGATGAACCAATTGATATTAAAGAACTCACTGACTATATCAAAAAAGGCTTAGCTAACGCACTTGATTTTGAATAAGCTTTTAAAATAGAAAAGAGAATATTATGAATAACTCAATTAAACTTATGACTGGTACTGCGCTTTTTACAGCGCTTGCTATCTTATTATATTTTTTACCTATCAAAGTAGGACCATTATCAATTAATTTATCACTTGTTCCACTTGCGTTGGCCGCAATTATTTATGGTCCATTACCTGGTTTATTTACTGGACTTTTAATTGGTGGTATTGTCTTAATTGATCCTACAACATCTGCATTCTTAGCTTATAATCCTTTTGTTACAGTTTTGTTATGTCTACTTAAGACTGGTTTGGCGGGTTTGTTAAGTGGCCTTATCGCAAAAGGTATTAAAAATAATCAACCATTATCAGTTATTGTTTCTTCAATTTCTGTTCCTTTAGTTAACACTGGATTATTTGCAGTTGGCTGTTTATTATTTTTCATTGATGAATCATTTATTCCTAGTGCAGAATATCTTTTCTTAACAATGATTGGACTCAATTTTATTATTGAATTTAGTGTCATTGCAATTTTATCGCCAACTATTGTATATTTAGTAAAAATCATTACAAATAGAATGAAAAAAGCCTAAAAATAGTGTTTTGCAACCATTAGTTGCGTAATTGAACACTAGAATTGGTGGGCGCAACCAAAGAAAATTCGTTAATATTATCTCGCCACAGAGGAAAAGAAAATGAATATTGAAACCGCAAACAAATTAGTAGAATTAAGAAAGAAACATGGCTTATCACAAGAAGAACTTGCTGATAAATTAGGTGTTAGCAGACAAGCAGTCAGTAAATGGGAAAGATCAGAAGCAAGTCCTGATACAGATAATCTCATTGAACTTGCTAAATTGTATGATATTTCTTTAGATGAATTATTATTAAATAAGGAAAATAATACTGAGTCTAGCAATGAAAAAGTTGATGCTGAAGTTGTTGATAACAAGAAATCAACAGTTCACATATCTCGCGATGGCTTATATATTCATGATGGAAATTCAACAGTAGAAATTAAGCCAGGTAAGATTCATATCGTTGATGATGATGACGATGACGACGATGACGATGATGATGATGAAACAGAAAATGAAAAATTCGACATCAATATCAACGGCAAAAAGTTTGATAAAGATTGCTGCAAAAGAGAAGTAGCTAGATGGGCAAATTATGGTAAGATCCAAGGCATTGTTTCTTCACTTTGTTGGTTAAGTGCCACAATTGCATATTTATTAATGGGATTTTTCCTTGATTCAGGTTGGGCAATTGGCTGGAATGTATTTTTCGCCCCAATTCTCATCTCTTCATTAATTGATGCGATCGCTTTTAGAAATCCAAATAGATTTTGCTATCCTGTCTTAGTTGTTAATGTTTTCTGCGTCCTTGGAATGATATTTCATATTTGGCATCCATTATGGGTTATCTTCCTAACAATTCCTTTGTTCTACACAGCTTGTTCATTAATAAGACACATTTCAAAACGTTAAATTAATTAGTAGCAACATAGTTGCTACTTTTTATTATTTTATTTTTGTTTTCGATATAATATAATTATATATAGATATCGAGGTTTAAAAATGAAAAGTATTAAAGAATTTTGCAAAACTTTTAATAATTTCAACTTCACTGCCAAATTACTTACTCTTGGCGGTTTAGTTGGCATTGTTTCTGCTGTAAGCTTCCTTCTTTTATATCAATTAGGAACAGGCGAAACCCACGCATTAGCAGAAAAACAATTCCTTGGCATGTTTTATTTCATTGCTGCCATATTATCAATAATCGTTGGTGTTACATTGGTTTATAAAGCGATGCCTTATGTTTCACCAAAACAAAAATTGGTTCCAGCGACATCATTTGTTTGGCTTTTATTAGCTCAAAACATTTTATTGTTATTCATGCTTGTTGTTTCCTTTATTATTCTTGCATCTGAAACAGTTAAAATCCCAGCATTATATGTTGTCAATTGTGCATTAGCAGGCTTAAGCATTTGCTATTCAATTCTTTGGATTTATCCAAATATCATTTGTCAATATTATTGCGTTGATCCAAATTTGAATCATAAATAATTTTATTCTTATTTATTAATAATTACGTGGAGCAATCCACGTTTTATTTTGCTGTTAATATATGTATAGAATCGACCCTATTAACGCTTATTATTCATTAGATTTTGATAAAACAGGAATAGCATGAAAACAGTTTTAAATAGGCTATTTGGCAGTGATATTTTGATGAGGAATAATATTTATTAACTGCGATGTTTTGCTAATGAATTAATCAATTAAAAGCCAAAGAAAAAGCACGCTAGAGCGTGCTAATTAAATTTAATTTTATATCTTATTTTTCTTTGACAAATTCTAAGGCTGTAACAACAGCTGAGAATAATGCGGCAACGAATAAGAGAGTAGCTAAAGCGATAAGAGCAGGTTGATTGTAAACTGTTAATTCGCCTTGAACAAGTTTTGGTGTAAGAAGAGCAATAACGCCACCAGCGACAAGTAAGACGGCTGATAATGGAGCAGTTACTTTTCTAATTTTTGGAAGGAAGTTGACAAGAAGAAGGAATGTTCCAACACAGATGAGGAAGAATCCAACGATAGCAACTGTATTTGGTGTATTGTTGAGCCAGACTAATTGGTAATAATTGCCAATGCTATGACCTGCAACGTTAAAGGCTGCTGTAATAGCGGCAAGACCAAATGAGATACCGGCAAGAATTAATGAAACTAAATTAACGATTGGTGAAATAAATTTACGCATAAGTATTCTCCTTAATAAGCAAGTTAAATTATAAGTTTACTTTATGTTTATTGCAAGAATAAATATTCTTTTTGAGCATTTTAGCCACCACTAGATTGGTAGCGACAACAAAAAATATAACTTTATTTATAAATTTTATTGCTAAATGTATCTATTTTAGATATATTTATATTGCTTAAGAAATTAAGTGAACTCTGTTAAAGAGTGGCCGTGAGCCACTCTTTGTCTTTGTTAAGGGGGAATTATGGCTATAGAAAATGATGTCTTAGCACTAATTAAGGAGCCAATCTTAAAGATGGGCTATGAAGATGTAAGCGTAAAATTTCAACGCGAAAATGGAACTTATTATCTTCATGTTTTCGTTGATAAGGATGATGCTATTTCTCTTGATGATATTGTAGCAGTTAACGAATTGATCTCGCCGTTATTAGATGAATCTAATCTCATCGACGGACAATACATCCTTGATGTTTCTTCGTATGGAGCAGAGAAAAATATTGATGTTGCTAAACTTGAAAAATATGTTGGCAAATACGTCAATGTTCATCTTGCAAATCCATATAAAGGAGAAAATTATTTAGAAGGAACGCTTGAAAATGTTACTTCTGATGAAATTGTTATTTCTTTTTACCAAAAAACACGTCTTATAAAAGCAAATGTTAAAAGAGAAGATGTCGATAAGGCGCGTCTTGCCATAAAGTTTTAATTAGGAGGGTTATAAAAAATGGATGCAAAATTACTTCTTGAAGGCATTAACGATTTAGTAGAGAAAAAAGGTATATCAAAAGATGATGTTTTAACATCATTAAAAGAAGCTATTATTAAAGCTTATGCGAAAGAGATTGGCGATGCTGGTGATGCTCGTATTGATCTTGTTATCACTGATGATACCTTTGATTTACAAATCACCAAAACGGTTGTCAAAGACGAAGATGTTGATGTCGATTATCTTGATATCGCATTAAGCGAAGCAAAAAAACTTAAAAAAGGTGTTAAAGTTGGCGATGAAATCGCTGTTAGCATTCCTTTAAATGTTTTAACTCGTGTTTCAACAAATGTTGTTAAATCAGTATTAAAACAAAAATTAGGCGAAGCTGAAAAACGCGCTTTATTTGAACAATATAAAGATAGAATGGATGAAATGGTTACCGGCACTGTTGAAAACAGTGATGAACGTGGTGGTATCACAGTCAAACTTGGCCATTCATCAGTCTATTTATCAAAGAAAGATTTAATTGGCGATGAAAAATTTGCTGATAATGAAAGCATCAGAATGTATGTTGATAATGTTTCAACAAATGAAAAAGGACCTTCAATCAAGTTATCTCGTTCATGCGAAGGATTTGTCAAAAGATTATTTGAAGAAGAAATCCAAGATATCGCTAATGGAACAGTAATTATTAAAAATATTGTTCGCGCAGCCGGAATCCGTTCAAAAGTTGCCGTCTATACAAACAATATCAATGTTGACTGCGTTTCTTCCTGTATCGGTTCAAATGGTCACGCGATTAAAAGAATTGTTGATCAATTAGGACATAATCTCCGCGATAAAGAAAAAATTGATATTATCCGTTATTCCAAAACTGATGGTCTTTATATTATCGACGCTCTTCGTCCAGCAGTTGCCTTAAAAGTTGCTTTAACTAAAACCGCTGACGATAAGAATAAAGCCGTTGTTATCATCGCTGATGATACAATGTCAATCGCCTTAGGTCGAAAAGGTTCAAATGCCCGTTTAGCAAGCAAACTTACTGGCTATGTCCTTGATATTCACGAAGAAAGTGAACTTGCAACAAACGAAGAATTACAAAACCTCGACTTCAAGACTGCTGATGACTTCGCTCTTATCGAAAAAGAACGCGTTAGAGCTGAAAATTATGAAAGATATCTCGCTCAAATCAAATCCACTGAATTAGCAAGTGAAAATAAAGAAGTTAAAGGCGAAAAAGAAAATGTTCCATCCTTCAGCGTTGATACATCCTTTGGCGTTGAAAAGAACAAACCACAACAAATTCTTGATGAAGACTTAATCGACGAAGTTGAAGAAGTTAAAGAAGAAAAAGTTGTTGAAACTCCTGTTGCTGAAGAAAAAGCACCAGAAGTTGTTGCTCCAACTACTGAAGTTAAGACAACAACCACTCTTGAATCACTCGAAGCTCAACTCGAATCAAGCAAAAAGAAAGAAAGCTCAAAAGTCGTTCATAAAACAAGTAAACGTCCACATAACATCACTGAAGAAGAACAACCAAACGAAGAAGTTAAACACGAAAAGAAAGTTGTTCCTCAAATGGATATCTACACCAAAGAAGAACTCGAAGATCTCGACAATGAATTGCTCGATGATGATTACGATTACGATGATGAAGATATCGACTACGACGAATACGACAAATATTACGACGACGATAATAAATAATTTTTAAAAGAATATGAAAGCGAAGAAGATTATTAACAGAAAATGTGTGGTAACACGCAAAATTTATCCAAAGGATAATCTTCTTCGTGTTGTTCGTCTTCCTAATGGAAATATTGTCTTTGATGAAGAGCAAAACAAATTAGGAAGAGGAGCCTACATCTATAAAAGCCAAGAAGCAATTATCAAAGCAAAGAATAAAGACATTTTTACCAAAGTTTTTAACACTTGTGTTGATAATTCTCTCTATGATGAGCTTTTGAAAGCTATTAATAAGGAGGTAGTTAACGATGGCAAAGCAAAATAATAAACGCGATTTTAGAAGAAGTAATATCCCTAATGGTGGATATAACAAAAAGCAAGAAAACGTCAAAGTCAATAATGGCGTATTCGTTTATAATCGCGCCTTAACTGTTGGCGAACTTGCAAACGAACTGAAGATTAATGCTGCAGAAATTATTAAATTTTTATTTTTAAATAAAAAGATGGTTACAATCAACCAAACTCTCGACGATGAAACAATCGGTCTTATTTGTCTTCAATTTGGCTATGATTTCCGCAAAGAAAAATTAGTCAGCGAAGAAAATTTCGAAGAAATGGAAATCGTTGATAAACCAGAAGATTTAAAATCACGCGCTCCAATTGTCACAATCATGGGGCATGTTGACCATGGTAAAACCACTCTTATCGATGCAATTAGAAATTCACGTCTTGTCGATAGTGAAGTTGGTGGCATCAGCCAAGCTATTGGTGCTTATCAAAAAGAAATTGATGGTCATAAAATTACATTTTTAGATACTCCGGGTCATGAAGCTTTTACAGCGATGAGATCTCGTGGTGCAGCTGTCACCGATATTGTCGTTTTAGTTGTAGCTGCTGATGATGGCGTTATGCCACAAACAATTGAAGCTATTGACCACGCTAAAGCCGCAGGAGTGCCAATTATTGTCGCTATCAATAAAATTGATAAAGATGGGGCAAATGTTGAAAGAATCAAATCTGAACTCATGAATTACGACATCATTCCAGAAGAATATGGTGGAGATACAATTTGCTGTGAAATTTCAGCGAAAAAGAATATCGGTATCAAAGAACTTCTTGAAGCTATTATCGTAGTAAGTGAAATGCTTGAATTAAAAGCCAATCCTGATCGTTATGCGATTGGAACAGTTATCGAAGCTAAACTTGATAAAGGCGAAGGTCCAAAAGCCACTTTATTAGTTCAAAATGGTTCATTAACTACTCAAGATTATGTTGTTGTTGGTACTGCCTATGGAAAAATCCGTAGAATGACTAACGAATACAAAAAAATAGTTAAAGTTGCTACGCCTTCTACACCAGTAAGTGTTATTGGTCTTTCCGAAGTTCCTAATGCTGGCGACCATTTTATGGCTTTCCCAACTGAAAAACAAGCAAAAGAAATTGCCTTTAAACGTCAATTGATTAAAAAACAAGAAGAACAAAACGCTTCTGGTGGTATGACACTTGATGATTTATATAATCGTATTCACGAAGGTGAAACTCAAATCGTTAATTTGATCGTTAAAGCTGATACTACAGGTTCTGCTGAAGCAATTAAATCTTCATTAGTTAAACTTTGTAACGAACAAGTTAAATTAAATATCATCCACTGCACAGCCGGCGCTATCACTGATAGTGATATTATGCTTGCTAGTGCTTCTGGCGCTATTATTTATGGCTTTAATGTTCGCCCATCTTCATTGATCAGTCAAAAAGCCGAACAACAAAAAGTTGAAATTCGTTTATATCGCATCATTTATGATTTATTAAATGAAATGGAAGCGGCTATGAAAGGTATGCTTAAAAAAGAAATTGTTGAACGTGTCACTGGACAAGCAGAAGTTCGTTCGCTCATTAAGATTTCAAAAATTGGCACAGTTGCAGGCTGCTATGTCACAAGCGGTTCAATTAAGGCCAACTCTTTGATTCGTTTAATTCGTGATGGCATTATTGTCTATGAAGGCAAAATTAAATCACTTAAGAGATTTAAAGACGATGCTAAAGAAGTCAAAGAAGGCTTTGAATGTGGTATCAATATCGAAAACTTCAACGATATTCGTGAAAACGATATTATCGAAGGTTATGAAATGGTGGAAAAAGAATAATGGCGGATCGCGTTTTAAGAATCCAATCAATTATTGGTAAAAATATTTCGGAAATTATTCAATTTGAACTTCATAATAAACACATTGGTCTTGTCAGTGTCAACGAAGTTGAAGTCACCAAAGATTTCTCTCTTGCAAAAGTATATGTGAGTTTTATTGGTAGCAAATATCCAAATCAAAACCTTGAAGAACTCAACAAATGCAAAGGTTTTATTCGCACATCTCTTTCGAAAAAAATCGATATTCGAAAAACACCAGATTTAAAATTTGTTTTAGATGATAGCTTCGATAAAGCTGAACGCCTTGATAAAGTTTTAAAAGAAGACGCTCGTCAAATTGAAAACATCAAAAAATAATTTATTTTATTGTTTTACTTAGCCCATTTAAATGGGCTTTTTTATATCCGTTAATTTTAGCGATATCAAACAAAGAAAGAGAAGATATTTTAATCGTGACCGGATTAATTCTTCGACATATTTCTTTTTCAATATAGTTGAAGATTTTATCTAATTTATGTTTATATTTATTTTTCAAATAAAACGATTTGATTTCGATTTCATTTTTCTCATGATTTTTAAAAGATATATAACCAATTATTTGATCTTTAAAATATATTAAATATCTTAAAAGTGTTGGATCGAAATCAAAATCATTGTTTTGCTTTCTTAATTTTTGTTCATTTAAGGAATCGATATTATTAATTATTGGTTTAAATGATATATCGATTTTTTCAATCTTATAAAAGATATCATCGCTAAACAAACATTGCTTAGAATAATTAGAAAGCATTGTTAAAAAATTATTTTTGCTAATCGGATATTTTTTATAAATATCAGACAATAACATTTTCATTTCTTGGCGTTTCGTTTCCCCTTCATTAGGACAATGAGAGGAAAAGGATGGAATGTTACATTCTTTTTGACAGGCAATAATTTCGCTTTCTCTTATTAAAATAAGAGGTCTTATAAAATCTAGATCAACTTTATCAAGATGCATCTTTGGTTGAAATGTTGCGATACGACCGCCATAAATTTCATTCATTAATAATGTTTCAATCGCATCATCGGCGTGATGAGCAAAACTAACTTTATTGCAATTAAGTTGTTTTGCCGCTTTATTAATTGCGGCTTTTTTCATTCTTGAACAAATTGAACAAGGCAATATTTTTTTATCTTTTTGTTGAATTGATAATATTTTATATACATCTTTCGCGTCAATTACTTCAAGGTTTAAGCCGATTGTTGCTAAATAATGTTTAATCGGTTCAGCATCAAATCCTGGAAAGCCTAAATCTATAATCGCGGGCACAATAGTGAAATTAACAAAATTAAATTTTTGATAAAGCGATAAAGCGTAGGCTAAAACCATGGAGTCTTTGCCTCCACTTATCCCAAGCATTATTCGATCTCCATTGTGAAAGAAATCAAATTTTTGATCTGCTTGTCTAATTCCGCCTAAAATCCCTTTAATTGCATTCATTTGAATATTATAATAACACTTAATGAAAAATATGGTTAATGGTTGTTTATTAATAAATAAAGAAAAAGGTTTAACTTCTCGCCAAGAAGTAAACAAGATATCAAAGATTTTAAAAACTAAAAAGGTTGGTCATATTGGCACGCTTGATCCATTTGCGACCGGTCTTTTAATTGTTTTGGTTGGTAATGCGACAAAAATATCGCCTTTTCTTGAAAAAGAAGATAAAACATATATCGCTTCCTTAAAATTTGGAGAAGCAACAGACACTTTAGATATTGATGGGAATGTCATTAAAAGCGAAGAAGTGCCAGAATTATCTATTGATAAAATTAAAGAAGTTCTTAAATCGTTTATTGGAGAAAGTGAACAAGTTCCACCTCTTTATAGTGCTTTAAAACTCAACGGTAAACATTATTATGACTATGCGCGTAAAGGCATTGAAATTGAACGAAAAGTTAGAAAAATTCGAATTTATGATATTCAATTTGTGTCATACACTAATCATGTCTTAACATTCGCGGCAAAAGTATCAAAAGGAACATATATTAGAAGTCTTGGTGAAGATATCGCCACTCGTCTTGGCACGATTGGACATCTTATCGAACTAGAACGTTTAGCGATTGGTGATTTTTCTCTAAGCAAAGCAATTAAAAGCGATGAAGTCGATGAAACAAAACTCATCAGCATTGATAAAATGTTAAAAGATTATAAAAATATATTGCTTGATGATAAATTAGCTTTAAAGGCTAAAAATGGTGTTTCTTTATATTTAAATTTGCAAGATGAATATGTTTTGGTGTCTGATAAAGACGGCATTATCGCAATGTATCAAAAAGAAAATGATAAATATATTTGCTTAAGAGGATTAAGATGAAATCTATCGATATATATTTAGATGATTTTAAGAAAAAAGATGAGCCGATCAGCATGTGTCTTGGCTATTTTGATGGTGTTCATCTTGGTCATCAACATCTTCTTGATATCGCTTCAAAGAGAGCAAAACATAAACTCGGTGTTTTAATTTTTGATAAACCAATTGCTACGTTTATTGATAATAATAAAAGCAAAGAAGTATTAACTTCTTTAACTGATAAATTTCGCTTGATATCTCGCTTTGATTTATCTTATTTTTTCATCCTTCATTTAACAAAAGAATTTTTGAATAGGTCTCCGCTTGAATTCATACTCTTTTTGAAGGATTTAGGCGTTAAAGAAATATTTGCAGGTTCAGATTATCGATTTGGCAAAAATCGAATGGGTGATGTAACATTGCTAAAACAATATTTTGATGTTCATGTCATCGATTTAGTTTTTGAAAACAATGAAAAGATTTCATCATCTAAAATCATTTCTTTATTGAAAGATGGAAATGTTAAATATGCAAATGAGTTGTTGAATCATAATTACACAGTAAACGGTATAGTCATTAAAGGATATCAAAATGGGACAAAATTTGGCATTAAAACTGCCAATATTAGATTAGATGATAATTACGTATTACCGCGTTTTGGTGTTTATAAAACAATTATTTATATCGATGGACGCAGTTTTTTATGTCTTTCTAATGTTGGGGTTCATCCTACAATTGATAAAATTGAAAAGCCAATAATCGAGGTTCATATCCCTCATTTTGATGAGGTTTTATATAATAAAGTAGTATATATTGAATTTCTTGATTTTATTCGTGACGAAAAAGTTTTTTCTTCGCCTGAAGAGTTGATTAAACAAATTAAAAGCGACTTAACTTTAATTGCCTAATAATGTAATATTATTAAGGTAATTTTTTATGTTGTTCGGAAAGCATATCAACAAATATTATAAAAAATACTGGTACTTCTTTTTAATTGGTATCATCGCGCTTATTGCGGTCGACTGGATCCAATTATATATGCCAGAATTTTTAGGCAAGATTGTCGATTTATTAAGTGTTGATTATGTCGAAAGCACAGTCATTGGCGATGTTTTGACAATGTCTTTATATATTATTCTTATTGCTTTTGGCATGATGCTTGGCCGAACCATCTGGCGACTATCAATATTTGCTGCTGCTAAAAGAATTGAAGCTGAGATGCGTCAAGAGATGTTTGAAAAAGCTACTTTGATGAGTCGCGATTATTTCCGCGAAAATAGTGTCGGTACATTGATGAACTGGATAACAAGTGATACTGAAGTAATTCAAGACCATTTATCATGGGGCACGGTTAGTTTAATTGATTCATTTTTCCTATCAATTTTAGTTATCGTCAAGATGGTTATGCTTGATTATATAATGTCGATTTTATGCCTTATTCCTTTTGTGTTGATTGTTTTATGGGGCTTGTTATGCGAAAAATTGATGTCAAAAAAATGGGAAGAAAGACAAAAATCTTACGACAAATTATATAGCTTTAGTGAAGAAAATTTCACAGGTATTCGCGTTATTAAAGCTTTTAGAAAAGAAAGAAAAGAAATTAATAATTTCTTAAAGATTGCAAAAGATAACAAAGATGCTGAAATTCGCTTTATGCGATTCGATATCATTTTCAGTGTTGTTATCGAAATTTTGTTAGCAGTTATTACTTTCCTTATTTTATCTGTCGGTGGTTATTTTGTTTATTTAACAATTAACGGTCAAACTCTTAATATATTTTCTCTTTCAATAAATGTTAATTTAACCCCAGGTAAATTGGTTACATTTTTTGGATATTATGATTCGATTATTTGGCCGATGATTGCCTTAGGACAAATAATTGCAATGCACGCCCGAGCGAAAACATCATTGATGCGCATTAGTGAATTTCTTGATGCTAAAGTTGATATTAAAGATGAAGAAAACGCAATTGAGAAGACTTTATTTGAAAAAGCGATTCGCTTCAACAATTTGAGTTTTAAATTTAAAGACGGTGAATATGATTGTTTAAAAAATATATCTCTTACTATCAATAAAGGTGAAAAAATTGGTGTTGTAGGCAAAATTGGATCTGGTAAAACAACATTAGTTAATCTTCTTTTAAGATTGTTCAATGTTGATAAAGGTTCAATTTTTATCGATGATGTCGATATTATGGATATCAAGCTTGATAGTTTGCATAATCTTATAAGCTATGTTCCACAAGATAACTTTTTATTCTCGGATACAATAAAAGACAACATCGCTTTTAGTGATAATAGCAGTGATATTTCCACTGTTATTGAGGCTGCTAAATTTGCAAATGTTGATAACGATATTTCTAATTTCGAAAATGGTTATGACACTGTTTTAGGCGAACGCGGCGTTACTTTATCTGGCGGTCAAAAGCAACGAATTAGCATCGCAAGAGCGTATTTCACCAATTCGCCAATTTTGATTATGGATGATTCTGTAAGCGCGGTGGACGTTTCAACTGAAAAAATAATTTTAAATAACATCAAAAATTATTGCCAAGATAAAACTCTTATTGTTATCGCATCTCGTGTATCAACATTATTAGAATTTGATCGCATTATTGTTTTAAATGATGGTGAAGTTGAATGTTTTGATAGTCCTGATAATTTGATTAAGAATTCTAAAACATTCAAGAAAATGTATGATTCACAAAAATTATTAGATGAATTAAGTGGAGGTAAAAAATAATGGATGAAGAATTATTGATGCTCCACGGTGATAAGCATATAAAAACAAGCGTTCTTTTAAAGCGCACATGGAAATATATCAAAAGTGAAATGCCACGATTCATCGGGGCAATTATATTGACGATTTTTTACGCTCTTGCAAACGCATTTATCCCAATGCTTATTCAAATGCTAATCGACTTATTTAAAAATGAGGATCCGAGCAAAATTGTCATGTCGACGATACTTATTTTGACGAGTGGTTATTTGGTATTTGTATGTGTATTACAATTTATTATCTATATTCAATCAATGACACTTCAAAAAGCTGGTCAAAATATTATCTATCGCTTGCGAAAAGAAGTATTTACACATATTGAAAATATGTCAATAAATCAATTCAACGAAATGCCAGTTGGTTCTCTTGTCACACGTGTTGCAACATATACGACAAATATGTCAGAATTTTTCACAAATTCTTTGAATACAATTGTTCGCTCTGTGTTAATGATTGTATCAATTTACATAGTGATGGCTTATTATTCCTGGCAACTTTCTTTAGCAATGCTTGGCATTATCGCTATTATTTTTGTTATTACTTATATTTTCACAAAAATGATTCATAAAAATCATAAAAATGCGAAAAAATTGTCTAGCATACTTAACGCTTTCTTAAGTGAAAATTTACAAGGAATGCGAATTACGCAATTATTCAATCGTCAAAAATATAAATCAGAGCAATTTTTCATTAAAAACGAAGAGCTTCGCGTCCAACGATATAAAATTGTAAAGATTTTTGCTATTTATCGACCTTTGATATCTTTTATTAGCATTGCGACAATTGCGATGACTTTCATATTAGGAGTTAAACTTGGATTATCGGCAGGAGCAATTACGGCATTTTATATTTATGAAAATCAATTCTTCCAACCTATTCAACAATTAACTGATACGATTGATAAAATCCAAAACGCTTTAACTGCATCTGAAAGACTATTCAATCTTTTAGATGTTAAGCCTCATTCGCAAGATAAAGAAAACGCGGTGGAGATTGCTCATTTTAAAGGCAAGATTGAATTTAAACATGTTTATTTTGCTTATGAAAAAGAAAATTGGATTTTAAAAGATGTTTCTTTTGTTATCAATCCTGGCGAAACTGCTGCTTTTGTGGGCGCGACAGGAGCTGGTAAAACAACGATTTTATCGTTGATTGTAAGAAATTACACGATACAAAAAGGACAGATTTTAATCGATGATATCGATATTAATGATATAAAAGTCGATTGTTTAAGACGCGCAATTGGGCAAATGCTACAAGATGTATTTTTGTTCTCTGGAACGATTAAAAGCAATATTTCATTACGCGATGAAAATTTTACAGATCAAGAAATTATCGATGCTTGTAAATATGTAAATGCTGACTCATTTATCTTTAAAAACGAGAAAGGTCTTGATGCTGAAGTTAGTCCAAAAGGCGAGAACTTTTCTCAAGGACAAAGACAGCTTCTTTCCTTTGCTAGAACAATCCTTCATAAGCCTGATATTTTAATTCTTGATGAGGCTACTGCTAACATTGATACAGAGACTGAAAAATTGATTCAAAATTCTTTAGAAAAAATGAAAAGCATTGGAACAATGCTAATTGTGGCCCATCGCTTATCGACTATCCAAAACGCTGATCAGATTATTTGTTTACAAAATGGTCAAGTTGTCGAAAGCGGAAATCATGTAGAATTACTCAGAAAAAGAGGCTATTATTACAAGCTTTATCTCTTGCAATTTTCTAACGACAATAAATAGTTGCTAAACGATAAAAATTATCTTATAATATGCACTGCAAATTAATCTGAGTTATACGACTAATCCGACGTATATCACGGGTTAATTCAAGTTTATGAGGAGGATTTAAAAATGGCTTTAACAAAAGAAAGAACTGCCGAACTCGTCAAAAAATTTGGTAAGAATGAACACGATACAGGTTCAATCGAAGTCCAAATCGCTCTTTTAACAGAACAAATCAACGAGCTCACCAAACACCTCAAAGCAAACAAAAAAGATGCTTCTGGTCGTCGCGGTTTATTCGTTCTTGTTGGAAAACGTCGTGGCTTACTCGATTATTTAAATCGCACTGATCGTGATAGCTACATCAGAATTCTTGCAAGCCTTGGAATTCGTAAATAATTCCACAACAACAAAATTGATTAGACCACTTAAGTGGTCTTTTCTTTTGCTAATTTTTCTATATTACTTTTATAACATTTATGTTAAAATCATAATAGTTATTTAAAAGGAGAAAAAACATAATGAAAAGAACATTCGAATTAGATTTCGAAGGCCGCAAAATTGTGGTTGAAGTTGGCGAAATTGCCAAACAAACCGCCGCGGCAGTTTTGGTACGTTATGGTGAAACAGTTGTATTGAGCAACGTTACAATGTCTAACCATACAGTTGATTGGGACTTCTTCCCATTATCAGTTGAATACCAAGAAAGAATGTATGCTGCTGGAAAAATTCCAGGATCATTCTTAAGACGTGAATCACGTCCAAGTTCACACGCTATTTTAGCAAGTAGAATTACCGACAGAACAATGCGCCCATTGTTCCCAGAAGGATTTAGAAACGAAGTTCAAGTTGTATCACAAGTCATGAGTGTCGATTACGATTGTT
Organism: Erysipelotrichaceae bacterium; assembly: GCA_022777645.1. Taxonomy (GTDB): domain Bacteria; phylum Bacillota_I; class Bacilli_A; order RFN20; family CAG-826; genus Fiminaster. The sequence continues at coordinate 19,213 of JALFFX010000009.1, forward strand.
CACCAGAACTTGCTGCTATGCTTGGATCATCACTTGCCGTTTCCATTAGTGATATTCCATTCAATGGTCCTATCGCTGGTGTCTTTGTTGGCCGTGTTGATGGCAAACTTGTTATCAACCCAACAGTTGAACAAAAGAAAGTTAGTGATATTGATTTAACAGTTGCTGGTACAGCTGACGCTATTAACATGGTCGAAGCTGGTGCTGCTGAAGTCAGCGAAGAAGATATGCTCGATGCCTTAATGTTTGGTCACGAAGCAGTCAAAAAACTCGTTGCTTTCGAAAATGAAATTATTAAAGAAGTTGGAAAGCCAAAACGCGAAGTCCAACTCAAAACAATTCCAGAAGAATTAAGAAAAGAAGTCACTGAATTAGTCGACGCAAAATTACGCGCTGCCGTTTCAACAGTTGATAAACTCGAAAGAGAAGAAAAAATCAACGCTATCGAAATGGAAACTGAAGCTTTATATGCTGAAAAAGAATATGCAAGCGAAAAAGAAAAAGCTGTCACAGTTCAAAGAGTTCACAATATTCAAGAAGATATCGTTCACCAAGAAGTTCGTCGTTTAATTACCGATGAAAAAATCCGTCCAGATGGTCGTAAAGTTGACGAAATCCGCCCTCTTGATGCTCAAGTTGATTTATTACCACGCGCTCATGGTTCAGCCATGTTTACCAGAGGTCAAACACAAGTTATCTCTGTTACAACACTTGGACCACTCTCCGATGAACAAATCATCGATGATTTAACACCTGTTGAAAAGAAACGTTTCATGCATCATTACAATTTCCCACAATGGTGTGTTGGACAAACAGGTAAAATCGGCGTTTTAGCCCGTCGTGAAATTGGCCATGGTGCTTTAGGCGAAAGAGCTCTTTCTTACGTCATTCCAAGCCAAGAAGATTTCCCATATACAATTCGTACAGTTAGTGAAGTTGTTGAATCAAATGGTTCTTCATCACAAGCTTCTATTTGTGCTGGTTGTATGTCACTTATGGCTGCTGGCGTCCCTATTAAAGGTGTTGTCAGTGGTATCGCTATGGGTTTAATTAGTTCCGGACCACTCGATGGCAAACACCCATATACAATTCTCACCGATATTCAAGGTTTAGAAGACCACTTCGGTGATATGGACTTCAAAGTTGCTGGTACAGCAAAAGGTATTACTGCTTTACAAATGGACATCAAAATTGCTGGTGTTACCCGTGAAGTATTAAGCGAAGCATTAGCTCAAGCTCATAAAGCTCGTGCTGAAATTCGCGCTGTTATGGAAAAAGCTATTGCTGAACCTCGTCCAGATGTTGCAAAATATGCACCAAAACTTGATAAACTCACAATCGATGTTGATAAGATTCGTGATGTTATCGGTACTGGCGGTAAAGTCATCAATGAAATTATTGCTCAATGTGATAATGTTCAAATCGATATCGATGATGATGGCCATGTCGTCATTTATCATATGAATCGCGATATGATCAACAAAGCAAAACAAATGATTGAAGATATCGTTCGCGAAGCTCGTGTTGGTGAAGTTTACGAAGGCGAAGTCACCCGTGTTGAAGATTATGGTGCTTTCGTTAAATTATTTGGCAACTGCGAAGGTTTATGCCATGTTTCCCGCCTTGGTTGGGGATTTATTGACAAAGCAAGCGATGTTGTCAAAGTTGGCGACGTCTTAAAAGTCCGCGTTTGCGAAATCGACGAAAAGGGAAAAGTAAAAGTTTCCCATCGCGAATTCGTCGAAAAACCTGCTGGTTATGTTGAAAAACCAGTTGAAAAGAAACCATTCAAAGGACATAAAAAATAATGTTTGATATCATCGTTATCGGCGCCGGTGTAATCGGCTCATTAATAGCTAGAAAATTGTCTTCCTACAAATGCAATGTTTTAGTTTTAGACAAAGAAAATGATGTCGGAAATGGCACTTCAATGGCTAATTCTGCAATCGTTCATTCTGGCTATGATCCAGTTCCTGGAACTAATAAAGCAAAATTCAATGTTTTAGGTAACAAAATGTTTCCTAAGATGTGTGAACAACTCGATGTTAGTTTAGGAAAAATCGGTTCTTTAACTATAGCCGTTAACGATGAACAAATTTCTACATTAAAAGAACTTGCTCAAAGAGCAAAAATAAATGGTGTCGAGGTTAAACTTCTCACAAAAGAGGAAGTTATTGCCATCGAACCTAATATTACAAGTGAAGTGAAAGGAGCCCTTCTTGCCCCTTCAGCAATGATTGTGAATCCTTTCACTCTCACTTTGCACGCTTTAGAAAACGCTGTCGATAACGGTGTTAATGTTTGCTTTAACGAAATGGTTAAAGACATAAAATATGTTGATAATCATTTTGAAATCCAAACAGAAAAAAATATTTATCAATCGAGATTTATCATCAATTGTGCTGGAGTTTATGCTGATCAAATTCACGCCCTTATTGAAGACATTGATTATGAAATTAACCCTCGTAAGGGTCAATATTTCTTATTAGATCATTTTAAACCTGGTTTTGTTAGACATGTTCTTTTCCCACTTCCAAGTGAAAAAGGAAAAGGTGTATTAGTCTCACCAACAACAAGTGGAAATTATATTGTTGGTCCATCTAGCGAATTTACATCATCTAAAGATGATGTTTCAACGGATGCCGAAACACTTAAAAGTGTTAGACAACAAGCTAGTAATCTTGTAAAAAATATCCCATTTAATCAAACAATTAGAGTTTTTGCAGGCTTAAGACCTACTCCGTCCACTCATGATTTTATAATTGATTTTGCTAAAACAAATAAACAATTTATTAATGTTTCTGGCATTGAATCGCCTGGTTTAGCATCTTCCCCTGCAATCGCAGAATATGTAGTTGATAATTTATTGCAATCTGTTTTCACTCTTGTTAAAAAAGATGATTACAATCCGATTGTTAGAAAACGTATTAACCCTAAAACTTTATCAATAGATGAAAGAAATGCTTTGATTAAAGAAAATAACGCCTATGGAAAAATCATTTGCAATTGTGAAAAAGTAACTTTAGGTGAATTGCTTGATGAATTAAATCGAAGCGTGCCTCCAAGAACAATTAAATCTATTAAAAAGAGATTGAGAATGGGCTTTGGAAAATGCCAAGGTGGATTTTGCCATCCTAATTTAATTAAATTATTAGCATCTTATTATCATGTTGATATGCAAGATATTTTATATGATGGTGAGAACACTAATATCTGCTGCTTTAAAAAATAAGGAATATGGATATGATTGAAAAAGATTTAGTTATATTGGGCGGTGGAGCGGCTGGATTAAGCGCTGCCATTGAAGCACACAATCTCGGCATTAAAGATATATTGTTGCTTGAAAAAAATAATTATTTAGGCGGTATTTTAAATCAATGCATTCATAATGGTTTTGGCCTTCATGAATTTAAAGAAGAACTTACCGGACCAGAATTTATGTCGCGCCTTGCTCAAAAGGTAGTTGAATTAAACATTCCTTATCGCCTTGAAAGCAATATCTTATCTCTAACTAAAGATAAAATTGTTACATATTCAAACGATAGTGAAGGTGTTGTACAAATAAAAGCCAAAAGTGTTATTGTCACTTGTGGCTCTCTTGAAAGAGGAGCAGGGGCAATAAATCTTGCTGGCGATCGTCCAGTTGGTATTTATACTGCTGGCGAAGCGCAACTCTTGCTTAATAGCTTTGGCTATTTAGTTGGTAAAAAAGTATTTATTTTAGGAAGCGGCGATATTGGTCTTATCATGGCTCGTAGAATGAGTCTTGAAGGGGCTAAAGTTGTCGGTGTTGCTGAAATCAACCCTTATAGCGCAGGCTTAAATCGAAATATTGTTCAATGTCTTAACGATTTTGATATCCCACTATATTTATCGACAACTGTTAAAAAATGCATTGGTAAACATCGTTTAGAAAAAATAGTTTTAGCAAAAGTTGATAACTGCTTCAACATTATTGAAGGAAGTGAATTTGAAGTCGATATCGATTGCTTGCTTTTATCAGTTGGTCTTTTGCCAAATGTTGCCCTATTAAATAACTTAGGTTTAAATTTTTCATCATCAAAAGGACCTTTAGTTAACCAAGATTATGAAACTGAATGCGATGGTGTATTTGTATCAGGTAATGGTTTACATATTCATGATTTAGTTGACTATGTCGCTTTAGAATCTCGCGAAGCAGCACGCGGTGTTAAAAAATATTTAGATAATAAATTATTAAATAAAGGTCATAAGATTATTGTTAAACCTGGAAAAGGCATATTATATGCTGTTCCAAATTATATTTTTATTGATGAAGCTGATGATCAAATTACTTTCAAATTTAGAGTCAATAAGCCGTATAAAGATATTGATATTTTATTTAAAATAGGCGATACAGTTATTCGCAAAATTCATAAAAATGCGATTATTCCAAGCGAAATGGAAGTAATTAAGATTGAAAAGAATAAATTTGTTGATTGTTTTGATGAATTAACAATTGAAATTAAGGAATAAGAAAAATGAAAGAAATGATTTGCATTGTTTGTCCACGAGGATGCCATTTAAAAGTTAATGATAATAATGAAGTAAGTGGCAATTTTTGTCCACGAGGCGCAAAATACGCGATTGAAGAAATTACTTGTCCTAAACGTTATATAACATCAACTGTTAGAACAATTAATTTAAAAGAAAATCTTGTTCCTGTTAAAACAAGTCAAAGCGTCGATAAAAAAATCATCTTTCAGGTTATGGAAGAAATTAAAAAAGCTGTTGTTGATAAACCAATTAAAATTGGTGATGTGATTATCAAAAATGTATTAAATAGTGGCGCGGATGTTATCGCTACTAAAAATGTTGGTTAGAAAGAAAATATTGATATGGAAGATAAAATAAAAATCATTCCCTTAGGCGGTCATGACGAATTTGGTAAAAATTTAACCGTAGTTGAAATAAACGACGATATTTTTGTTTTAAATTGCGGTCTAAAATTTCCTGATAAAACAAAACACGGAATTGATTATATTATTCCTCGTTTCGATTATTTAATCGAAAATAAACATAAAATTCGTGGATATTTTATCACACGTGGACAAGATATTGTCTTAGGTGGTTTAGCGTATGTCATCAAAAGAGCACCTGCTAAAATTTATTGCACAAATGTAACGAAAGATTATATTACATCTTTTGCTATTCATAACCATGCGAAAGTAGATTACGATTTCGATGTTGTTAATTCCTGCGATGAAAGAATTGTCGCAAACCGCAAAATTAGATTTTTCTCAACATGTACAAATTCTGCAAATAGTTTTGGTATCGCTATTTCAACAGATCAAGGTAACATCGTTTACATCGATGATTTTGTTGTCGACACAAATGGTGATTCCGGTTTTTCATTCAATTCCAAGATGTTATCGACTGTTAGTGAAGAAAATACCCTTCTTTGCATGCTTGATTCCCATTATGCTGATAAAATCGGTTATACAAACCCAAGCTATAAGCTTGTACCATTAATCGAACAAATTTTTAAAGACGCCCAAGGACGCATTTTTATCGCCATTGAAAATCAAGATATTTATAACATTGAAAAAACAATTCAACTTGCTATTAAAAATAATCGTAAAATCATTGCTTTTGACGAAAACACAAAAGATGCGTTAAATGTTGTTATTAACCAACCGAATTCTTATCTTACAAAATCACATTTTGCGACTCTTGACGATTTAAATCGCATGCGCCCGCAAGATATATTAGTAATAATGACTGGATTTGGTCAAAGAGCGTTCCATAAAATCACCTTATTTGCAAGCGGCAACTATGATGATAAAAGATTGAAATTATTGCCAGGTGATACATTTATTATTGGTTTACATGTCAATAATTCCAATGAAATTATATTTACTGATTCGGTTGATGAACTTTATAAAAACGATGAAGTAAAGATTTATTATTACAATAAACGTCAATTCAAATTGATGTATGCTTCGCAAGAAGATATCAAAACAATGCTATCAACCTTTAGGCCAAAATATTATGTTCCTACTAATGGATCATATCGCCAATTATTAAATAATGCGATGCTATCCTTAGATATGGGAATAGGACTCAATCATATGTCAGTTTTTGTTCTTGATAATGGCATGGTTTTATCTATTGATAAATCGGGAGCAAGAATTAGTCCACAAAAAGTCATGACTGGCGAATTGTTAGTCGATGGCTTAAGTATCGGAGATTCTGATAGTGATATCATCTCTGATCGCTCCACGCTTAGTGGTGATGGTGTTATCGTTCTTGGCGTTGTTGTCGATTTGAAAAACAAGATGATAGTCGGCGGACCAGATGTTCAAACCCGTGGCTTATTCTTTGTTAAAGATAGTGAAGCAATCTTAAAAGAAGTGACAAGATTATTTATTAACATCATTGAAAATGAGCTAAAGAACGAAAGCTTTGATAAAACTCATTGTGAAAATGAAATTCGTGACATTATTTTTAAGGCGATCCGTCGCAATGCCCAAAAATCGCCTCTTATTATTCCTCTTATTGCAACAATATAATGAAAAAAGGTATATCGAAACAAACTATCCGTGTCATGCTCGGTTTAATAGTGGCAATGTTCGCCCTTATAACCATTTTTTCAGCCGGTTCAATTTTTGATTTCTTATCAAAAGGCATTTTAATTTGTTTTGGCTTTATAGGTTTTTGGATTATTGTTCCAACTATTTTCTTATTCGGATTTTATATTATTTTCAAAGATAAATTATCAAAATATAAAATCGGTATATCTTTTATTGGTGTATACATCTTTTTATTATTTTTATTAGCGATTGCTTCTTCGTTTTCCTCAAATGGATTTGAAGTCGTTTTACCTAATGAAGAAAATATTGCAACAACATATGTTGTTGATATGTTTAAAAATTCTTCCTCTACTGTCTTTGTTTCATTTACAAATTGCACCCATATCTTAAAAGAAATTGCTTTGTCTTTTACAGAAAGCGAAAATCATTTTGATGGTTTTTCAATTTTTAATAGCGCGATTGGCGGTGGCTATATCGGCTTTGCGTTGCTTGGCTGTCTAAATTCACTTTTAACCCCAGTTTTTGCTTTTGTTGTTTGTTGGGTTATTGAATTTGTTTGCCTTCTTGTTATTTTCAATCAACCAATTAAAAAATTATTTAAATATATCAAAAACAAAAAACATCGCAAATTGGCACGAGAAGATGTTAGAGCTAATACCTATGATGTAATTGGGCAAAAGAATGAACCGGAAATTAATTATTCTAATAATAACGAATCATTTAATGATGATGATTATAATGATGCGATTAAAGAACAAGAAAATATAAATAATCGTGTCAGTTCATTAACTGAGCCAAGTTTTGATCAAAAAGAAAATTATTTAGAAAAAATTGATAATAGAAATAGCTTATATCAAGAAAATCCATTTGTTAACAATGAAATTGTTATCGAGAAAAAAGAAGAACCTGTTAGCGAAGTAAAACCTGTTGAAAACGAAATCATTTCCGAAGAAAAAGAAATAGAAAAAAGTGTTGTTCAAGCTGAAACAAACGTTAAAGAAATCGAACAGGAAGATTTATCTTCATCTTCCTTTGCTCCAGATCATTTTGAAGATGATCAATTTAGCCAAGATTTCTTTGATGATAATAAAGATGAAAATCTTCAAAAAGAACCTTCAATTGAGGAAATTCTTCCTAGCTTTGATCGTGAAGAAAACGTCAATGATTCATTAGACAATAATGAAAATCAAGAAATTAAACTTGTAGCTATAGAAGAAAAAACAATAAAGGAAACATTTGATGATGAATTATCAAGCGAAGATGATAAATTAGTAGTCGAAGAAGAAATCGAAGAAATTAAATATAATGATTACTCATCTTATGAATTAACATCCTATGATGTTTTAACTGACCACGAAGATGAGACTCAACTTGAATTAAACGAAGATGATTGTATTAAGAAAACTGAAATATTAAATGAAGCATTCCAAAATCTTGGTGTTGGTGCAGAAGTTATCGACCATGTTATTGGTCCAACTGTTACTCGTTATAAAGTAAAAACTAATCAATCTGTATCAATTAATAAAGTTCGCAATATCATAACCGATTTATCGATTAGAATTGGCGGTATTCCAATCCGTTTTGAAGAAATTGTTCCTGGCGAAGCCAATAGTGGTCTTGAAATCCAAAATTTATATACGGTAACTGTCGGATTAAAAGAATGTTTAAAAGAACTTGATAAAGCTCCAAAATCGAGCCAATACGACATCATTTTTGGTCGCAATATCAATCGTCAATTAGTAAAAGCTAATTTTACAAAATTCCCACATTGTTTGATTTGTGGGGCGACAGGTTCAGGCAAATCAGTGTTTTTACACACCACTCTTTTGACATTGCTTATGAGAAATAGTCCTCGTGATTTACGAATTATGATGATTGACCCGAAAAAGAACGAATTTATGTTCTATGAAGACATTCCTCATCTTCTTTGCCCAATTATTACTGATCCAAATCAAGCATATACTGGCTTAAATCGATTAATGGATGAAATGGAACGCCGTAATTCGCTCATGTCAAAAGCAAAAGTACGTGACGTTTTTGAATATAACGAACTTGCAAAACGCGAAAATAAGCCAACTCTTCCAGTTATCGCTTGTTTTATTGATGAATTTGCTAATTTAAAAAATGAAAACGAAAAAGTTTGCGACCCACTTGGCCAATTAGTTGCTAAAGCAAGAAGTACTGCAATCCATGTTTTCGTCGGCACCCAAAGACCGTCTGTTGATGTTATTTCTGGTGTTATCAAATCCAATTTAAATGTGAGAATTGTGTTACGTGTCACAAGTGGTGAAGATTCTCGTGTCGGCGTTGGCGAATTCGGCTGTGAAAAACTTGTTGGTAATGGCGATATGCTTATTAAATGTGTTCAAGTAAGTCCATATTCTCTCGTCCGTATTCAAGCTCCTTTTGTTAATACATTTGAAATTAATGCGGTCGCTAATGAAATTCGCAATAAATGCAAAGTTGAATACGATCCACATTTCTTAAATCTTGAAGATCAACCTGTTGAAGCATCAACTCCAATTACTCCGTTAACTGCGCAACAAACTAAAGAATTACAAGATGAAACTCTATATGAAGCGATTCTTGATTCGCTAAATGGTAAAGAATATTATTCGATTAACCAAATTATTCGTTTGTTCCATGTTGGCAGTACAAGAGCAGGAAAATTGTTCCAACGTTTAATCGAAGAAGGCTATGTCGCCCAAGTTGCAAATAACGATAATCGCGGCTCAAAAATCTTAAAAAAAGCCCCAAAAAGTGAAGAATACACAAGTACAGATCAATCTGAAGTTTATTTTGGAGATAAATCGTAATGGCAGTAGGGATAGATATAGTCTTTATCCCAAGAATTAAAGATGAATCATTGTTCGCACATGGGATATTATCGACAAATGAATTAAAAATATATGAAAAAAGAAATGATAAAAAAGTGTTTTTAGCAGGAAGATTTGCAGCTAAAGAAGCATTTTTTAAAGCGCGAAAAACTGGAATAGATCAATCTTTAAAAAATGTGGAAGTTTTATACGATGATAATAACGCTCCTTATATTTTATATAAGGAGAATAAATATGAAGTCAGTATATCTCATGATGGAGATTACGCAATCGCAATTGTAATTTTATGAATAAATACGTCGCTAGATTAATATCTTGGAACAGTTTTTGTCTTGATAATAATATTTTATTTTCAGAAGGTTATATTTGTTTTGATAATGAACAAATTTCTTTTTGCTTTTTAAATAAAAACGATAAATTTTCATTTTTTGAATTTGATTATGATAAAGAAGTTTTAGGTCATGACATTTATCTTCTTTTAGATAACAAACGCTTTGAAATCGATATCAACTTTATTTGCTTAGATAAAACTTTTGATGATTTATATTTTTATAACGAGAATGATTTAGGAGCGATTTATAAAAAAGAATATACAACTTTTAAAATTTGGCTCCCGTTAGCGTTTAAAATCAATGTGCTTATCGATGATAATCGCTATGAAATGAAGCGTTTAGATAAAGGTGTTTTTTCTTGTGTTGTTTCTAAAGATCTAGATGGCGCTTCATATTTATATGAAGTATTTATTAACAACAAGATAATTACAATTACCGATCCATATGGATTTTCTGCCATATCAAATCATAAAAAAAGCGCGGTTGTCGATTTATCAAAATTAAATGAAATTGATGATTATGATTCACTTTTACCAAATATAAAGCCAATTGAATCAACAATTTATGAGCTCAATGTTCGCGATTTTACAATCGATGAAAATACATCAATTATCAATAAAGGAAAATATTTAGGACTTTGCGAAGAAAACGCAACAACAAAAAATAATCATCCAGCAGGTTTATCATATTTAAAAATGCTTGGATTTTCTCATATCCAATTAATGCCAGTTTTAGATTTTAAAACCGTTGATGAAAATAATCCGAATGATAAATACAATTGGGGTTATGATCCGATAAGCTTTTTTACACTTGAAGGTTCTTATTCGCTTAACCCAAATGATCCTTATTCAAGGATGATTGAATTTAAACAATTAGTGTCTTCATTCCATAAAAATAAAATGAGAGTCGTTCTCGATGTTGTTTATAATCACATCTATGATGTGAAAAATACAAATTTTGGGAAAATTATGCCTCTTTATTATTTTAGATGTGATGAAAATGGAGAATTTTTAGATCATAGTTACTGCGGCAATGAATTTGCAAGCGAAAGAAAAATGGTCCAAAAATTAATGCTTGATAGCATCTCTTTCTTATTAACAAATTATCATGTCGATGGCTTTAGATTTGATTTAATGGGTTTATTAGATGTTAATACCATGAACAAAATTTCTTCTTTAGCAAAATCGATAAAAAGCGATGTGATGTTATATGGCGAAGGCTGGAATATGGCTGATTATACTTTTGATAACAGCAAATTATCGACTATTGAAAATTCATCACTTCTTCCAGATTATAGTTTCTTTAACGATCGATACCGCAATATAATTCGTGGTCATGGCGATAAAGCGAAATTATATGAAAATGGCTATCTTTTAGGAAATCTTGATTATAAATATGGTTTTGAATTTGCCTATCTTGGAACATGTGTTGATATAACTTATCCAAAATTATTTAACAAATTTTCAAAATCAATAAATTATGTTGAATGCCATGATAACGCTACATTATTTGATATAATCAAATATTCTACAAATATTTCTGATATTTATCGTCAAATAAAGAAAATAAATAAATTATTATCACTTTCTTTCGGTATTCCTTTTTTCCATCAAGGCCAAGAAATTGGACTTTCTAAACATAAACATCACAACACATATAACGAAGGTGATAAATATAATAAATTTTCTTATCTTCAACTCGATAAAAATTTTGATATGGCAAATTCTATTAGCTATTATCTAAAATTAAGAAAATCGATATCTTTGTTTAGCATAGATGATCCAAACAAAATCATTGATAGAATTGATTATAAATATCACGGCGATGTTTTAGATATTACTTTACATGATTTTGATAAAACACTTCATTTATTAATAAATGAAAGCGATAAAGGCCGTTGTCTAAAATTAGATAAAAAAGTTAAATTTTACATTTTGAAAGAATATCAAAAAAATGATTTAAATATTGAATTTGAATCAATTAATTTATCACCTTTCCAAGTCTCAATCTTTGTCGATGTTGAAAATTAACATAAATTGATAAATAATTTATACGGTTATGAGAAAGTTTTTTACTTGGTTAAAAGTTATTGCTAAAGTTCTCCCTTCTTTACTTCATTATTATTTTTCCGTTGTTTTAAAACAAATTAGACACAAAGAAAAATATTCTATTAATCTTCGTTATCAAAACTTTCGATTAATGGTTATTAAAATCTTGAATGCTTTTAACGTTAAAATAATTGTTGAAGGTAAAAATTATTTAAATGAACTTAATGAAAAAGGATTATATCTTGCTAACCATGTTGGGGGTATTGATCCTTTAGTTTTAGTGGCAATAAGCGAAAAACCGATTACATTTGCTGCTAAAAAAGAACTTGGCAATAAAATTGTGATCCGTGAAATTAAACAATTGCTCGATTTAATTTTATTAGATCGCGAAAATGTGATGAATCAAATCCATGAAATTAAAACGATGGTAAATACCATCAAAGATCCAAAAGGCTTTAATCTAGGCATTTTTCCTGAAGGTACAAGAAATAAACAATTAGATGATAAATGTTTAGAATTCAAAGCTGGTTCAGTTAAAGTTGGCTATATGGCGAAAGCTAAAATTGTCCCAATTACAATTTGGGGGACATTCCGCGTTTTATCGAAAAAGCATTATTTGAAAGAATATCCTATTTTTGTTAAATTTGATGAACCAATCGGTCCAAACGATTACAGCAATATTTCAAGTGCCGAATTAGCGGAAAATATCCGTCAACAAGTTAGTAAGAATTTAATTAGTATTAAAGAAAAAGATAAATTATTTATCGCAAACCAAAAAATTGGCAAAAAGCGTATCGAATACGAAACAAGCTATAAATATTAATTGATTTGTTTTCTTAGCCCTTTTGGATAAAGATTTTTTAATTTTTTTAAGCGGTTTTGCGTTGAAGAAATATTATATTTTTCATATGCAATAAAATGATATTCTTTATCATCATCAATATTTATTTCTTCCCCTAATATATATTTTTTAGCATCGGATAAGGAAACATGAATAGATGATTTATCATCTATATAATGTGAATAATGATGCGAATATATCATCTTATTTGATATTTCTGATTTAACAAACAAGCCAGGGCGAATCGATATATTAATCAAATCATCATAGCCTTTATAAAATAATTTAAAGTAATTATTTATTGATGAAGTTCCTTTTCCTTGGCTTTTTCTTATTATTTGTTTTTCTTCTTTTTTAATCTCAGAAATAAGTTCGCCTGGTTTTGTGATGAGGGCAATAAAATGTCCTTCACCCACGAATCTATTTGGGAATAAGTGAATTGCTTCTTTCATTTCTTTAGAACGGTAAAACATATCATTTTCAGGAAGAGGAAGTAGTTTTGCATCGCTATTTTTTAATAAATGAAATACAACTTCTTCGTCTTCTTCATATGAATATGAACATGTTGAATAAATAAGTTTTCCGCCCTCTTTTAAAAATGAATATGCCAAAAGTATTAATTCTTTTTGGATCTTGCTTAAACGAGTTACTTTTTCATAACTCCAATCATTTTTCATTTCTTCGCTGCGCCTAAACATTCCGCTTCCAGAGCATGGGGCATCGAGTATTATTGCATCAAATCTATTTTCGAGATTTTTTATCTTTGATAAATCTTTATTTAATACAACTATATTTGAGATTCCAAGTCGCTCAATATTTGATAAAAGATGTTGGACGCGTGATGAAGATATATCATTTGCATAAATAATCCCTTCTTCATTACATAATAATGAAGTCATAATGCTTTTCCCGCCTGGCGCTGCACACATATCAAGAATTTGTCCCTTTCCTTTTGGATTTAAAAAATAAGGGACAAGTGAAGCGCTTGGATCTTGAATATAATATAAGCCTAATTCGTGATAGATGTTTTTTCCAGCATCAAATTCATCTTTATTATATAAATAACAATGAGGGACAATAGGGTGTTTTCGAAGAGCAGGAAATTTTTTGATAAATTCGTCATCACTTATTTTTCTTGTATTAATAAACAACCCTTTGTGTTCATTAAGTGAGAAAGAGGCGATTAAATCACCAATAAATTCGCTAGATAAATATTTCTTTAAATGCTCTTTGAAATCCATATAAATAGGTTACCATAAAAGCGCTTTAATTATTAGATTTATTAATAATAAAACTATGTTATAATGATTTCGAGGTTTTAATTTTATGAGAATGGTAGATATTATTACAAAAAAACGTGACGGCGGCATTTTAACAGATGAAGAAATTTCATTTTTTGTTAAAGGATATGTCGACGGAAAAATACCTGATTACCAAGTTAGCGCATTGCTAATGGCAATTTTATTCAAAGGTATGAGCAATGAAGAAATTGTTACTCTTACCGATCGCATGGAACACAGTGGTGATGTCATGGATTTATCATCAATTAAAGGCGTAAAAGTTGATAAACATTCAACTGGTGGTGTCGGTGATAAAACAAGTATTGCCCTTGGACCAATGGTCGCTGCTTGTGGTGCGAAACTTGCGAAAATGTCAGGACGTGGATTAGGCCATACCGGTGGCACACTTGATAAGCTTGAATCAATTCCAGGCATGCAAGTATTTGTTTCCGAAGAACATTTTATTAAACAAGTCAACGATATTGGCTGCGCGATTATTGGGCAAACAGGAACCTTGGTTCCTGCCGATAAAAAGCTTTATGCTTTACGCGATGTTACAGGCACAGTTGAATCAATTCCATTAATTGCTAGTTCAGTTATGTCGAAAAAACTTGCTAGCGGTTCAGATTGCATCCTTCTCGATGTTAAATTCGGCAATGGTGCATTTATGAAAAATGCTCAAAAAGCTAAAGAACTCGCCACTATTATGTGCAATATTGGTAATGCCCTTGGTCGTGATACTAGAGCAGTCTTAACCGATATGGAACAACCTTTAGGACTTGCTGTTGGTAATGCCCTTGAAGTCAAAGAAGCAATTGCGACATTAAAAGGCGAAGGACCAAAAGACTTCACTGATTTATGTTTAAGAAGTGGAGCAATTATGCTTGAACAAGCAAAAATTGTCGAAAGTGAAGAAGAAGGCATTAAAATGCTTCAAAAAGTTATCGATGATGGATCTGCTTTAAATAAATTAAAAGAAATGGTTAAAGCCCAAGGTGGTGACGTTTCATATATTGAGCATCCTGAAAAATTTGAATTATCAAAACACATCGTTGAAGTAAAAGCCAATAAAGATGGTTATGTTAAACGCATTGTCGCATTAGAAATTGGTGAATCTGCGATGAGACTTGGTGCAGGTCGAGAAACATTTGATGATGTTATCGATATGAGCGCTGGTATTGTCTTAAACAAAAAAGTTGGCGATAAAGTTAAAAAAGGTGAAACATTGTGCGTTGTTCACACAAATAAAGATGAATTCGCTTCCATCTTAAAAGATATTGAAAATTCGTTTATTATTGTTGATGAATTTGTAGCAGTTCCACCTACAGTTCATGATTATATCCATTAATGAAATTAATTGTTCAAAACGTTCTTAACGCCAGTGTTGAAATCAATCAAAAAATCGTGGGAAAAATATCTCACGGTTTTTGTGTTTTTGTTGGTTTTACTAATGGCGATAATGAATATATTGTTGATAAAATGGTTGATAAATTAGTAAATATGCGCGTTTTTATGGATGAAAACGGCAAAACCAATTTATCACTTAAAGATATAAATGGTGAAATTTTATCGATATCACAATTTACTTTATATGCATCTTTTAAAGACGGAAGAAGACCTTCATTTGTTGATGCCTTAAAACCAGCTGAGGCTAGTAAATTATATTCATATTTTAATGATTCATTAAAAAGGCATAATATCAATATAGCAACTGGTCAATTTGGGGCAGATATGAAAATATCTTTAATTAATGACGGTCCTTTTACATCCATTCTTGATAGCAAGGAATTAATAAAATGAAAGTAATGATTGGCTTAAGTGGTGGCGTTGATAGCGCAGTTGCTGCTTATTTATTAAAAGAGCAAGGTTATGATGTTGTCGCCGGTTTTATGAGAAACTGGGATGCTTTCGCAAATAATGATTTTTTAGGCAATCCGACAATTAATGATAATCAATGTCCACAAGAAAAAGATTATCAAGATGCCCAAAAAGTTGCTGATCAATTAGGCATTCCATTGCTTCGCATCGATTTTATCAAAGAATATTGGGACAATGTTTTTACATATTTTATCGAAGAATATGAAAAAGGAAGAACACCAAATCCTGATATTTTATGTAATAAATATATAAAATTTGATGCTTTTTTAAATTTTGCAAAGAAAAATGGCTGCGATATGATTGCGATGGGACATTACGCAAAAAAAGTATTTAAAGATGGTCATTATTATTTAGCTAAATGCAAAGACGAAAACAAAGATCAAACATATTTTTTATCACAAATTAATGAAGAACAGATTAAATCATGTCTCTTCCCATTAGCAGATGTTGATAAAAATGAGGTGCGCGCAATTGCCCACAAATTAAATCTTGTTATTGCTGATAAAAAAGATTCAACTGGTGTTTGCTTTATCGGCGAAAGAAATTTTCGAGAATTCTTAAAAAATTATATACCTGCGCAAAGTGGCGATATCATAGATATCGATACAAATAAAGTTATTGGAAAACATAAAGGTGTATATTATTACACAGTCGGCCAACATAAAGGTCTTGGCATCGGGGGAATAAGTGGTGAAACCGCAAGTGGCTGGTTCATTGTTAAAAAAGATGCCAAACATAATATTTTGTATGTAACACGTGGTGATACAACAAAATATCTAATGAGCAATAAATGCATTGTTCGCAAGCTCAACATCATCAATGAAAATGAAATATTCCCACAAGAAGTCGGCGTTAAATTTAGATATCGTCAAAAAGATCATCCAGCAATCATTGAAAAAAACGCGGATGAAATAATTGTTAAATATGATTATTATAAAGCGGTAACCACAGGTCAAGAAGCTGTCTTTTATAACAAAGAAGGGTTAATGATTGCAAGCGGTACGATTGATGAAGTATATCGCGATGACGAAAGAATTGATATTTAAAAAGAGCACTTAAGTGCTCTTTAATTTTGTTCGATTGCTTTTAAGTCCGCTTCTTCAAACATCTTAAGCAAATCTTCTGGGGTTAATTTCTTTTTTTCCTCGCCCTTAACATCTAAGATGATGTGACCTAAATGGAACATGATCAAACGATCACCATATGTTAAAGCGTCTTTCATATTATGAGTAACCATTAAGGTTGTCATATTATTTTCACGAACGATTTTATTGGTTAATTCTAATACTTTACGAGCAGTTTTCGGGTCAAGCGCTGCTGTGTGTTCATCAAGCAATAATATTTGTTTTGTGATATCGAATCGCTTTGCCATTTTATCAAGCATCTTTTCTTTTTCTTCGCGAATCAATTCTTTTTTATTAGATGCATTTGATTTTAATATTTCATTTTTTGCGATTAAGAAATTATTTTTTTCTTCTTGTAAAGCGATTTCGAATTCTAATTTGGCGTTTTCATTTTGCGAAAATGTCATATAGTCTTTTTTCATCCTTTTCAAGGATGGACGGTCACGAAGCGTTGCCATCAGCAATGTCAAAGCTTGTCTTTGTCCGCCTGACATCACTCCAACTTTTTGATTTAATCTTGTTTCAAGTCCGAGATCTAATCTTTTAAGTTGTTTAATAAAATATTCTTTATTTCTTTTGCTAAATCCCCATTTAATCGGTGAGTGAGTTTTACCTCTTAAAAAAGCGATTTCTAAGTTTTCAATAACCGACATATCGCCACTTGTCCCCATCATTGGGTCTTGAAATACTCTTCCAAAATAAGCAGCGCGTTTAAATTCTTTTAATTTTGTAATATCAACTCCATTTAATGTGATAGTGCCTTGATCTGGGGTAAGCGCCCCACTTACGACATTTAATGTCGTAGATTTTCCAGAGCCATTGCCACCGATAATGGTGATGAATTCGCCTGGCTTTATTTGCAAGCTAATATTATCAAGAGCGACTCTCGTATCTTCTTTAGTACCAGTGAGATTAAATCTTTTAGTAACATGATTAAGTTCTAGCATTTTTTAATCTCCTTTCGTGCCTAAGCGTTTATTTTTATGCTTAGTGATAAAATCTTTGATAAGCTGAATGCATAAAGCGAGTGTGATCAATATGGCGTATAAAAGTGATTTTAATTCTGTTGGAAGTCCAAGACGAGTAGCAATTGTAACGATAATAAAATAGACAATTGAACCAAGAGCAACACTTATCAACCAGTTTTTAAAGCTTCTTTTGCCAAATATTGCTTCGCCAACAAGAATTGAAGCGAGTCCGATTACTAAATAACCAGATGCTGTAATAGCAGAGACAGCTTTTGCTTCTTGAACATATAAAGCACCTGCCAAACCGATTAAAGCATTAGAAATAGCAATACATGTAATTGTGGCAATATTTGTATTAATGCCTTGAGCCTTGGCCATTTTTTCATTCATTCCAGTCGCTCTTATGGCCATTCCATATTGAGTGCCAAAGAAGAAATATATTGCAATCATCGCAAGCGATACAACGACAAACATAACAATAATCTTGATAATATCGCCCCATGGAGATGGAGTAATATACATTCCTACTGTTTCGTTATATTGCCAAGGGAAGAATAATGAATATATAGTTTGCTGAGGACCATTATATGAAATGGTGAATGATACTTGAGGTTTAAAAATACCTTCATTATTGGCAAATCCCATAATAAGCAGTGCAATGGAAGCAGTTGCTGTTAATGTGATAATGCCACTTAATAATTTCGGAATCTTTAAGTATCTATTAAGGACACCGGTGATAATACCACATATTGCTCCTGATAAAACTGATGCGATAGTGGCGATAAACGGATTAACACCAATACAGATAAGCGTTCCACAAATGGCGGCTCCGATTAAGAAGCTGCCTTCGGCAGTAAGATCAGCAAAATCAAGCAAACGATATGTGAGGAAAATGCCAAGCGCTAACAAACAGCATGGAAGACCGCTAGATAAAATATTTAAAATAATATCTAAGAAAGCCATTATTCGCTAATATCCCTACATTTATCGATGACTGATTGAGGAATTGTTACATTTGCGTCAGCGATGTTGCTGCTACACATAACATATTCACAATCCTCGGCAGTCATTGTTTTAACAGCAAGAGATGCTGCTGTTGCTTCTTTATTTAAAATCTTGGCAGCCATTTCCCCGGTTACTCTTCCAAGATTTGTGTAAGAAATTGATAAAGTGACATGTCCACAGCCTCTTGTCATGCCTTCTTCGCCGCAAACAACAATAATACCTTTTCCTCTAACCGCATTTTTTACTGCATCAGTATTTCCAGCAATATTGTTATCGGTTGGAATATATATTGCATCAAGTCCATCAGTGGCTGCTAAACTGCTAGCAGTTGCAGAAATATCACTAGCGCCTGTTGCAGTCATAGTAACAGCGCTCATTCCTAAAGATTCGATTGCAGTTTTAGCTTGTTGCCCTTGAACTACTGAATTTTGTTCTGTTTGTGTATATAAAATGCCGACCTTATCCGCAGCAGGATTACATTCTTTAATTAATTGAATTTGAGCATCGATTGGTTGAGCATCGCTTGTGCCGGTAACAAAGCCTGTTCCATTTTCTAAACTTGTTACCAAATTGGCACCAACAGGATCTGTGACTGCGGTGAATAATACTGGTTTAATTAAACCTTTATCAATTGATGCTGATTTTAATGCTTGAGCAGCACCTGTACCAATACCTAAAGTCATGTCGCATGTTGCAACTAAGTCTTTGGCAAATAAATTGATATCAGCTTCTTTTCCACCAGCGTTGCGGTAGACAATTTGAACTTTCTTTTCATCGAAGCCTTTTTCTGCTAACGCGGCGATGAATCCGTTTTTAGCGTTTGATAATGCTTCGTGTTCAACTGGTTGAAGAATACCAATTTTTATGACATCTTGACTATTACAGCCAGATAATACTGCTCCCATTGTCGATAAAGCAGCAAGTGTTAATACTAGATTTACTTTTTTCATAATGATTGACCCCTTTCAAGAAAAAATGTTAGGTCGAACGCCTAACATTTATTTTATTAGGTGTTCAACTCTTTTGTTGTTTCCCACCTAAATTAATAACAAAAAGAAGTAGGAAACTACCTAGTAAAATAAAAATAATAAAAATAGAAGGATGATTGAGTTAATAATTCTAATTTGCTCATACTCTTTTGCCCTTTCTATTTTTTGCTTGATGGGTTTATTATACGCCAAAAAGCAAACAGAAAAAGAAAAAAATACACTTTTTTGAAAATTTTCGCCCTTTCTTTTAAGAAAAAAATAAAATCATAATGCAATAAAAATAAATCTATGTTATTATAATTTCGCTCCGAGAAAGGAACTATGCCACTCCTTTGGAGATGATGAAAGTCATCGTTTATCTGCGTTAAAGATATAAATTAAGTGCATTAACTTTTGTTAATGAATAAGGATGGTACCGCGCTTAGACGTTCCTTGATGAACGTTTTTTTATTGTTTTGGAGGTTATAACCGTGAAAAAATTAACTGGAAACGAAATCAGAAATATGTGGCTTGATTTCTTTAAAAATAAAGGACACCACGTGGAAAAAGGTGCATCACTTATTCCATATAATGATCCTACTCTTCTTTGGATTAACTCTGGTGTTGCTGCATTAAAAAAATATATGGATGGTAGTGAAGTGCCACCTTCAAGAAGAATAACTAATGTCCAAAAATCAATTCGTACGAACGACATGGACAACGTCGGTTATACTTCAAGACATCATACCTTTTTTGAAATGTTAGGCAATTTTTCAATTGGTGATTATTTTAGAAATGAAGTAATTCCATGGGCTTTTGAAATATTGACCAGTGAAAAATATTTTGCGATGCCTGTTGATAAATTATATTTTACATATAATCCAAGTGATAAAGCTACTCATGATTTATGGAAAAAGCAAGGCGTTGCCGAAGACCATTTAATCCCTCTTGAAGGAAATTATTGGGAAATTGGTGAAGGACCTTGCGGACCAAATACAGAAGTATTTTTCGATCGTGGAGAAAAATATGATGACGAACATTTAGGTATTAAATTACTTCAAGAAGAGATCGAAAATGATCGTTATATTGAAATCTGGGGAATTGTTTTCTCTCAATATAACGCTCAAGCTGGTGTTGATCGCAAAGACTATAAAGAATTGCCAAGCAAAAATATCGATACCGGCGCTGGATTAGAGCGAATTGCTTCTGTCTTACAAGAAACTCCTTCAAATTTTGAAACTGATTTATTTATGCCGATTATTGAAAAGGTTGAAAAATTGGCTAATGTTAAATATGAAGAACCTTATTTAACTCCATATCGTGTTATTGCTGACCACATTAGAGCGTTAACATTCGCTTTAAGCGATGGCGAAACATTTTCAAACGAAGGAAGAGGATATGTTTTGCGCCGCTTAGTTAGAAGAGCTATGCGCTTTGCTAAAAAAATTGGCATTGAAAAACCATTCTTATATTCGCTTGTTGAAGTCGTTGTTGATAAATATAGTGATTTCTATCCAGAACTTATTAAAAACAAAAATAGAGTAAGCGAAGCAATTAGAAATGAAGAAGAAAAATTCATCAAAACATTATCAAGTGGCGAAGCCTTGCTTCGCGATATGCTCGCTAATGAAAAACAATTAACGGGAAAAGATGCTTTTAAACTTTATGACACATATGGTTTTCCTCTTGATTTAACCAAAGAGATTTGTGCTGAACATAATGTCACAGTCGATGAAGTTGGTTTTAATAAAGAAATGGAAGAACAAAAACAAAGAGCAAGAAATGCCCGTAGCGCTGAAAACAGTATGCATCGTCAATCCAAAGACTTGCTCGACTTTACAAAGGAAAGCGAATTTACCTATGATGATTCATTATTAAAAGCCAAAGTTATCGGTTTATTTAAAGATGGTGTCATTGTTGATCAATTAGTAGATGAAGGCGAAGTTATCTTTGATAAAACTTCATTTTATGCCGAATCAGGTGGTGAAGTTGCTGATACAGGAAGAATTTATAATAAGGAATGCGATGCTTTAGTTACATATGTTGGCAAAGCACCAAATAAACAACACATTCATAGTGTTTCCATCAATAAAGGAGTTATCTCAGTCGGTGACGAATTCGTTCTTGAAGTTGATCATAACAAGAGAATGCTAATTACTCGCAACCACTCTGCAACCCATCTTCTTCAAGCTGCTTTAGATAAAGTGCTTAACGATGATTCAATCAAACAAATGGGTTCGTTCGTTAGTGATGAATACCTCCGTTTTGACTTCACATACACTAAAAAGATCGAAGAAAATCAATTAAAAGAAATTGAACGCTATGTCAATGAATTAATTGCTTTGGCAATTCCAAGCGATATTCGCGTATTAGATATCAATGAAGCAAATAAGCTTGGCGCTAAATCGTTCTTCTCAGAAAAATATGGTGAAAAAGTTCGCGTTGTGAGTTTTGGTGATGTTTCATCTGAATTCTGTGCTGGCTGCCACGTTAGCAACACCAAAGATATTGGTTTATTTGTCATTGAAAGCGAACAATCAATAGCGTCAGGCGTTAGAAGAATTCAAGGAAGAACATCAATTAATGCTTATAAATTCCTTAAAGATAAAGAGGCAATATTACTCAAAACTCGTGATGAATTAAAGGCTAAATCTATCAGTGAAATAAGCGATAAATTATCTGCTTTATTAAATGAAGCAACAAATGTTAAGAAACAAAACGAGACATTGTTAACAAAACTTGCTAACACTATCGCTGACAATCTTCAAACAAAGTTTGAAGTTGTGAACAATATCTCTTTCTTATATCATTATGAAGAAGATGCAAGCGTTACCACATTAAATCAAATTGGTGATAGCCTTAAAGTTAAAAATCCATCTTCTATCATTTATTTAGTTGGTGGTAAGGACGGCGATCTTCCACTTGCATGTTTTGTTAACGGTGATGCTCTTAACAATAATAAAGCTGGCGATATAATTAAACAAAGCGCTTCATATTTATTAGGAAGTGGTGGCGGAAGACCAAATATGGCCAATGGTCGAGGCAAAGATAAGAGCAAATTATCTTCGCTCAAGGAATTTGTTAAAGGAATTATAAAATAGTGAATAAATTATTAGGATTAGATCTTGGAACAAAAACTCTTGGTATAGCGATAAGCGATGCGCTTTTAATCGCGGCTCATGGTTATGAAAATTTTACTTTCGAGCCAGGTAATTATAAAAAAGCGCGCGAGCACGTATTAAAAATATGTGAAGAAGAAGATATAACCGAGATTGCTCTTGGTTATCCCCTTCACATGAATGGCGAGATTTCAGAAAGAGCTAAATCGTGTCTAAGATTTAAAGATGATTTATTAAAAGACAATCCAAATTTAAAAATTACAATGGTTGATGAAAGAATGACAACAATTATTGCGAATCGAAGATTATTGGAAGCAGACTTATCTCATAAAAAAAGAAAAGAAGTCATCGATAAGATGTCTGCAGTTGTCATTTTAGAAAGTTATATGATGACAAGAAAGGGCGGCTAAAATGGATCAAATATTAAACGATAAACAAATGATTATTACATTAGATAACGGCGAAGAGGTGTTATTGAATATTCTTTTCACATACGAAAACGAAGCGAGAAATAAAACATATGTCTTCGTTTACGAAGACGAACACGAAGATGACGTTATGGCGTATATTTATGATGAAAATAGTCATTCACTAAGTGAAATCGAAGATGATGATGAATATGATGAAGTCGAAGAAGTATTCAATACTTTTATGAACGATGAAAATATTCAAGATGCATTAAAATAAATTGGTAAAAGAAATTAAATTGTTATAAACTTATAACCTAAGGAGAAAAATAATATGAGTAATGAAAAAATTGTCCTCACCAAAGAAGGTGCTGAAAAATTAAGAGCCGAATACGAAGATCTTGTTCATAATCAAAGAATAGCTATTGCTTCTGATGTTGAAGCTGCTCGCGCTCAAGGTGACTTAAGCGAAAACGCTGACTACCACGCTTCAAAAGATAAATTAGCCGAAATTGATCGTCGTATTGCTGAAATCGAAGAAACTTTACGCAATTCCACAATTGTTCAAGAAAAATCCAAAGTTTCAAAAACAGTTGTTATTGGTACAAATGTCAAAATTAGAGATTTAAGCGATAATAGCGAAACTACATATCGCATCACAAGCACAGTTGAAGCTGATCCAATGAACAATGTTATTTCAAATGAATCGCCTCTTGGCAAAGCTTTATTTGGAAAACGTGTCGGCGACATTGCAGTTGTTAAAGTTGCTGAAGAATATAGCGTTGAGATTTTAGCTATTGAAAAATAATAACAAATTATTCATATTTACTATAAATTGAGGAATTAATTTCCTCTTTTTTTAATTTTTTGTAAAAAATTTTAAATTTTCCCCCTATTAATAATTAGGAGGAAAACAAAAATGAAAAGAGAATTAACAATCGAAGAGCAAAATCAAATAGTTACTGGTGAAGCAATAACTTTAACAGCGGTGATGGCGATATGCGCGATAGCAATTGCAGCAGTTGTTGTTTATAAACTCTTCTTATCAAAAGAAGGCTCTACAACGATTCCAGGTGGTTGGAAATTTACATGGGAATAAGAATAGAAGATATCCCGCTTCTTCTTAGGCCGCGAGAAAAAGCTATTCGAGAAGGAATAGAAAGTTTAAGCAATGAAGAATTACTAGCTTTGATTATTTCAAGCGGATCAAAAAATTGTTCCGCAATTGATATTGCAAGAGAACTTTTAAATACATATACAAGTCTTTCTGAATTAAGAAATATATCATATTCTTCACTTCTAAATATGAGTGGTTTAAAGAAAGCAACCGCTTTGCGTTTATTAGCCTGCTTTACACTTTTTGATCGCTATTACAAAGAGAATTTTAATAATGAAATTTATGTGTATGATACAAAAATATTATATCAAAGATATAAATTTCTTGAAAATGAGTTGCAAGAACATTTTATTTTATTATTGCTGAACAACCAAAACAAGATCATTAAAGAGGTCAAATTATACAAAGGCACAAGTGATCAAATAAGCATAAATACGAAAGACATTTTGCGGGAAATCTTGACATCAAAAGCGACAAAATTTGCAATTGTTCATAACCATCCAAATGACAATGAAAAAGCGAGTTTTGATGATAAAGAAACGACATTAAAATTAATCAAATTAGCGAAAGAATTTGATGTGATTTTATATGATCATTTGATTATATATCAAGGTGGTTATTACTCATTTTTGCACAAAAAGACATAAAAATATTGCTTAAATCAAATAAATATATATAATATATATCGTTGTCGCCTCACAAGCTACAACCGCATAAAAAAGGTAATTAACTTATTAATGTAAATTAATAGACCTCAATAGCGAGTCATTGGTGAAGAAATGGAGGTATTTACATGTACGCTATTATTGAAACTGGTGGAAAACAAGTTCGTGTCGAAGTTGGACAAAAAGTTTATGTTGAAAAATTAAACGTCAAAGAAAACGATGCTTATGTTTTTGACAAAGTTCTTCTTGTCGGTGGAGACGCCCTCAAAGTTGGAAGCCCATATGTTGAAGGTGCAAATGTTACTGCTAAAGTTGTTAAAAATGGTTTAAGCAGAAAACTTCGTATCTACAAATATAAAGCAAAACATAACGAACGTAAGACAATTGGTCACAGACAACCATACACTTGCTTAGTTATCGAAAGCATCAATGCCTAATTAATATGATCGACATTGAATGCCAAAGAGAAAACGGAAAAATATCTAAAATTTCCGTAAGAGGACATGCTTTATATGACCAATTAGGCAAAGACATCGTCTGTGCCGGTGCAAGCGCGATTATCTTTGGTGGCCTTAATGCAATAAAAGACATTAAGGAATTTGATATCAAAAAAGCGGATGCATTAATTGAAATAATTGCTCATAAAAGCGCCTCAATGCACGACCTTGATGTATTGGAAACGATGATTATTCAATTAAAAACAATTGAAGAAAGTTATGGAAAATATATAAAAGTGGTCGAGAAAGGATGCTAAAAATGTTATTTAAATTAAATTTACAATTCTTCGCTAGTAAAAAAGGCGTCGGTTCAACAAAAAACGGCCGTGATAGCGAATCAAAGCGTCTTGGTGCTAAATTGTCCGATGGTCAATATTGTACTGCTGGCAGTATTATTTACCGTCAAAGAGGTACTAAAATTTTACCAGGTGTCAACACCCGTCGTGGTGGTGACGACACAATTTTTGCTACCATCTCTGGAATCGTAAAATTCGAACGTGTTGGTAAAAACAAAACTCGTGCCAGCGTTTACGCCAAATAAGCACTAAGTACTGACAATAAGGGTTCCATATTTATTGGGAC
Organism: Erysipelotrichaceae bacterium; assembly: GCA_022777645.1. GTDB lineage: Bacteria > Bacillota_I > Bacilli_A > RFN20 > CAG-826 > Fiminaster. The sequence goes on from JALFFX010000009.1 coordinate 45,432, forward strand.
CCTTTATTTAAAAAATAATTGATAATTAAAAATATGTTTATTGATAGAGCGATAGTAGAAGTAAGATCAGGCAAAGGTGGAGATGGCATGATTGCTTTTCTTCACGAAAAATATATGCCAAAAGGCGGCCCAAGCGGCGGCAATGGTGGAAGAGGTGCTTCCATTATTTTTCGCGCGAATAAGGCGATTAATACGCTTTATAATTTCCGTCATTCCAAAGTTTTTATTGGCCAAGATGGCGGAAAAGGTTTGACCAAAAACAAATATGGTCGTGGGGCTGATGATCTAATAGTGGATGTCCCACTAGGAACAGTGATTTATAATGAAAAAGATCATTCTTTTATCGCTGATTTATCAACTGATGGACAAACTGTTGTTGTTGCCAAAGGTGGAAGAGGTGGCAGAGGAAACGCTGCCTTCAAATCAGATAGAAATCGCGTTCCAAAAATTGCTGAAAACGGCCTTCCTGGCGAAACAAAAAGATTGATTTTGGAATTAAAGCTTTTAGCAGATGCTGGATTGGTTGGACTACCAAATGCTGGAAAATCAACACTTTTAAGTGTTGTTAGCAATGCAAATCCTGAAATTGCTGATTATCCATTTACTACTATTGAACCAAATCTTGGCGTTGTCCACGTCAATAAATATGACACTTTCGTCATGGCGGATTTACCTGGGTTAATTGAAGGTGCACATTTAGGCAAAGGTCTTGGCTTAGCCTTTTTAAGACATTTAGAAAGATGTCGCGTTATTGTTCATCTTGTCTCAATGGAATCGCATGATCCAGTAAATGATTTTAATGTTATTCAAAACGAATTAAAATCTTACGGTTTAGGTCTTGATAAACGTCCTCTTATTGTGGTGGCAAGTAAAATTGACGCGCTTGAAGATGATAGTGTTATCAAAAAATTTGAAAACGAAATTGGCCATAAAGTTTATCAAATTTCAAGTTTAACTCACAAAGGAATCGATGAACTTATTAACAAAATCAACGAAACACTTTCCAATACTGCTCAATTCGCCCTCGAACTCAACAAAGAAGACGAAAAAATGAAAGTTTATGATGCTCACAAACTTGATAAAAAGATATTTGAAATCAAGCGAGTTGGTGAACATGAATTCCAAATCGTTGGTGAAAGTGTTGAAAGAACTTATTCACTTATCAATTTATCAACAGATGAAGGAATAATGCGCCTTATCAATTATTTAAGAAGAATCGGAGTCGAAGAAGCTTTAAAAGAAAATGGTGCTCAATCAGGAGACACAGTTTCGTTGTGCGATTTCGAATTTGAATACTTTGACTAATAAAATTAGTCTCATATTTTTCTCTATATATTTATTTCTTGAAATAAAATTGCTAAAATTAGAGCATGAAAAAACATTTTACACTTCCAATACTTGTCGCTTTAATTGCTGCATTTATTATGATGTGTTTGGTTATAGGTTATATATTAATTAATTAGATTATGTACTTCAGTTTCAAAGGAAAAATTATTTATCGCGAAAAAGATTACGTTGTTATCGAAGTGAATAACATCGGATATCAAGTCTATGTTTCTCATATAGATGATTTTTCTGTTGGAAATGATGCAACTATTTATCTATATAATGTTGTGCGCGAAGACGAACAATATCTTGCCGGATTTTCATCCATTGATGAGAAGAAAGCTTTTGAATCATTGATTAGTGTTAAAGGTATTGGGCCAAGAACTGCTCTTAATGCTTTATCTAAAACTAATTCCAGTGATTTATTTAACGCTATTGCGTCAAACAATATTGCCTACTTAAAAAAATTACCTGGAATTGGCGCAAAAGCAGCTGCTCAAATTATTTTAGATCTAAAAGGTCAATTGACCGAGTCTGATCAAAAAGGTAATCCAAAACAATATGAAGAAGTTCGCTCTGCCCTTAAAAATTTAGGATTTAAAGTCAAAATTATTGATGATGTTTTATCTCAAATTAATATTGTTAATGGTACCAATGAAGAGATAATGAGAGAAGCATTAAAAAGGTTAAGAAAAGATTATGTCAAGAATTGTTGATGGTAGTAAAAACAAAGATGACATCGAAGAAATTTCTCTTCGTCCTCAACTATTAAAAGAGTATGTCGGACAAAAAGAACTCAAGGATAATCTTGAAGTTTTTATTGGCGCTGCTCTTCATCGCAATGAATCTCTTGATCATACATTGTTATATGGTCCTCCTGGCTTAGGAAAAACAACCTTAGCTAACATTATCGCTAATGAAATGCACGCTCATTTTATATATGTAAATGGTCCTGCAATTGAAAAGCCTGGTGATTTAGCCTCAATATTGTCAACACTTGAACCAGGTGATGTTTTATTTATTGATGAAATTCATCGAATTCCAAAAATTGTGGAAGAAGTTTTATATGGCGCAATGGAAGATTATAAATTATCTTTTATTACCCAAAAAAATGGTGATTATTCTTCATTGATAAATTTGCCTCTCCCACCTTTCACTTTAATCGGTGCAACAACAAGAGCAGGCGATTTAACAGCCCCACTTCGCGCAAGATTTGGCATTACCGAAAAATTGCTTTTTTATAAAGTTGAAGAAATAGAACAAATTGTTAAAAGAACAGCAAAAGTGTTCAAAACTAAAATCGATGATGAAGCCGCGAATTTAATCGCTATTAGAAGTCGTGGAACCCCTCGAATTGCTAATCGATTATTTAAAAGAGTTCGTGATTTTGCAAACTTTATGGGCAAAGATGAAATAAGTAAAGATGATGCATATAAAGCATTAAATGCTTTAAAAATTGATTGCATCGGATTAGATGATGTTGACATTAAATATCTTGAAACAATTATTGATCGTTTTCATGGCGGCCCTGTTGGACTAGAAACACTTGCCTCTTCAATTGGCGAAGAAGTGATGAATTTAGAAGATGTTTATGAACCTTATTTATTGCAAATCGGATTCATAAATCGCACCCCTCGTGGCAGAATAGCTACTGATAAAGCTTTTACTCATTTACAAAAATATCATAATAAACTTTTGATAGGTTAAAGAATAGGAATTTATTCCTATTTTTTATTGCTCTATCGCATATGCGTGCACATTCATGTTGCAATAAAGTTCAAATCGTTGTATATTTTATAGCGTACGTAAATTATTTAATTTACATTTAGAATTTTTATTAGAAAGAAAGATTAGATTATGAGACGTTTGATTGCTTACATTTCTATGGCAATAACAATGCTTATTGCTGTTGGGGTTGCTTTTACTCCAGTTTTTACATCGATGAACCCAGGACGTGAATTTACTTCTGGTAATGAAATCGTTTATCGTTTAAACGATAATGAAGGCACCAATTTGGAAAACGATGCTGATGCTGCTGAAAAAGTAGCTGCAGAAATGCGTAATCGTCTTGAAACATATCAAATTGAAGATTATTCAGTTCGTGTTGAAGGCAATGATACAGTTCGTGTTTCCTTAAGCGTCAAAGACGAAACTCAATTATCATATATCACACGTTATCTTTCCTTCAGCGGTGAAAACTTCTCTTTAGCAGGTGAAGTTGAAGAAACCCGTGTCATGGGTGATGAAATATTCGTTAATTCCGTGGCTAGAATTGAAAGACAACAAGATGTTGTTCCTTACGTTGTTATTCCAGTTAGCGATACAACAAAAGTAAAAACATTGATCGAATCTGTATCTTCTTCTGAAGAAGAAAAATCAATTAGCCGCAAAGCTGAAGACGAAGGCGAAACAGAACAATCTACTCCAGATATCTTCCTTTGGGCAAACTGGGTTGAAGGTGATACTTACGAAAAAGCAAATAACGACAAAGCTATCACTGGTCAAAAAATTATTTGTTCATTTGTATCAAGCAATATTTGGTACCGTGAAGGATTAAAAGATGATGCTGAACCAACCGAAATTCAATATTTGTGTGGATTCGCAAATAGCGATGGTGAATACGATGTCTCAAAATTAAAAGAAGCTAATGAACTTGCAACATATCTTGTCAACATGTTCAACGCTTCAAAATATGAATATCAAGTTGAAAATTTATTTGTCACTCAATCAAATAGCGGTGTTACAAATAATAATATTCTTGTTCCATCAACTGCTGAAAATTTATTAGTTTTCGGTAATAGTGTCAATGTTGCCTGGTCAACAACACTTATCGCCACAATCGTTGCAATTGTTATTTCATTCTTAATTCTTGTCATGTTCTATCGTGTAACATCATTAGGAATTGTCGCTAACACTTCATCAACATTATTATTAACTTATTTAATTTTTACTAGTTTAGGTGCGACATTTAATATCGCTGCTATTATCGGCGGATTACTTATTACAGCAATGTCTCTTGCTTCTTCTATTCTTTATTGCAACAAATTCAAAGAAGAAGTTTATAAAGGTAGAAGTATTCGCAAAGCGAATCAAGAAGCTACCAAAAAGATTATGCTCCCAACACTTGATATGGGTGTCATTACTTTCTTTGCTGGATTAATGATCTATCTTCTCGGTGGAAACGCATTAAAACCATTAGGTATCGTATTATTCTTTGGTGCTGTTGTATCACTTCTTATGACTTTAGTCATCTTTAGACTTGAGACATGGCTTCTTACCAACGATACTAAAATGCAAGAAAATTATAAAGCATTTAATATCGATGAAAAATTAGTGCCAAACGCAATGGAAGATGAAAAACCAACTTACGTTGCTCCATACGAAAATACTGATTTCACAAAAAAGAGAAAACCAATTGGTATTGTCTCATTAATTCTTGCTGTTGCATCAGTTGTTGGCATTAGCGTCTTTGGTGCGTTAAACGCATCTCCACTCAATGTTAGTGCCGCCACAGCTGAAACTACTCAAATTTATGTTTCGATTAAAGGCGACACCCCAACTCTTGATACTGAAGAAGCATACAAAAATGATGTTTTAGCCAAAATTAAAGTTGGCGATGAAAAACTTTCATATAGCAATGTCGAAGTTTGCTCACGCGAAGAATACAATTATGAACACGACATCACAACAAAATATACTTATTTTGTAACAAGTGTTGATCACGCTTTAAAAGGCAATGAATACAGTGTTGAATTAGCAGGCGCTGAAGTCAAATTTACATCATTAGAAGAAGCTTTATTTGATAAAGTTGCTGAAATTGAAGGAACAAGCGATTCAGATATCATCAATTGCGAAATCAAATTAGCCCATGAAACAGTTAAAGCTCCAAATCAAGGATTTGTTGCTCTTGCTTGCTCAATTTCACTTGTTGGTGCATTCATTTATCTCGCCCTTCGTTATTCATTCTCACGCGGACTTGCTGGATTTGTTATCTCTGGTGGTGCAACACTTATTAGTTATGGCTTATTAGTGTTATTCCGTATTCAAACAAGTGCTATTACATCAATTGTTATGCCTATCGCTATGTTAATTGCTTTGTTTGGCGCAATTATGTATTTCGAAAAAGAAAAAGAAATGTTTGCTGATAACAAGAATGCAACCGATGAAGAAAGAAAAGAAATTGTTAAAAAAGCAACATCATTAAGTGCTGCTCCATTATTCATTACTTCAATTCTTCTTGCTTATCTTGCTATTGACTATTTCGGTTTTGGTAATAAATCATTCTCAATCATTTTTGCCGGAATGTTGTTAAGCATTGTTATCGCTGCGTTATTTGTTACAACCTTACTTGGCTCATTATCTGAAGGATTTAGAAATAAATTCAAAAATATTAAATTGCCAACAATCAAAATTGATCGTAACAAAAAGCAAAGAATTAAAATGCAAAATAAACCAAAAACAAGCGAACCTGAAGAAACAATCTTCATTGGTATTAACGACTAATTAATATAAGGCTACTTTGTAGCCTTTTTTACATTTTATGAATTTTTTAGATAAATTATTAACTTACTATAATATTGATATTGATGATTATAACGAATTGAAAAATCCATCAAGTCTTTTAGATTTGCCTGATACTAATAATATTAAAGGCATGGATAAAGTAGTTGAAAGAATTCA
>JALFFX010000019.1 GCA_022777645.1 Erysipelotrichaceae bacterium
CGCTTTTGATTACAGCAAAAAAATGATAGAATTGGCTAAAAGACGGCAATCACAATATGCAAAACAAATTGAATTTTGTGTGGCGGATGCGACCGATAGAAAAAGTATATTAGAATTAAAAAGAAATCGAGCCTTTACGATGAACTAGTCAAGCGAAAGTAGACAGCTCAAAAAAGCCTTAATACCCCATGTCATGTTTATATTGATATGGGGTTTTATATTGCAATGCATATGCCGGACGTTCGTAATTGAACCAATGTATGTATTCCTTGATAAACTTGTTTATATCATCACAATGTTTTAAATCAAAATCATAAAACATCTCATCTTTTATCCAACCGTTAATTGATTCCATAATTGGATTATCTGTTGGAGTTCCTGCTCGAGACATAGAATGTTTCATGTTAATATTATTTAGAAGCTCATTATAGCTTCTTGAAGAATAAACCGAACCTTGGTCTGTGTGAAGAATGGTAACCTGGTCAGTTTGTTCTTTTTTAATTAGTTTTATTACTTTTTTAAGTCCTTCGTGATATGTTCTTGGATCACCTTCTCTAGAACTAAGCCCGTAAGATACTATTTCGTTATTGAATGTATCAAGATATAACGTTAATTCGTAACGAATTCCTTTGTAATAAAACACGGTCATATCAGAAACTATAACTTCATATGGTCTGGTTGCATTCCAATTTCCACAAATAAGGTTTGGGAATCCTAGTTTTTCTTCTTTTGGTTTTCGATATTTAATCCTAGGAGCTTCTGATTTAATTCCAGCATATTTGCAACAAACATGAACATAATTCGGTTTTAATATGAGTCCATATTTTTCCTTAAGGAACGCTGAGATCCATCGATAACCATGAGATTTATGTTTGTTATGAACCTCTTGAATAATCTTTAGATTATTTTCTCTTCTTTTTATCCAATCAGGTTTGCTAATTTGTCTTTGCTTCCATTTATAATATTCACTTCGATTTGCATCCATAATTGAACATAAGAATTTAACTGGATATTTATTTGATAAGAGTTCGATTATTTCGAATTCTTTTTGTTGATAGTAACGTATTCTTTTCTTCGACCAACTCCTTTCACCGAGTAACCTTTTTTTAATCGTTCACACTCAACTTCCTTTTTGACTAATTCAAGTCTTAACCTTTCAACTTCTGTGAGGTTCTTTTTCTTATACAACGCTGCATACGGGTTACCAGATCCGCATTTACCTGTTTTAGATTCTAAGCCATTAATACCATCTTTTTCATATGCATGAACCCATTTGCCAATTGTCGTATCACCTATACCAAGTTCTTTGCTTATTTTTCTAAAAGGTATATTCTCGTTAATACATCTAAGAACAATTTGTTCTTTTTCTCTAATAGATCGCATATTGTTTTTTGTTCCTTTTGGGCGATCTCTAATTGTTCCGTCTTTCTTTTTTGACATAATTACCTCCTTTTTATAATCATACTAAAAGAAAAAGTAGACCGCACTTTTTATACGTGTCTACTTTTATCTTACCGGTTCAAGAATTGACGATGAACCAGAAGTAGTCATTGATTTAAAAACAAAAACTCTTACAAATCCTTCTACAATTTATCTTTATAAAAACGTTGAAGAATTAAGCAAAGACTATCCTTGCGATGTTACTTATAGAGAAGAAGCTGGACATGCTTACGCAAAATGGGAAGGCGATGAAGAATACGAAATTAAAAAGGTCTTCTTTGAAGATGAAACATTATTCACTAAAAAAGTATTAACATTTGATGAATTAAAATTATTAGATGCTTTCATTAGTTATCTATTAGATATTGGTGATAGCGAGTTTATATTGCCAAGTGGTTCAATTATTAGACTCAACTTAGCTTAATGTAATATACCCCTTTTTTTCTAAGAGCAGGACAAAATATGAGTTCTGCTTTTTTATTAATACACAGTATTAAAATTCCAACCCCGGTTTCCTTCGGTTTTTATAAGTGTTCATAGATTTTAGTCAAAAATAGTGGGGCAAGTGTGTTTATTCAGAATCCCTGTTTCCAACGCCTGAAATGGGTTGTTTTCTACTATTTAATAGTAGAAATAAAAGAAAAGACGCGCATTTGTTTGCGTGTCTTGACATTTCAACATGGCGGAGGATAAGAGATTTGAACTCTTGCGGCCCTTTCGGACCCTATGAGCTTTCCAAGCCCACCCCTTCAGCCTCTTGGGTAATCCTCCAGTAAAATAGATTATAAGTTTAAATTAACTATTTTACAATTAAAATATATAATAATTTTAATGCTAAAACAAAAAATCACATATAAAGACGCGAATCAAAGAATTGATAAATATGTAAAAAAATATTTTAGTAATGCCCCGTTATCTTTTATTTACAAATTGTTTCGCAAAAAAGATGTGAAGATTAATAACCATTGGGTGAAAGAAAATTATATCTTAAAAGAAAATGATGAAATATCAATTTATGTGACATCTTCACAAATGGAAGATTTTATTGTTAATCAAGAACTTAAAAAGAAAGAATTCCCTTACCAGATTGTTTATGAAGATAAAAATGTATTAATCGTTAATAAGCCAAGAGGAATTTTAGTTCATGGTGATATCAATGAAAAAGAAAAAACATTAACAAATGATGTATTAAATTATTTATATTTAAAAGATGAATATAATCCACGAATCGATATAGGTTTTACACCAGGTCCTGCTCATCGTCTTGATCGCAATACAGCTGGCCTTGTGATTTTTGGGAAAAATGTTACTGCATTACAAATCCTTCAAGATTTATTTAAAGATAAAAAAGAAATCGAAAAGCATTATATCGCTTTAGTGTGCCATCCCCTCAATCAAATTATGGAGATTAACGCCCCACTTTTAAAAGATGAAAAAACAAAAATGGTTAAGGTATCAAATGCCCCTGGCTCAAAAAGTGCATTAACTATTGTTAAACCAATTAAAAAATATAATGATTTCACGTTGGTCGATATCAAATTAGTGACCGGTAGAACTCATCAAATCCGCGTTCATATGAATTATATTAATCATCCAGTTGTTGGCGATAATAAATATGGCGATTTTAAGATTAATAAGCAAATAAAACAACTCTATAAATTCGATGATCAATTCTTACAAGCCTATGAAATTGAATTTAAGAATATAAGTGGTGAATTGTCGTATTTATCAAATAAAAAATTCTCTTGCGAATTAGCAAAAGAATTTTCTGATTTATTAAATAAATTATCTTAATATTTGTTTCAATGTATGATAAATGCCGTTATGGTCATTATCTTTTTTTGTGACAATTTTAGCTTTATCAATCAGTTCTTTTTTGCTGTTTTTCATGGCGATTGAAGTTCCAGCAACATTAAGCATTTCAACATCATTTTCAGCATCGCCAAACGCGATGATGTTTTCTTTTTTGATATTGTAATATTTTGCAATTTCTAAAATAGAAGCCCCTTTTGATGTTTGTTTATAAAATAATTCAAAATATGGACTTCCGGTCCAATATCTAATCTCGATATCAGGATATTTTGATATTGCCTTTTCGAATTTTTCAAATTTGTTAAAATCTTTAGAAATATGACCGATAAATGTCATCGGATTTTTATTTAATGTTTCTTTAAGTGGACCGACGTGAATTTCCATATCGTTAAACCAAAAGAATTTATCTAAATATTTATCTTCTTTATCGACAAATATTTCTTCATCTGTTTCGCACATGATGTTTATAACATCATCTTGAATTTCTTCATAAAAAGAAATCATATCTTCTTTTTTGAAAGAATATTCGTGGCCTTTAAAGTTTTTATCTTTAGGTGAAAAGCAATATGCCCCGTTATAACACACCATTGGAGAGGAAAGATTTAATTGCTTGTAATAATTAATCATCGATCTTGATGGTCTGCCGCTTGCTAAAACAATAATATGCCCTTTTTTTGATAATCTTTTCAAATATTGACGAGTCAAAAAAGAAATCTTCTTTTTGGAATTAAGAAGAGTTCCATCCATATCAAAGGCAATGAGTTTTTTATCCATTATTTTCGATATAAACCAATCGCGTGTTGAACACGTGTTAAAGTTTCTTTGGCAACAACTTTGGCGCGCTTGGCACCTTCGCTTAATACTTCATCGACAAGTCCGCTTTGAATGATTTCTTCATAACGCGCTTTAAAAGGCGCCATTTCATTTACAACAACATCGGCAACCGCTCTTTTAAAATCGCCATAACCTTTGCCGACAAATTCTTTTTCGATTTCTTCAAAAGATTTGCCGCTTAATGATGACATAATTGTCATCAAATTGGAAATACCTGGCTTATTAATTGGATCATATTTTATTTCTTTGCCCATATCGGTAACAGCAGACATAATCTTTTTACGCATCACTTCTAATGAATCGCTTAAATAGATGTCGCCTTTTGGATCAGATTTTGACATCTTTTTGCTAGGATCAGATAGCGACATAATGCGAGCGCCTACTTTAACCATTTCTGCTTTTGGCATCGCTAAAATCTTGCCATAACGATTGTTCATTCTTTTGACAACATCACGAGCTAATTCGACATGTTGAACTTGGTCTTCGCCGACTGGTATTCTGTTGGCGTTATATAAAACAATATCAGCGGCCATTAAAACAGGATATGCAAACAAGCCAAGACCAATCGCTTCTTCTTTCATTTTGCTTGATTTATCTTTAAATTGGGTCATGCGTGAAAGTTCACCCATATATAAATAATTTTGTAAAATTATGGCAAGTTCACTATGCTCGCTGACATCGCTTTGTAAAAATATTGATGTATGTTTTGGATCAAGTCCTGCTGCTAAATAATAAGCAGCAATATCGCGTGAATTTTTATTTAATGTTTCTGGTTCAATTGGTAGAGTCAAGGCGTGAAGGTCAGCAATAAACAAAAATGTTTCGCCTTCATATTGTACTTTGGCAAAGTTTTTAATTGCTCCTATATAATTGCCTAATGTCAATTGTCCAGTTGGTTTGATTCCACTTAAAATTCTGTCCATATTTCTCGCCTCCAAGAAATGATAAAATTATTATACCAACTTATTAGCAATAATTGCTAATTATATTGACATTAATAAATGCAAAACTCATAATAAAATCATGGTTAAGATATATGTTTCTCCTTCATGTTCATCTTGTCGAAAAGTAAAAAAATGGTTTGATGAACAAAATATTCCATACACCGAAAAAAATATTTTTAATGGCAATTTAAAAGAAGAAGAACTTCGCGCAATATTAGAAAAAACAGAAAACGGCACCGAAGATATCATTGCGACAAAATCAAAAATCATGAAAGAAAATAAAGTAAATTTTGATGATATGTCGATATCGGAAATGATTAATTTTGTTCGTAAAAATCCATCGGTATTAAAAAGACCAATTGTCATCGATGATGAACATGATCGCATTCAAGTTGGTTATAATGAAGACGATATTCGTCTTTTTATCCCAAAAGCTCGTCGTTATCTTGATGAAATTTGTTTAACAGACGATTGTAAGAAATTAAATAAGTGATAACATTCGTTTTAATTTACTTGTCTTATTCTCTTTATATTTGATACTAAATTGGTCAAGGAAAGATATGATATCTTCCTTGGCTTTTTTAATATTTGTGTTTTCACATTCTATTTCATAATCGATATGATCTAAAACAATTGTTTTATCGATGCTTATTAAAGATGTGTGATAGTGAATATCAACTCTTTCAGTTTTTGCATTAGCAAATATATATAAATCATTCGTTGATATACTTTTATTTTGAAGATATGAATTTACTTCGCCTATCGGGAATAAATTTTTATTTTTCATATCCAAGAATTCTTGCTCATTAATCATTTGATTAATTTCAATATAGCCGTCAGCGATCTTGTCTTTTAATGTGAGTTCGTATTTATTATTCTTAAAACGAATTCTTAACCCATATTGTTTGAAATCGAAATGATCATTTTTAATATAATAATTGATTTGAACATAAGGTTTTAAATTGAGTCTATGAAAAATAAGCTCATATTCGTCTTTGTCTAATAATCCTTTTGCCTCAATTTCAATATTTTTCGCCATAATAATAATATTATGTTATCATAATTTCATGAAAATGTTTGCATCTCCTACCGACAACGCATTTAATGATTTCCTTGCTAATTATGGTTTTTATTTTGCCCTTGCGATAGCAATTTTAATTTTTATTGCGGTTGTCATCGCTTTTATCGTTAGTGTTTTAAAAAATAAAAACAGAGACATTAAAGAAAATATTGAAAATAAACCACAAGAAGAACAATTAATTAAATATATTGGTGGTGAAGATAATGTCATTTCACATTCTATCAATCGTTCACGTATTGTTCTTGTCTTAAAAGATTATAGTCTTGTCGATGAAGATAAGCTTAAATCTTGTGGTGTTGAATCAATTATTAAAATGTCAAATAAAATCACGCTTGTTTCTAATGATTCAAGCGCGATTTATAAATCTTTATTTAACGATTAAAAACAATGTTTTTTAATGTCTTCGACCGGAAGACCAATTACGTTATCTAAACTGCCTTCTATATAATCAACAAGATTATATTCTTTATCTTGAATGCCATATCCTCCGGCTTTATCCATTGGAGAACCACTTTCAACATATTTTAAGATTGTTTCATCACTTAATTTATTGAAATGCACAACAGTTTTAACACTTCTTGTTATCTCTTTGTTTTTGTTTATAAATGTATAGCCAGATAAGACAACATGTTTATCGCCACTTAATTTTTTAAGCATCGAAATTGCTTCTTCTTTTGATTTTGGTTTGCCCATTAATTCGCCTTTATGAATTACAACTGTATCGCAGGCTAAAACAGTATCGTTTGGATGAGTAGCAAATATTGAATAAGCTTTAAGTTTTGATAACAGAGCTGGTAAATCGCTTGGCGCGACATTTTTAACGTTTTCATCAATATCGGCAGGGATAACAATAAAATCATCTACTAATTTACGAATTAATTCTTTTCTTCTTGGTGATTGGCTTGCTAAAATCATCATTTTATTTTATCCATAACCACTGGAATAACCATTGGTTCCCTTTCTGTTCTTCTGAATATATATTGACTCACAACATTGCGAATAACCGCTTTGATTTGGCTAAATGTTGTTTTACTTGCCACCAAGACCTCTAATTTTTTACGGACGAGTTCAGCAATTTCTTCTTTGATGTTTTTGTAATTGCAAATAAATGCTTTGGTAATAACAATCGGGTTAACAGTAATTATTCCTTTGCTTGAATCGATGCCCACTGCCACTGTGACAAGACCATCATTTTTAAGAATTTCGCGATCTTTTAAAACTGAACTAGATACTTCGTTAATATCACGACCATCGATATATACAGGTTCGCACACAAACGAAGAGTCATAACTTACTTTATGATTTTCTAGTTTAATCATCTCGCCATTTTCTAATACAAATATGTTGCTTTTTGGCATTCCAAGACTTTGCGCAATTTCAGAATGAATCTTAAGCATATGATATTCGCCGTGAATTGGCATAAAATATTTTGGCTTCATCAAGCGGAGCATCAAACGTAATTCTTGCTTGCATGGATGGCCTGATGAGTGAACGCTTAAAAGAATGGAATTGGTGAAGACAGTCGCACCTTTTCTTGTCAATTTATTGATAACATTATCAATAAGGACCCCATTACCAGGAATTGCACTCGAAGAGAAAACGACACTGTCACCTGGAATGATAGTTAAATCTTTGTGCTCATCGTTAGCAATACGAGATAAGGCTGCCATTGATTCGCCCTGGCTTCCGGTGCATAAAATACATACTTCATTCAATTTGTAGTTACGAATCTCGCTGATTGGAATAATTCTGCGATCTGGAATTTTAATAATTCCAAATTTACGCGATATATCAACAGCGTTTTCCATGCTTCGCCCAATAATCGCGACATAGCGGTTATGTTCAACAGCGACTTGAATAACTTGTTGGATACGTGAAATGTTTGATGAGAATGTCGAAAGAATAACTCTTCCTGATGCAATATCAAATATTTCTCTAATTGCTTTTAAAACATTTGTTTCACTCGGTGTATATCCTTCAATTTCCGCGTTGGTGGAATCGCTTAACAATAAGTCAACGCCTTCTCCGCCAATTTGAGCAATTTTAGTAAGTTCAATTTCATGACCAACTGGAGTTAAATCAATTTTGAAGTCTCCGGTATGAACAATGCGTCCATGTTTTGTATCAACAACAATTCCATATGAATCAGGAATGGAATGAGTAACATAGAAAAATGATACTTTAAATTCATTTAGTTCAATGACAGAATCTGAATCAATTTCAACAATATTTATATTTTCTCTAATATGCATGTCTTGGAGTTTATGCCTAATAAGAGCAGCAGCAAGACGTGGTGCATATATTACAGGAATATGAAGAGTTTGAACTAAAAAAGGAATACCTCCAATATGGTCTTCATGACCATGGGTTATAAAAAGTCCTTTAATCTTTTGACGAGCCGTTTTTAAATGTGAATAATCAGGTATTACATAATCAACACCAGGTAGTGATTCATCTGGAAACATTACCCCGGCATCGATAATAATTAAAGATTCTTCGGTTTCAATACAATATGTATTTTTACCGACTTCACAAAGGCCTCCTAGAGCATATATAGAAACAGCAGAATTAATCATAAATAATTACTCCTAAATTGATGACGATTATAGTCAATAAATAATTAGTTAACTGAATTATAATTTCAATTAATATTTCTGTCAATAAATTGACTATGAAATCGCTTTTCTTTAAAAGAAAAATGCGGTTATAGTCTAACCGCATCTACTTTTTCTTCGAAAGGATTATTTTTGTTGATATGGTCGTAATAGAGCACACCACTTAAATGATCGATTTCATGTTGAAGAACAATCGCATTATAGCCAGTTGCTGTAATAATTGTTTCTTTTTTCTTAAGCGCATCAAATGCTTTGACTTGAATCTTGAAGTGTCGATAAACATATCCTTTATGTTCATCATCTACTGATAAGCATCCTTCTCCCGCCCCTAAATATGTAAGTCTTACGCTTTCTGATATGATTTTTGGATTGATTAAGCGATAATCAACACTTATATCGTTGCCATCTTTATCAAGCTGTGGAATATAAATAGCGATAACTTTTATATTTTTACCAATTTGAGGAGCAGCAAGACCAACTCCTGCTCTTAAATGATATTTATTAGCGATTTCTTCATCTTGACTTGCTAC
>JALFFX010000045.1 GCA_022777645.1 Erysipelotrichaceae bacterium
AAAAGACACCTATATGTTGAAGTAGCTACCGAACAGGTGTCGTCAAACAAAGATTCAGTAACTACTTCAACATCCTTTGTTTGACAAAACCATTATATCACAAGATTTAATTACCAACTTTTTTCTTTACTGCTAGAAAAATATTTTCTTTTTAGTGGAAAAAAATATATAAATTAACTACAATACTTCTCGTAGGAGAAATAAAAATATGGAACAATTATCAAAAGAATATCTTGATTCATTATTAAGCAAATATAACGCTGATAAGAAAAATGATATTGTTCGCCATGCCTTAACCAAAAGCGATATTGATATTTTGTCTTCTAATCAAGACACAATTAAAGATATGGATTTCAATTTTGATATTAATGTCAAAACAATGAAAGCCACCAATCAAAAAGCTTCTGGTCGTTGTTGGATTTTCGCTGCCACAAATTTTTTGCGTGAAATTATTGGCAAAAAGAACAATATTGAATTTTTTGAATTATCACAAAGCTATGTTGCTTTTTATGACAAATTAGAAAAATTAAATTATTTCCTTGATGCTTTTATTGAAATGAAAGATGCGGATTACGATGACCGCACATTTGCATTTATGCTTCAAGGCATTGGAGATGGCGGCCAATGGGATATGTTCGTAAACGTTGTTAAAAAATATGGCGTTTGCCCAAAAAACGCTTATCCAGAAACATATGTTTCAAGCGCCACAAGAATATTGAATTCACTTCTTAATGCTGAACTTAGACGCTTTGCTTGTGAAGTTAAAACCACTAAAGATGTTAAAGCTTTAAAAGAAGATTATTTAACTCGTTTCTATAATGCTTTAGTGAGCTGCTATGGTGTCCCTCCAAAATCATTTGATTTTGAATATACTGACAAAAATGGTGTATGCCATGTTGAAGAAGGTTATACTCCAGAATCATTCTTTGAAAAATATGTTGGCAACACTCTTGATGAATATGTAAGCATCATCAACGCCCCAACAAAAGACAAACCATTTAATAAATCATATACAGTTAAATATCTTGGCAATGTTGTCGGTGGAAAAATTGTTAAACATTTAAATCTTCCAATGGAAAGAATGAAACAATTAATTATCGGACAACTTAAAGACAATGAAATCGTTTGGTTTGGTAGCGATGTTGCCGGATATGGTGATAGATTAAAAGGTGTTTGGGATGATGGCCAATTCGACTTCAAAACATTCATCGATTTAGATCTTAAGATGGAAAAAGGTGATTCATTAGATTATCGCTCAAGCGCGATGAACCACGCTATGTGTATCACCGGTGTTTCTATTAGAAACAATGTTCCAACTAAATGGAAAATTGAAAATAGCTGGGGTACAGATCGTGGCCAAGGCGGATATTATATTATGTCTGCTAGTTGGTTTGACCAATTCACATATCAAGCAGTTATAAATAAAAAATATTTAACTGCAGAAGAACTTGCTCAATACGAAGCAGAACCAATCGAATTAAAACCATGGGATCCAATGGGTTCTTTGGCTAAATAAAGGAGAAACAAAATGCATAAATTAGTATTAATTAGACACGGTGAATCAGAATGGAATAAATTAAATTTATTCACTGGTTGGACCGATGTTGAACTCAGCGAAAAAGGTGTTCAAGAAGCTCATCGCGCTGGCAAAACATTAAAAGAAAAAGGTTTTGATTTTGACGTTGTTCATACATCACTTTTAAAACGCGCTATCCACACAATGAACAACGTTTTATTTGAACTTGACCGTGAATGGCTTCCAGTTTACAAATCATGGAGACTCAACGAACGTCATTATGGTGCTCTTCAAGGTTTAAATAAAGCTGAAACAGCTGAAAAATATGGTGAAGCCCAAGTTAAAATTTGGAGACGTTCATATGATTGCCCACCTCCAGCACTTGAAAAAGATGATCCAAGAAACCCAGCTCTTCAAGCTCAATTTAGAGATGTTGATCCAAAAGATCTTCCACTTAATGAATCACTTGAAATGACTGTCGCTCGTGCCGTTCCTTATTTCGAAGAAGTTATCAAACCAGAAATGGAAAATGGCAAACGTGTTTTAATTGTTGCTCATGGTAATTCATTACGTGCTTTAGTTAAGTATTTCGATAATTTATCTAATGATGAAATTATCAATGTCAACATTCCAACAGGCGTTCCACTAGTCTATGAATTTGATGATGAAATGAAAGCTGTCAAACATTATTATTTGATGGACGAAGAACAATTAAGAAAAGAAATGGAAGCTGTTGCCAACCAAGGCAAAGCAAAATAATAAAATGGGGCTTTGCCCCTTTTTATTGAAATTATGAATAAAGATTTACTTAAGAGATTAACTAAATTCCGTGATGATAGAGATTGGGCTCAATTTCATAGCGGTGAAAACCTCGCCAAATCTATTTGTATTGAAGCAAGTGAACTTTTAGAAGTCTTCCAATGGTCTGATAAAGAAAAGTCTATTGATAAGATAAAAGAAGAGCTTGCAGATGTCTTGCTTTACTGCGCTTTGATGGCGGATAAATATCACCTCGATATCGATGAGATTATGCTTGATAAACTCAAAAAGAATGAAGAAAAATATCCGGTTGAAAAAGTCAAAGGTTCAAGCAAAAAATATAACGAATATTAATCTTGCAAAGCGAAAAACGGGGCTGTTCGAAAACCTATAGGTTAATAGAAGGCTCCTTTTATTATGAAAAAATGACGAGATCGTAAGAAATCGCCATTTTTTAAATCTATTTATTTTTATATTGATCAAGAACTTCTTGATAGACTTCTTTAATTTGTGATCCGACAAGATTTATATCTCTTGATTTTGCTACTTCATAACCCGCATCAACAATATTTTGATTTGATGAAGTTAATATATGTTTTAATTTGGCAATGAATTCTTCGTTATTTTTTGCTTTATAGCAATCAATTCCATCATGTAGCCAGTCTTTATAAACTCCGATATCACGAATAAGGGCTGGACATTTACTAGCAAGTGCTTCAAGGGTTACAATTCCTTCGTTTTCTTCATAAGACGGGAATAAGAAGCAGTCGGCATTTTGGAAAGCGCCTTTAACAACTTTAAAATCTTCAACATAACCAGCCATTATTGCATTGCTTGGGCGATGCTTGATCGCTTTTCTAATAAAATGTGATTGAAGAATTGGATTTAAATGAGAAAACCAGATGAATTTGACATCTTTCATTTCTCTTGCGATTTCAATGAAATCATGTAGTCCTTTTCTTTTGAAAGGAAGTCCTAAGCCGATGACTACTTTTTCATTTTCATTCAAATGAAAATAATTTCTGAATATATCCTTATATTCTTCTACTCTGTCATAACCATGAATATCAATACCGTTACTTACCGCGTATACTTTTTTGTTATATCCATAATTTTCAATTAAACGCTTGGAATATGCAGTCGGAGTAACAATATAGTCAGCATTTTTATACATTCTTCTTAGAGCAGGATAGAAAAATTTTGACATCAATTTCCAGCATCTAAACGAATCTTTAAAATCTTCAATCGTAGAATGACCATGAACGATGACAGGAATATGTTTTTTATGACATTTTTTCAACAATGAATATGATTTTGGTCCATATGTATTAATATGAGCAATGTCAAAACTATCCTTTGGATTTAATGTGTATTCAATATTGGATAATTCGCACGCTCTGATTTGATGTTTTAGTGCTCTTCCAATACCGCTTTTTCTAATTGTTTTGTGATTTTCAAAATATAATAAAACTTTCATACTTTTAATTTTTTAAATTATAACAAATCTATTTGTTTTTTATAACAACGACGAATTTTGTGGTTGCGAGCATTAAAATTTTTCCATTGCGCCATTACTTCATGATTTGTTTCCAAATTGAGATTTGTTTCGCAACATTTAATGCCACTTTGTTTAGCATTTTTATACATGTGTGTTAAAAATAAAGCATTTATCCCTTTGTTTTGATAATCAGGGTGAATTGCTACCAAACAAAGTTCTAATACTTCTGGATGATTTATTGCATTAAGCAATTTAAATAAAGCTGGAATTGTAAGTCTTCCACCGGATTTTTTTAAAGCATGACCAATTGCAGGAAATGATAAGCCAAAACCAACCATTTCACCCTTTTCGTTTATTGCAACTGGTAAATATTTCGGGATAATCAATGTTCCAAATTGTTTGACGATTTGTTTTTTAGTTTTATCTGATAATGGCATCGTGCCATAAAGTTTTCCATAACAAAGATCAATCATATCAAATACTTGATACATGTATTTTTTAATATATTGTTTTTTTGGAAGAAGTGGAGCAAGAGTTACTTTTGTTGTTTTTTCAATGAATTTAGAAATTCTTTCTAATTTTTCTCTTTGTCCATCTTCGAAGGTTAATTCAAATTCATACCAGTCGACATCTTTTTCAAAGCCTAATTGTTCAATGAGTTTTTGATAATAGCTTGGATGATATTGTTCTTCAAAAGTCATTCGTTCATCAAAGCCTTGAATGAGCAAACCTTCACGTTCTAAATCGCTGTAATCAAGCGGTCCAACAATATGATCCGCTCCTTTATTTTTGGCCCAAGTAATAACTGCATCAAATAATGCTTTTGCAACATCGATGTCGTCGATTGAGTCAAACCTTGTAAAGCGTGCTTGTTTTTCGTTATGAGTTTTATTGTATGTGTGATGAATTATTCCAGATATTCTTCCCACAACTTTTTTATCAACGTAGGCGAGGAAGAATACGCTATCGCATTCTAGAGAATAAGATGATTTTTGATTTAAAATTTTCATCTCATCACTATACATCGGTGGAACAAAGTTTGGTGTATCTTTGAACAATTTTAATGGGAAATTGACAAATTGTTTTTTCTCTTTATTCGTCACTACTTTTTTAATGATTATTCGTTTCATGATAGTTTTAATTATAAAACAATTTATTTTATAAGAAAATAAGACAAATTTATTTGATTATTTGTTATCATTGAAATATGCTAGAAGAAATAAAAATTAAACACCGATTATATAAAATAATATCGCTTGTTAAATCGCATCAATATTTTGATTCGTTTGTCGTGTCGTTTAAAAGCAAAAAATATTTTGCCCGAAAATATAAAGACACTCCTTCTTTTTTAGCTTCTTTAAATAATTATCAACAACTTAAAAAATATGGTATCAATATTCCTAAATTAGTCGCTATCGATAAAAAGAATAATATCTTACTTTTTAAATATATTGATGGCGAGTTAGTGAGCAATTTGCTTGCTAAAGAAGACTTAAAAGATGTGGTTTTTGACGGGATTTTTCTAATTTATCGCTTTGCAAGGTTTTCAAAAATTGATCTAAATTATATGCCTGAAAGATATATGTTTGATGGCAAAGAATTATATTATGTTGGTGAAGAATTTTTCGCTGCAAATAAAGACAAAAATCTTGAAAATTTTGGCTTGCGATATTGGCTCACATCACTTGAAGGAATCAATCATTTAGAAGAACTTGGATTTGATATAAATAAAAAACGTCTTATTCAAAAAGACGAA
>JALFFX010000050.1 GCA_022777645.1 Erysipelotrichaceae bacterium
TGTTTATCATAATGGATATGTCTATTATTACACCGATACAACAAATGCTGCTAACAACGGTATATATCGAGTTGAAGCTACATCTAATGCTACAACTCAAGGTGAATGCGTCTTAGCGTGTAATTCAACATATTATGCGACAACATTTACATTTGTTGGAGATAATATCTATTTCTTAAATTATATAACTGGTGGTCTATTTGGAGACTCTCATATTTATGAAATATCCATTTCAGGTGGAACACCAGTAAAAGTAGCATAACTTGAATCTTTGTAGAAAATTGCACTCTCGGCAGTGCAATTTTTTCAATACTTATTAATTCCAAAACTGACATTTTTTCAATACTTTAAAATGCGTTTTCTGCACTTTTTTCAATACTTTACAATAAATTATGTATATGTGTTGCAGTTTCCTAAATCCAATAATAATTGCAATTAGCATTTTTTTCAAAATAAAAGGCGCGTTAAATAAGATAAATAAGTTGATAAAAAATGTATAATAATATTAATTATGAGTTTATATATTGTTCAAGCAGATATTACAACCCGCCAAGTTGATGCAATCGTATGCACAGCGAATAAAGATTTGACTTTAGGTGGCATAATGGGTAATAAAGTCAAAGAATTAGCAGGACCACTTCTTGAAAAAGAATTAATGCAACTCCATAAAATTTCAGTTGGGGAAAGTGTTATCACAAGAGGCTATAACCTAAAAGCTAAAAATGTTATCCATACAGTAGGACCAGTTTTTAAAGACGGTTTAAGCGGCGAACCTATTCTTTTAAAGAAAGCGCATTTATCAGCGCTACAACTTGCTAGTGAATATAATCTTGAATCAATTGAATTTCCGCTTCTATCAAGTGGAGCATATCGTTATCCACACCGGATGGCGATTAAAGTCGCTCTTGATACAATCAATGAATATTTATTAGATCATGATTTAAGTGTTGGCATTTGCATTTATAGTAAAAAAACCTTAAAAGAATGCGAAGACTTAATCAAGCCATATCCATTTTATAAAGGCGAAGGTTTTGTTGATAAAGTCATTAAAGATGATGCATTTATGAATGAAGTGAGATATTTTGCCAATGACAATAATTCAATGTTTATCAGCCAAAATCAATTTAATCATTATGTTGCTCAAAGCAAAAACAATTTCACGTCAAAATTCATGCACTTTTTAAATAAATCAAATAAAAGTAACAAGGATGTATATAAAAAAGTCCATATGGATAGAAAACTTTTTTCAAAGATTCTGAAAGGTGAATCAAAGACACCAAAGAAAAATACGATTATTGCTTTAGCATTCGGCATGGAACTTGATTTACACGATACAGAAGAACTACTTCACTCTGCAGGTTATACATTAACAAATTCGATATTGCTTGATATTCTTGTCATTCATCTTCTTTCGGAAGGATCGCATGATTTTGATCACCTTAACAATCTTCTTGCTGGTCATGGATACGCAGCATTATAAAAAATCTTAAAATATTGTTCTTTTAGAACAAAAATATTTGTCTATCAAAAAAATCATTTGTCGCTTCCGAAGCGACATTTTTTTATACTTCGTTTTATATCATTATGGTGTCAAACAAACAAGGAGGCACAAAAATGAATAAAAGAAAAACAATAAAATTGCTCAAATTATTAGCAAAACTCGGCTATGAATTAGAAGCAATCACAGACTTTGCATTCATGCTTTATAACGATAAGAAAATTTCAGGTGAAGTATTTGAACAAGTAATCATTGCCTTAGGTGGCGAAATAGTTAACTCATCCGTTGAGGTTAAAAGAATAACAGAAGAGGAGGCACTTATTGATGAAGAACCACATTATTGATTTATATTATGTAACTGCGAAAGCGTTTATGGCATCTAATAATTATGAAGACGCGAAATATTATTTCAAAAAATCGATTGAAAAATATGATAATCCTCAATCTCATGAAGAGATTGGAATAATCTACTTTCGAGAAAACAAAATAAAAGAAGCACTTAAGCATTTGTTTGTTGCCGCTAAAGGCAATCAAATAAGGGCTATTTCAAATATTGGTAACTACTATGAACAAAAAGATCAATATGAAGAAGCTAAAAAATATTATCATCAAGCTGCCTTATTAGGATATTCATATGGTTATTATTCTCTTGCAAGATTAGCTATGCACTCTAGTAGTGAATCAAAAAATAATATTCCGACTGTTATTGAATATCTTAAAAAAGGAGCTGAGCTCGAAGAAAAAGGAAATTATGAAAATATCCGTTGCAGCGAAGTATATGCTTCGAAATTAGAAGAATATGGTTTAGCAGATCCAAGCACATTGCCAGATATTTATCGCAAATTAGAACAACATGGTTCTGTCCTTGCCTCATATAAGATTGCCTATCATACCTTGTATGGTCAACTAGGATTTGAAAAGAATGAAGATGAAGCGTTAAAAAGATTGATATATCTTGCCATCGCTAACAAACATAAAGATTCATGCGATTTACTGCGTCGCATCTACAATAGCGATGAATTCAATATGCGTGATATCGAAGAAGCAGGTACCTTCATTTTAATGGGTGTCAATGTCTTTGAAGTCAATTGCCTATTAGAAGCTGCTGAAATAACTTTAGAAGGCAAAGGGAAATTATATAAATTTCCTTCTGATGAAAAAGAATTTGTATCTTATTGTCTATATCACGCTCGAAAAATAATAAGTATTTCCAAAAGAGAAAATAATAATATAGCAAAAGAAAGATTTAATAAAATCTTAGAAAAATATCCGCATCTAAAAGATGAATTAGACATCATCAGTGATAACGAAAAGAAATCAACAAAAATTCCGACATATCAAACAGTAATGAACTAGAGGTAAAAGAACATGAATCAAATAACAAAAGATCAATCAACATTTAAAGAAGGCTTTATCGCTTGGCTATTGCTTAATATATGTTCGATATTAGTTCCCGTGTATTTTCTTTATTTGCACACAAACAAGGGAAGAATATGGGAAAAACCATTTGGCTTTCTAGGCAATAAAAGTGGAATAACATTCACTGTGTTATTCATCTTCGGGATTCCTATTGAAATAGGAATAATTATCATCATTAAATATTTAATAGGACATTAATTATGACAAAACAAGGCTACAAAAATAAACTCAAATATATCAAAAAATACACTAAAGAAAACTATATCGGAAAATGCGTCTTATTCCGAAAAGACACCGAAAAAGATTTGCTTGATTGGTCGACAAGAAATCATCAATTTAGCAAATATGTCAAAGACCTTATTCGTGATGATATGAATAGGGCAAATTAATATCGATCAATAATCGAGCGAAGAACGTTTGTCACTCCTTTCAAACGAATTAACATCCTTTCTTAAAAACCCATCACTTGGCTTCGCTCGATTTATCTCCTAACTCCAGGTGGTGGGTTTATCTGTCAATTGAGGTAAAAAAACAATGCAAATAATAAAGAAATTACCAGATATTAAATTCACAAATAAAAATAAAAACAGCATTGCTTATAGAAAAAGAAAAGAAGCTATATACCTTGATAGTGTTATCAAAGAATCTCTAATTGGGCTAATGGCCTAAAGCAATGAGATTGTCATGCTTCTTTATATACATATGTATATATACTCATACAAATTCTTTAATGATATTCAATTTATCTATTGATCGCACGATCCCCGTATGATCTAATAATATTAAGAGGTAACAATAATGGAAATAACTAAATATTTTTCAAACGCACCAGAAGATTTAAATCTCAAGAACGCTGTCGATGAATTATCACTTTTAAAAGTTTATGCTTTCAATTCATATTTTAATGGCGATGCATCATATACTGGTGATGTCAACGAAGGCTGCACATATCGACGCGACAAAGACGCCGGCATTGATGGTGTCTATATTAACCAAAATTTAGGAGATGACGCAATCGAATGTCTACATTCTTATTATTTAGGTAATAATCCGTTCGCATTAAAAACAGTATTCAATTGGATAGACAAAATATGTGCGGAATTAACTGATATTAATGGTGGAAAATTTCTTGGTAATCAAGAGGCTGGAAATCTTTTAAACAGATATTTATTTGAATTTGAGATTAAAAAAGTAATTATTCGTATTGTGACTGACTATTTACCAGATGATAAAACGAAATATGAGATTAAAAAGAAAATTGAGAACCACGATGTCTCAATTTCCGGCTTAGAAGTGAGCGCCACAATCGATTTTGGTGATGATGTTGTATCAACTATCGATTCTAACCAAGCTCCATATGATTATGTTGAAAAAGGAAAATTAATTATTGATGAGCCAAATAATTTTCTTAAATATAAAGACCATAGTGTTGTTTGCAATATTTCAGCAAAATCTTTAAAGAAACTATGGGATAGTGAGGGCAAAAAAGGCTTATTGGCAATGAATTTGAGATATTACATTAAGTCAATCAATATTGATAGTAAAATCGAAGATTCAATACAAAACGATAATGAAAATTTCTGGTATTTAAACAATGGAATTATTATCGTTTGTGATGACTATAAAATAATTGGTAATGAATTGCGATTGAATCACTTTTCAATTGTTAATGGTGGTCAAACCACTAGAATGATTGGAACTGTTCCTTTTGATAACGATTTCTTTATTAGTTGTAAAGTAGTAAAAAATGTTTTTGAGACAAGTAATGATAAAAATACATTTATCTCCAAGGTTGCAGAAGCATCAAATACTCAAAAGCCAATCAAAGCTAAAGATATAATTGCAAACAGAATTGAACAACGTAATTTAAAAACAATGATGTCTGAAAACCATGTATTCATCGAAATAAAACGTGGCGAGAAATGTGATCCTAATTTATACACCGAACCATGGCAAAAAACAAAAAATAACGAACTAGCTCAAGACTTATTTGCATTTGTGTATATGCAACCAGGTCCTGCTCGCAATAGTATTTCATCGATTTTATCAAGTAACGATAAATATAATACCATCTTTAAAAATCATGATTATTCATTTGCATTTTTGAAAGATATATTATTCCTCGAAAAACTTTACAAGGAATATCAAAAGAAAGTTAAAAAAGATTACGAAAAAGATCCTTCTTTGTCAGTTAAGAACGGGTTAGTCATCCAAGGATTGCATTATTGTTTAGCAGTTATTGGTTATTGTTTAAAGTTGAATTACAATAAAGAGTTCAGAAACGATATTTATAAATATCGTAATGATAAGACAAAATATGAATTGTTCTCATCAGAATTAGCATTTATGCATCCATTTATTGATAGCAATACAACATACAAACAATTTAAAGCAAGTGCATTTGAGCTATTTGATTTCGTTTTTGGTCAATTCATAATTCCACAATTCAATCTAGCAAAAATCAACAATCCTGCTACAGTTTATTCAAACTTTTTGAAAGCAAATACTGGATTCGATTTAATTCGTCAAATGATTAATGGCGTGACATTTGATAGCAAGCAAAATTATTTAATTGATGGCGTTGCAAAATTCTTTGTAAAAATTGATCAAAAAACGGAAAACGATAATATCGACCGTTATGCTGATTATTGTCAAAAAAACAAAAAAATCCAAGCAAAAAACTTTTCCGGATTTGAGTTATCACCACAAGATACTGCACTTAGAAATGACTTAATGATTTATAGATTAAATTATTCAACAGCAAAAAGCATTTCTGAAAATAAAATTTTCTCAGATAAGGCAATTGACAAAATGCTTATCGCTAAGCCAGTAAATAAGGAAGAACTTGGAAAATTGATTCCAGCAACTACTTGTGCTTATTGTGGCGACGATATCTTAAAAATAATCGAAAAATATTTATAACGATAATCGATATAAGGCGTATTCTCTTAATTGACTTTACGCCTTTTTATTTTGAATTTTTATGATTTTGCTAATACATATACCATCACATATTTTTTAATTTAAAAATATTGTTTATAATATAGCCATGCACTTAATTAGTTTAGTTATTCCTGTATATCACGAAGAAGAATCTCTTCCTTTATTTTTTGAAAAAGTAAATCCAATCGTGGATTCACTTAAAGACAAATATGAATTTGAATTATTATTTGTCACCGACATGCCAGATGTTGGCACCTATAATCTTTTAGAAAAATATCAAGAAAAGCAAAATAATATTGTCATTTTACGTTTATCAAGATCTTTTGGCCATGAAGAAGCTGTCGCAGCAGGATTAAAACACGCAAAAGGAGACGCCGTAATACCTCTTGATGGTGATTTACAAGATGATCCAGATGTTATTCCTACTATGCTTTCAAAATGGGAAGAAGGATATCAAGTTGTCAATGGCAAGCGTTCTTCAAGAAGTGAAAAAGGTTTATCAAAATTATTCGTTAAAACTTTTTATCGTTTATTCCATAAATGGAGCAAAAAGATCAACATTCCAGAAAATGTTGGTGATTTCCGTCTTCTTGATCGCAGAGTAGTGGATGAAATAAACGACAATTATGAAAAATATCGCGTCTTAAAAATAGAAGTGCCTTATGTTGGCTTTAAAACATGCGAAGTTACATATGTTCGACAAGATAGACAAAAAGGCAAAACTCATTATAAAAAATCAGCATTATTTAAAAACGCTTTTGATTATTATTGTGTTATTTCAGACAAACTTTTAGGCGTTGTCTTTAAGATATCTCTTGCTTCGATTATTTTTTCACTCGTTGGAGGATTAACTTTGTTAATTCTATATTTGATAGAACATTATGGCACCTATATTGGCCTTGATATTATAGGTATAACCGTTTGGGCTATTATTAACGCTTTTATATTCTTATCAGGGATTATTGAATTTTGCTTATATATTGTTGGAGGATATGCATATCGAGCATATGTTGAAGCAAATCCTCGCAAACCATATATCGTTGAATCGATTAAATATTCTAAGGACAAATAAATATGATTATATCTCGCGCTCCATTTCGTGTCTCTTTTGCTGGTGGTGGAACAGACATTCCATCTTTTTATGAAAAACATGGTGGTTGTGTTTTATCAACTACGATAAAAAAATACGTTTATCTTACAATCCATCCAGCTTTTAACAGAGACGATATTTCGCTTAAATATTCGAAGACTGAAAATGTTCATAATTATCAAGAGATTGAACACAAGATTTTTCATGAAGCTTTTCGTCGCTTTAATATAAGCGGTGTTGAAATTGCTTCGATGGCCGATGTCACAGCAGGAACAGGACTTGGTTCTTCATCGACATTCACAGTTGCGTTATTAAAGCTTTTATATACATATGAAAATCGATATGTTTCAACATATCATATTGCTAAAGAGGCATGTGAAATTGAAATTGAAGACTTAGGTAATCCAATTGGTAAGCAAGATCAATTTGCAGCAGCTTTTGGTGGTTTAAGATTTTATGAATTCATGCCAAATGGATTTGTCAAAATTGAACCAATTGTCATGAAAAAAGAATCATATAAAAAACTTGAAGAAAATTGTTTGATGTTTTATACCGGATTAAAGCATGACGCTAGCAAGATATTAAAAGAGCAAAAAGATAACGTTGAACGCGACAGTAAAAAAGAAGAAATGCTTTTGAAGATGTGCGATTTAGCCCGTGAATTAAAAACCCATTTTGAACAAAACGATGTCGATTTCTTAGGCGAATGCTTATCTAAAGGCTGGCAGCTTAAAAAACAAATGGCCAGTTCGATTAGTCAAAATGCCATTGATGAATTATATGAACTTGGCATTAATAATGGGGCAACCGGAGGCAAACTTTTAGGCGCCGGTGGTGGAGGATTCCTTCTTTTCTATGTGCCAACAAAAGAAGGTAAAGAGAAGATTAGAAAAGCTTTTAAAGATTATAAAGAATTACCATTTGAACTTGATAATTCAGGAGTCTCAATTATTTTTAACGATTAGGATGAAATTTTTATGAAAAATTACGAAAATGAAATTAAACAATATTATGATGAATTAGCAGCCGCATTCAAAAAACTTGATTACACTGAAATATCAAAAACAATGAATGCATTGACAAAGTGTTATGAAAACGGTGGAACAGTTTATGTTTTCGGCAACGGTGGTTCATCTGCTACTGCCTCACACATGGTATGTGATTTTAACAAAGGCGTTTCTTTTAAAAAGAGCAAAAAATTTAATTTCATTTGTTTAAGTGATAACACCCCAATTTTAACTGCGTTAGCAAATGATATATCATATAATGATATTTTTGCGTATCAAATCGAAAAAATATTAAACAAAGACGATCTTGTTTTAGCAATATCTGGATCTGGCAATTCTAAAAATATTATTAACGCCGTTAAAGTAGCAAAAAATGCTGGCGTTAAAGTAATTGGAATGACTGGCTATGATGGTGGTATGCTTTATCAATTAGCAGATTATCATCTCCACGCCCCAATTAATGATATGATGAAAGCAGAAGACATCCATATGTCATTTGATCATATGATGGCCACGATTTTACTCCATGTTTTAGATGATATTAAGGTGAACAAATGATTTCGTTAAAAAATATTCATTTTAACAACTCAAATGACAAAATTAACATTTCTTTTGGTAATGGTGTCACCACTTTAAGCTATGAGAAAAGAAACATATTTAAAGGTTTATCAATCAAAGATCAAACCTTTAGTGGTGATGAATTTTTAGTAGACAACATCAATTATCTAAATAATAACGAAAAACAATTTTTAGTTTTTGATATCAAAGCCAGAATTGTTAATATTCGAGCAATATTTTTGAAAAAAGACGAAGAGAAAGAACAATTCTTTAAACAATTAACAGAACAATTATTGCCATTAAAAGATTTTAATATTTCATCTTTAGAAAACAAGATGGGCAAAATATTTGCCATCTTTGAAATTCTTAAGAGTTTTGATGTTTGTTATGCCCTTATTGATCACAACGATCCAATCAATTATGAAAACGAAAATCTAATTAATCAATCGCTTAAGAAAATGGATGAACATGATTTTCCAATAATCGTTTTGGAAAATGAAATATTTGAAGACGATGATGACATTATATCTTTAGAAGATATGCCAATCTTAGTTATCGGTGGCAAAGATGATGGTAAAATCATCACTGATAAACAAAAAAATGATAAGAAATCATCTGTTAACAAAGACGAAAAATTCTTCCCACGTTTCTTTAAATTCATCAAGAAAAATATATCTTTAGTTATCCTTAGTTTATTAGAAGCAACATTTATTGTTTTTACATCACTTTTATCGATGTATTATTTCTCATTAAATGATACGATGTGGGGAGTTATCTTATTGTTAGTCATGATTATTTGCTTTGGCACATATATATTGTTTAACACCTATTTATTTCCAAAGAAAATCGAAAACAATGCCTATCAAATCAAAAAGAAAATATTGTTTGATGTTTTCAATGTTTTATTTATCGCTCTTTCATATGTCATTTTCTTTGTTTTAATAAATATGAAGATATTCAAAGAAAGCGAAACGTTTAATGTTTCTCATATGGTCTTATCATTTGTTATTGTTCCTTTGATATTAATGGTCCCATTTGTCTCTAAATATATCGCATTAGGATTTAATAAAATCAAACGATTATTTAACAAAACAAATAATTGATATTTCTAATAACTAATAATTTTTGTACTTTTGTTAATAAAAAAACATTCGATAAAATCGATATTTTTAAAAATATTGGAACATGAATATTAATCAAGATACCAAAAATGGTATATATTTTTTGTAATTGTTATTATTTGTGAGGAAAAAGCGATGGCGAGTTATACTAAAAAGCAAATTTTACGCATTGTTGAAAAAGAAAATGTCCATTATGTCAGACTTCAATTCACTGATATGCTCGGTGTTATTAAGGCTGTTGAGATTCCAGTTAGTAAATTAGATGATGCTTTAAAAGGTAAAATCATGTTTGATGGTTCTTCAATTGAAGGTTTTGTTCGCATCAAAGAAGCGGATATGTATTTAAAACCAGATCTTGATACATTTTTGATTCTTTCATTTGAAGATAGTCAATTTGGAAAAGTTGCCCGTCTTATTTGCGATGTTTATACACCAAGTGGCAAACCTTTTAAAGGCGACCCACGTTATATTTTAAAAAGAGCAATCAAAAACATGCGCGAATTAAACATCAAAGATATGAATGTTGGTTTTGAACCAGAATTTTATCTTTTCAAACGCGATGAAAAAGGAGAGCCAACAATTCTTGCTGACAATG
This sequence comes from Erysipelotrichaceae bacterium, assembly GCA_022777645.1. GTDB lineage: Bacteria > Bacillota_I > Bacilli_A > RFN20 > CAG-826 > Fiminaster. The sequence goes on from JALFFX010000050.1 coordinate 10,232, forward strand.
GTAGCTATTTCGATTTGGCGCCTATCGACAACGGAAATTCACTCAGAAGAGAAATAACTTTAGAATTAGAAAGATGTGGATTTGTTGTCCAAACTGCCCATCATGAAGTGGGACCTGGACAACAAGAAATCAATTTCAAATATAGTGATGTTCTCAACGCTTGTGATAATCTTCAAACATTTAAATATGTTGTTAAAGCAGTAGCCAGAAAACATGGCTATGTTGCATCTTTTATGCCAAAGCCAATTGAATCTTTAGCAGGAAGCGGAATGCACACGAACATCTCGCTTTCTGATATGGATGGAAACAACATGTTTTATGATGAAAAAGATAAGATGAAATTATCTTCAACATGTCGCTTGTTTATATATGGAATATTAAAACACGCACGAGCGTTAACTGCGATTACCAATCCAATCGTTAATTCTTATAAGCGTTTAGTGACAGGATATGAAGCCCCTTGTTATGCTTGTTGGAGCGATGCGAATAGATCATCGATGATAAGAATTCCTGCTGTAAGAGGCGAAGCAACAAGAGCAGAGATTAGATCAGTTGATGCCTATGCCAATCCGTATCTCGCTTTAGCGGCTATCATCAACACTGGTATTGAAGGTATTAAAAATCCAAAGAATGTTACTCCAATTGATCCAGTATATGACAATATATTTTCATTAACTCGTGAAGAAAGAGAAAAACAAGGCATCCCAAATCTTCCTGAGAATTTAAAAGACGCGATTAAAGAAATGAAAAATGATTCTATAATTAAAGAAACATTTGGCGATCATACATTTAGTAAATACATTGAAGCAAAATCTCTTGAATGGGAAGAATATCGCAAAATTGTTACTCCATGGGAATATAAAAAATACATCTAATATGACACCAGAAGAAAAGAAAGAAAAGAAAAAACCTTTGTCTAAATCAGATCAAGATATGATTGATGAACTTGATTATGAATATAAAAAAGCTCATAAACCATATGACAAATATGAAAGACATTGGGATGAAGCTTAGGCAGTTAATCTGCCTTTTCTTTTTGCCTTTTGAAAGATTTTGCAACGAAAGATGAATCGTCGCAAACTATATGCAACGAAAGGTCAATCGTCGCAAACTAAATGCAACGAAAGATGAATCGTCGCAAATAAAATGCAATGAAAGGTCAATCGTCGCAAATCGTCTGCAACGAATTGCAACAATCTTTTATGAAAAAAGAAAAATATATTTTATCATGTATGTAATAACTGAAAAGGAAAAAGTGATGGATAAAGAAATATTTTCATTAATTAACAAAGAAAAAAATCGTCAAAATAAAGGCATTGAATTAATCGCTAGTGAAAACTATGCTAGCAAAGATGTCCGCAAAGCATGTGGATCACTATTGACCAATAAATACGCAGAAGGATATCCAAGCAAAAGATATTATGGCGGTTGTGAAATTGTCGACAAAATCGAAAACCTTGCGATTGAAAGAGCCAAGGAATTGTTTGGCGCTAAATACGCAAATGTTCAACCACATAGTGGATCGCAAGCTAATGCTGCAGCGTATCGCGCTTTACTTCCAAATGGTGGCAAGATATTATCACTTGTTTTAAATGATGGTGGACATCTCACCCATGGAAGTCCAGTTTCTTTTTCTTCACACTTGTATGATTTTTCTTTTTACCCACTTCGCGATGGAAAATTGGATTATGATCTTCTTTTAGAAGTGGCGAAAAAAGAAAGACCAGATCTTATCCTTGCTGGTTATAGTGCTTATCCATATACAATCGATTTTAAGAGAATCAAAGATATTGCTAATGAAGTAAATGCGTTATTTATGGTTGATATGGCCCATATCGCCGGTCTTATTGCTGCCAATAAACATCCAAACCCACTTCCATATGCTGATGTTGTGACATCGACAACTCATAAAACTCTTCGTGGCCCAAGAGGTGGATTAATACTCACTAATGATGAAGAATTAGCCAAAAGAATTAATTCTGCGATATTCCCATATTATCAAGGTGGTCCACTTCTTCACATCATCGCTGGCAAAGCAATTTGTTTTAAAGAAGCGATGAGCGATGAATTTAAAAATTATATTAATAATGTAATTATTAACACAAAAGCGTGTCGCGATGAATTATATAAATTAGGCGATATTGTAAGTGACACTGATAACCATTTGTTTTTACTAAACACTCTTGCATCTTTTAATCTCAATGGTCTTGAAGCTCAAAAGAAACTTGAAGAAATATTTATAACCACAAACAAGAACATGCTTCCAAACGATACACTTAAGCCAAATAAAACAAGTGGCTTGCGTCTTGGCTTTGCAGCAGTTACAACAAGGGGCGCCACTAAAGATGACGCAATTGCGATTGCGCATCTAATTCATGATTACTTAAAAGGTAACATTGATAAGAAACATGCCAAAAAAATGGTAAAAGATATTGTTTCTAACTGGAAAAAAATAGAAAATATTTAAAATGGACAAAGGCAAAATCAAAATATTAACTGTTTTTCTTTTAACACTTTTTACTTTTGTTGGTATTGGTGCTTCTTTTCTTTATTATGGTTTTTCCCACACATCTTTTGATTCGCTTTTTATCGGAATCCTTCTTGTCGTTTCAAGTATCCCTTCTATTCTTTTATATTTCTTACTCAATTCTTATAAAAGCCCAAGAAAGATGCCATATGTCGTTTTATCGGTTTCATTATTCACATGTGGACTTGTCTTTATCATTGCTCCTGAAATAAGTCTTGACCATGCATCTTTGTTATGGGGGATATTAGATATCCTTATTTCCGCATTTATCGTTATCGATGCCTTCGTGGAAATCAAAGATAACAAAATCAAAATATCAGAAATGATCATCGGAGCGATTAACCTTGTTTTTGGTGTTTTGCTTTGTATCCATTTAAGCGATGGAGTATCAACTCATTTAATAGTGATGGGTTTTATTTATATCGTTAAAGCAATTCGCAGTATTTTTGAATTAATGTTAGCCCTTAAACAATTAAAGAAAAAATAACGCAAAAAAACTTTATATTTTTAGCCAATCTGAAAATATCTTTTTAATAGCAATTAAATACGCTTATTAATATATGTATAGTTTATGCTATAATTTTTTTGTTAACCAAGTTAGGTATATTAATGAAAAAAGGCGTAATAAAACAATTGATATTAACAGGTGGTGTTAACGATGATGAATATCCGTTGATAAAACCTGCAATTAATCAAACGAACTATAAGACATGGCGAATATTCTCCATAATTGCAGAAGTCATCTTTTTAACACTTCTCCTTTTTTCTGTATTTATTGATGAATTCTTTTATGCTGCTCCATTTTTAGGTGTGCTTGTTGCATTTTTCATGGTGACATCTTTATTGTTTTTAGGTGTTATCAAAGCCGATTCAAAACATTTGAATGCTTTGATTTTGACATCAAATCTAGTTATCTTAACAGTGACCCTATTATGTTCATTTATTGCTGATGCGTTTATTTTCAAGCATGTTGGTTTTTATTTTGGCTTTGTTTTGCTATTATTTGCATCTTTAAACCTTGATAGACCGATTAGACTTGCCATAATCATATTATCTTATAGTCTTGTTTATATCATTGGTGGCGCAATTATTAATCACAATCTCGGTTTTAGCCTTGTTGAGAATGTTTATAATGTCATCATCAATTCTTGTTTTCTCTTTATCACTTTATTTCTTTGTTTTTTCATTCCAAATGTTAGATTCAAATACTATCAATCATTATTCTTCACCCAACAAGAACGCGATATCGACGCGTTAACAGGGGTAAAGAATTCCATTGCCTATCGTCGCGTCGTTGACGATATAAGCGATGCATTAAAAAGAAATGACAACATTCAATTCACAGTCTTTGTCTTTGATGTCAATAAGCTAAAAGAAACAAATGATTTATATGGTCATAGTTATGGCGATGAATTGTTAGTAAGATCGGCAAGACTTATTGCCTCATTGTTTCCAAATATCGATGTATTTAGAACAGGTGGCGATGAGTTCACTGTTATATTAAGAGACAATTACAGTATGAATGCTTTTAAATATAAGGAAACAGTTAAAAACAAACTTGAGGATATTAAGCGTGAATCGACATTATTGCTCAATGAAACTTCAATCGCTTTTGGCTGTGCGACATATGATCCAAAAGTTGATAATGATTACATCCAAGTATATTCAAAAGCAGATGCTTTGATGTATGATAATAAAAATTTATCTAAAAAAGACCATAAATAAATATTTATAATATTTTATTCAATTAATATCGCTTTCATATCGTTTTTTGTTGCGACTGATTTATCAATTATATTATAATTTAGTTGTCACATAAGTATCGAAATATTGAAACGTCCCAAATCAATATTAGATACGACAGAATTCCTATTGTCCACTCAAACTAAAAATGAGTGATTTTTCTGTTTTTTACGAAAGGAATTTACAAAATGAAAAAATCAAAAATCTTAGTCCCTGCAGTCGCTCTTCTTGCTTTAAGCACAGCCGCTGCCACAACTGGTACCGTTGCATGGTTTACTACAAATAGCTCAGTTAGTGCTGCAACAATGTCAGCCCATGTTAATGATTTAAAAGACTTGCGTATTTCCGTAACATCTTCTGATTCCTGGAAAACTGCATTAACCCATACTACTGATGCTTGGATCGACAAGACAACTGGCGGCGGATTATCTGTTGCATATACTGGTGAATTAACAAGACCAACAGATGTTTTTACTGCTGCGAATGCGCCTAAAGAAGCAGAAGCTGCTGCCCTAAATTTTGCTAAACCAGCCGATGGCAACACTATCGATCCAGTTACAGGAACCGCAAATACTGCGTTTGAAGCCAACAAAGACATGTCTACAGCATATGTCGCAAGCAGTGAATACACTCATGGTGCATATAAATTACTCTATGCTGGCGCAAAAGATTCTGAAATTGTTACAACAACTGTTACAATTGGATCAACAACCAGCAAAAATATCGATTCTACTCTCGTAGTTGCAGTATTAGTTAATCAAGCAAATGTTTACACTTATAAACTTCCAGCATACAGTTCCGGATATGCAGCTATTACTGGCCCAGAAATTACTTTAACAAAATCTCAATCGAAACGTGTTGATGTTTACATTTGGTATGATGGAACAAACGGCCAAGCAAAAAATGAAAACGCTGTTAATAACCCATTAAGTTTTTCATTATCACACGCTTTCAAACCAGCTGCTTAATTTAATCTTTAACTAGAGCAGAGCTTCGGCCCTGCTCTTTTAATTTGCTATTTTATTATTTTTTTAATTATTGTATTATTTTAATGAAAGCAGGTAGCATATATGAATAAAAATGTTAAAAAAGGTCTTTTAATAGGTGGAATAGTCCTTGATGTTGGAATAACTGTTTTTCTTTTAGTCGTTTCAATTATTATGCTTGCTACTATGCCAAAGAATTCAATCGAGATGTCAGAAGCAATTGAAAAGAACGGCCCATTTATTGGTTATCTTCAACAAAACCCTACCGTGTATTTATTTACATGTGTTGTTCCATTGTTCTTACTTCTTGGTCTTAATATTGTTGGTCTTGTCATGTATATCAAGAAAGCCGGAAAGACTAAAGCTACACTTGCAGAATTAAGCGATGAACAAAAAGACGCTCTTAAGGCAGAACTCCTTAAAGATCTAACAGAATCGAAAAAGGAAGAAAAATAATCTTAACAAATTAGTAATTGATCCCACGTCGATTCGTGGGATTTTTAATTGCCTATTAAAAGAAACGGTATGTTTAAAAAACATGACTGTGCCTTATGCTTTCAAATTGTATTTCTTTACACGATAAAAGCATCGTGGTATATTTAAATCAGTAAAAAGCAAAACTATAGCGATGTAGTGACGCAAAACTAAAGGGTCTTAAATCGTCTCGTTGATTAAGATAGCCAGTTGCCTAG
>JALFFX010000062.1 GCA_022777645.1 Erysipelotrichaceae bacterium
TGGTCAAGTGGATCATTTAATTCTGTATATGCGTTTGCGTATTCAGTTCCACCGATAAATAGTTCAAAACGGTCGGTGAATTCTTCATTACCTGGGATGCGTTTAGTAAGCGGAGAAACTTCGATTGGGTAGCTGTGAACAAATGTTGGTTCTTGTAAATATGGATCACATTTTTCTTCAAAGAAAGCATTGATGATATAGCCAATACTAGTCCAGTGTTTTTCAACAGTGATATCGTTTTCTTTGGCAAGTTTTTTTGCTTCTTCAAAAGTCATCTTTTGATTAAAATCAATACCTGTTGCTTCTTTGACCGCGTCAACCATAGAAATATATTTAAATGGTTTGCCTAAATCCAATGTGCCTTCCCCAAATGGGATTGTTGTTGTGCCATGAACTTTTAAAGCAACTTCTCTAAATAAATTTTCACAAAGATAACGCATGTCTTGAAGGTCACCATAGGCTTGATAAAGTTCAACAGTAGTGAATTCTGGATTATGTTTTGTGTCCATACCTTCGTTTCTAAACAAACGACCGATTTCATACACTCTTTCCATGCCACCAACGAGGAGTTTTTTAAGTGGTAATTCAGTCGCAATGCGGAGATAGAAATCTTTATCTAATGTATTGTGATGTGTGATAAATGGACGAGCTGAAGCACCACCAAGAATTGGGGATAAAACACTTGTTTCAACTTCTGTAAAGCCAAGTCCATCTAAATATGATTGCATTGCTCTAATAATTTTTGGACGAGTAAAAGCAATTTTTAAAGAATCATCGTTCATGATTAAATCGACATAACGATGACGATATCTTTCTTCAACATCGGTAAGACCATGGAATTTTTCAGGAAGTGGACGAAGCGATTTTGATAATAATTCATATTTTTCAACTCTAATTGTCATTTCGCCAGTTCTTGTTCTCATGACACGGCCATATACTCCAACGATATCGCCAACATCAGCCATTTTGAAAACGTTATATGTTTCTTCGCCTACGACATCGATTCCAACATAAAGTTGGATTTTTCCGGTTGCATCTTTGATGTTAACAAATGATGCTTTACCCATTTTACGTAAAAACATGATACGTCCTGCCACTGTGACATAAACATGATTTTCATCTAATTGTTCATTTGTTAATTCATCGCATTTTTCGTGAACTGATTTAACATTATCAGTGACGATAAATTTATGACCAAATGGGTCAATTCCTAGTTCTTTATATTTAGCAAGTTTATCTCTTCTTGCTCGTTCTTGATCAGTTAATTTTTCTTCCATTATTAAAAACCTCGACATTATCTTAACACAACGCATAAATTACTTAAAGTAAAAGTCTAATCACAAAGAGAATAGATACTAATAATTAGTTTAAAATTGAAAGCATATCGCTTTTTTTTAATTTAATGATAGGAATGATTAATGATAAAAAAGCTAAAACAAAAGGAGTCAAAATAGTAAATAGTAAAAAGAAAGGATTTGTGGTTATGAATAAAGCACTTATTCCAAAAAATGATGCTAAATAAGAATTGCCAAATATGCTAACAATAATTGCAAAAATTGTTGACAAGATTGTGGCAATAATTGCAGATATTAAAGGAATAATAACAAGCGGAATAATTGATTTATATTTTGAATAACCAAAAGTACGAAGAAGTGTAAGATTCTTTTCTTCGGCCTTTCCAATTGAAAGCATAAATAAAAGCATAATCACCACACTTATTACACATATTATTACCGCGAATATCAAAGCAAAATAAGATGTCGTTTCCAAATAATCTTTCATTGGTGAAGAATATTCAATTGCTCCGTTTCTTGCTGCTGTTTTTAATTTTGCTGTATTTATAGAGTCAGCAGAATGAAAAGCTTGATCGATAAGACTTGTATCATTTAAATTCGACAAGATGACACTTTTATATTGTGATGAAAGCCCATATTCATTAACATAAGTGGAAAATTCCGTGTTATCAACATAAAGCTTGTAACTATCATTTGATGGCAAATAATTGTTCATAATTTCTTCTTCGAGATTTAAATATCCAATTTTGATTTCTTTAGTGTCGAAATTATCAACGTTGTAGAATGTTTTAAGATCGAAAGACAAATCTTCTAATTCGACATTGAATAAATCCTTAATTGATTCTAAAAAATCAAAGGTAATTTGTTTGCCTTTTTTATTATAAAATCCATTAATTGAATGTGCGGTATTTGGGTCTAGCATCGTACTTGAAAGAAAAGCGACATAAAAACTTTTTAACATCTCAGTTTTATCATCATCAAGCACGGAAAAATCATATTCTTTGCCAATTGATTTATAAAAATTGGTTGCTATAATTTTTAAATTTTCGAGTTCACTTCCGATTGGCAGGCCATTCTTACTAACAAATTCACCACAAGCAAGCACGGAAAGATAGGAGGTGGTTCCGTTATTAAATTTGGAAAATAGTTTTGATAAAGAAATATCACTAGAATATTTTGGAAGAGAAGAAAATTTACTTTCCCAATCGAATACTTTCGAATAATCTGTTAAATTTTTTGAACCATTAAATTTTAAATCGTAAGGAATAATTTTATTCAAAGCAAATATTGATATTCCATAATGATTATTTTCATTTATTCTGATGTTATTGCCCATATTAGACGACAAATATGAAACAGAAATTTTTGATTCGCTTGGTGATATAGAGATCGTGGTATGCAAATTCGTTGCTACGGTGGTAACATTGTTATATTTTTCATTTGGACTAACAAAAATTAAGTTTCTTGGAGAAGACATTGCGTAACAATAAAAATAATTGCTTTCAGAAAAATTATTTGCAAAACGTGCACTGAAATCAATTTCTTTGGCGCCTTCTTTTTCTTTGCCACAATCGACAATTCCAACTATTTTGTAATTAATTCCTTGAATGCTTAAGGATAAATCCAAGGATAAGAATTGTTCCATTGATTCTATTTCTTCTTTGCGAATAGAAGTTCCAAATCCATAAGTTTTATATAAATCATAAGTAAAATTTGTGATTAAAATTTCGTTTTCAGCATTAGGATTTGTGCCACATAACAAAGGAAAACTACTTTGAATTTCGTTTGTATATTCGCAAAATCCAGGCGAATACAAATATCTAGTATCGCTTGCTTTTACTTGTGAAGAATCATTCACATTAAATGAGACAAGATAACTGTTAGGATTAATATTTGAATTTATTACTGGTAAAACCAAATATTCTCCCGAATTTTGTAAATATTCAATATCATTATTTGAAAAAGTTGCATAAGAATTATATATCGTGCGATTGAGAGCGAGCGAGTTTTCGCCAGTATTTAACATAATTGAATGCGATGTAATGTCCTTATCAAACTGCGACAGTGAAAAACTAAAAACTGATAATGCAGAGATTATAGCAAGAAGGATAGACATCACCACTGATCGGATAGAATATTTCTTAAACAAATTGTTGCCAAATGAAAATAATCTTCTTGTCAAAAGCAGCTTGTTAAGTTTGATAGGTTGATGTTGTGTCTTAATGGAAGAGCAGCTCCGCTTATTTATTAATTCACCATTATTTAGTTCCAAAACAATCGGGTTAAATTGTTCTAAAAATTCATTTTCATGAGATGCACAAATAATTAATCTATCAGAGGATAATTCTTTTAACAAAGCAAATAAAGAAATTGAATTATCCTTATCAAGTGATGCTGTTGGCTCATCAGCTAAAATTATCTTGGCATCTTTCGCTAAAGCACGAGCAATGGATACTCTTTGCTTTTGCCCGCCGGATAATTCGTTGATTTTTCGGTGTTCATAACCAGCAAGTCCAACCAATTTTAAACATTCTTTTGCTTTTTCGTCTGCATCTTTAAGCGGACATGATAATTTGACGTTTTCAATTACATCTAAGTCGTCTAACAGACAATATTGCTGAAAAATATAAGCGATATTGGTTGCGCGATATTGATCAATTTCTTTTTCTGATAATTTATTTAGATCAGCGCCATTAAAACTAATTTCTCCGCTGGTAGGACGTAATAAACCACCTATAATTCCTAAAAGTGTGGTTTTTCCAGATCCAGAATAACCTTTTAATTGGAAAAAACCATTTTCAGGAAATGTAAAATCTAAATTATTTAATGCACAGACGTCCTTTCGATTTTTTGTCTTATATATTTTTGTTATATTTTTTAATTCAATCATGGTTCTAAAAATCAATTGTTAAGAAGAGAACTAATATATTTTGTTCCATATTTTTACCCTTTTCCCTTAAAGAAATTGCTCTCATAATATTCTTGCAATTCTATTGAAACCAAGCCTCTTCCTAATTGAAATCATTATAATAGTTGTTTTCCATCCTTGCAATTCTTCCTGGAGTAATCCGAATTTGTTCTCTTACAATATAAAGATCGCTATAATCAGTAAAAGATGCTTTATAAATATCACATAATCGATATGCATAATCATCCTTATTATCAGTTAAATCTAGAATTTTTAGCCTTTATCATCAAACAGATATTTATTGGCAAAACTGCTTTTTGTTTTTCTGTTCGCCCACTCTTTTGACATAGGGTGATAATTTAATCACTAAAAAGATTATATTTTTTCAATATATCAATAAGTGATTGCTTTGTTGTTATTGATTGACATATTTCATTTTTAATTTGTTTTGTATTTGGATATCCGTTAAAAAATTTAGGGACGATACCACGCATAATCATAATCGCTTTAATTTCGCCGAATTGAGCTATGCTCATATCTACTAATTGCAGCATATATTTTATGTTTTCTTCTAAACTTATTTTTGGAAGCTTTTCACCAGTTTTAAAATAATGCGATATTTGTTTTACAAGATATGGATTACCGACACCACCTCTTGCTACCATAACTGCACTTGCTTTTGTTATCTCTTTAGCATTTATCGCATCTTCTAAAGTGAATATATCGCCACTTATAATAAGTGGAACTTTCATTTTTAAACCGAGGTCTTTTGCTAATTCGTGATGAGCAACGCCAGAATATAATTGTTTGGCACTTCTTGTGTGAAGAGCGATAGCACTTACGCCAGCATCTTCTAAAGCTTTGATGTTTTCTAAAAAGTTTAGATTATCATCGTAATAACCTAATCTTATTTTACACGTTACAGGCACTGGTGAATGAGCCACTATTAGTTTCATCATATCGTAAAGATGTTTTGGATCTTTTAATAAGGCAGAGCCAGAACCAGCTTTTGTAACTTTAGGAACAGGGCAACCAAGATTGATATCAATGATATCAATATCTTTGTTATTTTTAAAACAAATATCAATAGCCTTGATTATTGTTTCTGCATCATTTCCAAATAATTGAATAGCGACAGGATGATCAACTTTTGATGTTTTGATATATTCAAGTGTAGTTTGGTTGTTATAAATAAGTCCGCAGTCGGAAACCATTTCAGAAACAGATAATCCTACTCCAAAAGGCTTCATAAAATCGCGATACGCTAAAAAACTAACACCTGCCATTGGAGCAAGAACAACTTCGCTATCAATTGTTATATCTTTTATTTTCCACATAAATGAGAAAAAAGGAGGAACCAAGCCTCCTTTAGTTTTTATTTGTTTTCAGTTTCTTCTTTTTTTGATTCTTCAATTTGCGTATCTTCTTTTACTTCTTCAGCTTCTTTTTTCAAAGTGCGATGTTCGAGAAGATAATTGATTTCTTCAGCTGTAATTGTTTCGTTTTCAAGAAGTGTTTCAGCAATTAAGATAACATCATCTTTATATTGATTAATGATTTCAATTGCTTTTTCGTGAGCAGATTCCACAATTTTTCGAACTTCTTGGTCAATTTCAAATGCAATTTGAGTTGAGAAATTCTTTTGAGTTGATGTGTAATCACGACCCAAGAAAACAGAACCGCTATCTTTTTCGTATTGGATTGGTCCAAGAGAGGACATGCCATATTCTGTAACCATTAATCTAGCAATACGAGTTGCAACTTCAATATCATTTGATGCACCGGTAGAAACATCTTGGAAGAATACTTCTTCACTTGATCTACCACCAAGATATCCACATATACGTGCTTCAAGTTCAGCTTTGCTGAGAAGGAAGCGGTCATCCTCTGGAGTCATCATAACATGGCCACCAGTACGACCACGTGGAATAATAGTAATCTTTTGAACTTTATCACTATGTGGTAATTTAAGACCGATAATGGCGTGTCCAGCTTCATGATATGCAACGCGTTTTCTTTCATCGGCGTTCATGCCTTTTGATGATTTTGCAGGACCAGCAATTCTTCGATCAATAGCTTCATCGATATCTTTGATAGTAATCATTGGTTCTTGTTGACGGACTGCTAAGATAGCAGCTTCATTTAAAATATTTTCAATATCAGCACCTGAGAATCCGACTGTGCGTTGTGCTAAAGCACCAAAATCAATATTTGGATCGATTAATTTTCCGCGAGCATGAACTTTAAAAATAGCTTCACGGCCTTTTTTATCAGGTAAATTAACTGTAATTGTGCGGTCGAAACGTCCAGCACGTAACAGGGCAGGATCTAATACGTCTTCTCTGTTAGTAGCAGCAATAACAATGATGCCAGAATTATCTTCAAAACCATCCATTTCTACTAATAATTGGTTAAGGGTTTGTTCTCTTTCATCGTTGCCACCACCAAGACCAGCACCACGTTGACGACCAACTGCATCGATTTCATCGATAAAAATCAAACATGGAGCAGTTTGTTTAGCTTTTTTAAACATGTCTCTAACACGACCAGCACCAACACCGACAAACATTTCGACAAAGTCGGAACCAGAAATGCTATAGAAAGGAACACCGGCTTCACCAGCAACTGCTTTTGCTAATAAAGTTTTACCAGTACCAGGAGAACCAACAAGGAGAATACCTTTTGGAAGTTTTGCACCATATTTTGCAAATTTTTGTGGTTCTTTTAAATATTGAACAACTTCCACCATTTCGGCTTTTTCTTCATCACAACCAGCAACATCGCTGAAGTGGACTTTGCTAGCGTCGACTCTTCTTGCTCTACTTCTATTGAAGTCCATGGCTTTATTATTTGAACCACTGACCGAGGCAGATAAACGAGAGAAGAGGAAGAATGTTACTAATATAGTAATCGCGCCAATAATTAATGTTGGACCCCATTGTTCAAACCAATTGGTTTCAAATGCATAATGATCGCTAAAATATGCTTTGCTTGCTTCTTCGGCATGCGCAACTTTATATTGTTCAATTTCTTGAAGGAATAATGTGCGATAAGCAGCATGATCATTATTTGCATCACCATTTGAATCGAATGCATAATTAAATTGTTCTGATGAACATGTGAAAGTATATCTTCTTTCTTTGTTATCTGCGCCAGAGACATAAATACCTTCGACTGTAACGACAGTTTGCTTGTCATATACATCGGCGGTTTTGATTTCGTTTTCCGCTAATGCGGTATCAATTGTTGATGCATACCACACTGTGGCGTTGCCTGTGTTCATCGATACGACAATCGCGATAAAAGCGCCAATGGCAATAGCCATTAACAAATATGGAAGAATGATCGAGAATATACTTCTACGTGGTTTATTATTTTCGTTCATATTTTTACCCCCGCTTTCTAAGATAATCTTTATATTAACAAGTTTTAGTTTTACTTTATTGCTAGACTTTTTTAGTCTAGACAAAACAATAACAAACAAATAATGTTTTGTAAATGTTTTTACATTTATTTAAGCAAGATCTTGAAGATGGTTTTATGGTTATCAACATAATCCTTTCGATATCTTGCTACATATATAATTTTACCATTTTTATTTAAAATAAGTGGCCAAAGCGCTCGTAAATGATACGGCATCTTGAAATTGATGAACAATCTAGAAATTGTTTGTTTGTGACCATCGATATAAACAATATCATCTTTTTTTGGAGATCTAATTGTAAGCGGAAATGAATCAGGGGTGATATTTCGATCAAATCCATTTTTAAAATCAATTTCAAAATATTCACATTTAAAATGCGATGGTTCTTTAATGATATAAGAATATGGTTTTGCATATCTTTGAATGCTTATTTCTTTATATTCTTGAGCCAAATAATATTCATCATTTAATTTGATAACGATATTAGATTTTGTTGATTTGAAATTCTTCTTAATTTCTAAAATTAATCCATTGGATAATGAATATACATTATTTTTATTAAAATAATAAATAAGCAATTCTTTTAATAATGTATCATCGAGTTTTGCTAATTCTTCCACATATAAAACATTATCGTGAATGTATTCAATCAATATCTTTTGTTTGAATAATATTTCCTCATTTTTAGATTTGATTTCAGATAAAAGTTTTAATCTTTCTTCATCACTAAGTTTTTCGACAATATGATGTCTTATTTTGTTGCGTTCATAATCATCAGTGAGATTTGAGCAATCAATAGAATAAGATACATTGTTATCGTCATCATATTTTTGCAAATCTTTCTTTTTGATATTTAAAAGAGGGCGAAAGATTTTCATTCCTAAATATTCTTTTTCAAACGGCAATCCAAAATATGAAATTGTGCTGCCTCTTTTTTGCTGGAGAAGATATGTTTCAATCGCATCATCTTGGTTATGAGCGATTAAAAGTCCACAAGCATTTTCTTGATCATAAATCTTCTTAAAAAAGTCATATCTAACATCTCTTGCCCAAGCTTGGAAGTTAGCGTTTTCAGGTTTATGAAGGAAGCGACAATCAAGTCCATAAAATTTGATATTATGGGTTTTGCAAAATTCTTTTAGTGATTTTTCTTCATATTTTGATGCTTCTCTTTTGTGGTAATTAACAAATGCGACAACAACGTCGTATTCTTGTTCGATTAACATGTTCAAAAGCGCCATTGAGTCAGGACCAAAAGAGCAACCTAAAATATATGGCTTTGCCCTATATTTTACTAAATTCAGATTAATTGATTTCTTCATACATTGATTTTGCTTTTTCTTCGGTGGCGAATTCAAAGATATTTTTAACGATATATTTCTTCTTTTCATCACGATATAGTAAAGATATTGTGTCACCAATTTTTATCTCAGAACTGGCTTTGGCTTTTTTCTCGTTGATGAATACAAAACCGTTATCAATTACTTCTTTAGCTACACTTCTTCTTTTGATAATTCGTGATACTTTCAAATATTTATCTAATCTCATTTTTTCGCCTCTTCATATAAGGTTGAAATAATATCTGTTATTGCTTCAAGATATGTCAAATAATCGCCTTCTTTTTTGATTTTAATCGATAAAATGTGGGAGATATAAGACACATTAATCTTATCAAGTATTCCTTTTAATGCATCAAATAATTTATTACCGATGCCATTTATTGATGAAAATTTCTTTGATAACGTTATCTTTAGATATTCGCCAATTTCTTCAATATCATCAAAACAATCTTTTTCTAAAACAAGATCGATATTTCTTTTCCTGAAAAGCAAAGCAACAGAATCAGGCAGTTTTCCATAAATATCACGAACTTCTTTTCTTAGTTCGATCAATTCATTTTCATTTTTCACATTTTCAATTTTTTGATATAACTCAATCTTTTCTTCCTCTGATGAATATTCTCCTGGAATATAAGCGTCAAGGTGTAGTAATTTAACCGGTTTAGGTGGCTCAATTTTTTGCCCTGTTTTCTTTTCAATCATTACTTCGTTAAGCATTTTTAAATACAAATCTAAACCAATCGAATCAATAAATCCGGCTTGCTCTGGTCCTAAAATATCACCTGCTCCACGAATCAATAAATCTCGTTGGGCTATTTTATAGCCACTTCCAAGTTCGGTGAATTCTTGAATAGCTTTTAATCTTTTTGTGGCAACTTCATTTAACATTTTTGATTCTTTGAATAAAAGATAGGCGTAGGCAACTCTATCGCCACGACCAACTCTTCCTTTTATTTGATATAGTTGCGACAAACCAAACCTATCAGCATCTTCAACAATAATTAAATTTGCGTTCGGCACATCAATTCCATTTTCAATAATCGATGTCGCCACCAAAACGTTAATATCGCCATTATAAAAATGCATCATGACATCTTCTATTTCATTTTTTTCCATTTGCCCATGAACAACACCAACTAAGGCACTTGGAATTTTCTTTTTTAAATGAGCAGCTTTTTCATATATTGAAGCAACACGATTATATAAATAAAAGACTTGACCATTACGAGACAATTCTCTTTCAATTAATTCTTTGATAACCTCATCTTTATAAGGCATTACATATGTTTGGATTGGCGCTCTATTGGTAGGAGGGGTTGTGATTTCAGAAATTGGTCTAACTCCAACTAAGGAAAGTTGTAAAGTTCTCGGAATAGGAGTCGCACTTAAAGATAAAACATCGATGTTGTTTTTTATTTCTTTAATTTTTTCTTTTTGCTCAACGCCAAAACGTTGCTCTTCATCAACAATTAGCAAACCTAAATCATTGAATACAAAATTATTAGCTAACAATGCGTGGGTGCCAATGATTAAATGAATTTCTCCACTTTTTATTCTTTTGATATTGTCTTTTATGACACTTTCAGAAACAAGGCGAGAAATCTGTGCAATTTTCACATCAAAATTTGCAAATCTACGAACTGCTAATTCAAAATGTTGTCTAGATAATAAGGTTGTTGGACAAAGAATTGCCACTTGTTTTCCACTTAATATAGCTTTAAATGCTGCACGAAATGCAACCTCGGTTTTGCCAAATCCAACATCGCCACATAACAAACGGTCCATGGCGTAATCACTTTCCATATCAGCTTTAATTTCTTGAAGAGCTTTTTCTTGATCAGCAGTTAAAGCAAAAGGAAATTCATTTTCAAAACGGATTTGAAATTCATCGTCTTTTTGGAAGGCAAATCCTTTTATTTTAGCACGCTCACTATAAAGATTATAAAGTCTATCGGCGAGTTCGTTTACTCTTTCTTTAATTCGCTTTTTTGTCTTTTCCCAACTGCTTCCTGATAATGTTGATAAGCGTGGTTCTGCCCCTTCTCTTCCAGCATATTTTCTCACCAATTTAAATTGGTTTAATGGAACATCTAATTTATCGCCTTTCGCGTACTCAATATGCAAAAAGTCACGATGAATACCATCGATTTCTCGAGTTATAACTTCGATAAATTTGCCAATGCCATATTGTTCATGAACAACAAAGTCTCCTCGTTTTAATTCCTCATAATTTTTAAGAATTGTGGCTTCTTTAAATTTTGAAAAATATCGCGATGGTTTATTTTGATAATTAAATAATTCTTTGCTTGTTAAAATAGTTAAACCAAACGACGGCAAAACAAATCCTTCGTTGATAAAACAATCTGATAAAAGGCATTTGTCATCAGTAAGAAAAAGACCTGTAATTTCTTTATAATCAATATTTAAATCTTCTAATGCATTTTGAATTGTTTCTTTTTGCAAATTGTTGGCATAAGAAATCAATAATTTGTTCGAGTTATCATAATAATGTTTAAGCGTTGATTTGACATTGTTTATGATGTCTTTATTTGAAAGCAACGGATGAACAATAAATGATGGCATGTCTAAAGACTCTAATACATATCCATATTTAATATTTTTTGCATTATTAAAAATCTCTTTTTGGTCTAAATACATTTCTAAATGAGAGATGATTTTATTATTTTCTCGTAACTGATATAAATATTCTCGAGCTTCTTTATAAAGCAAATCAAACGAGGCATCAAATTGAGTTTTGTTAACAATAAAAGTAATGTCAAAATCTGCATAGTCAAAAATGTTCTTTGAACAATTTTTGATATATCTAAAATATTTATAAGTTCGCGAGGTGATTTTTCGCGATAAAATATCATCGATATCTTGAAGAACATTTCCCTCAAGTTCGATTTTATCATCACTTGATAAAACACTTTCATCAAGTTTTAATTGGGCAGTGGCTCTTTCTTTAAAAGAATCTAGTTCATCATCGCTAAACAACATGTCAGTAGATGGAGAAATATCTACTTCATCAAGCGGGGTGTTGCTTAGTTGACTTGCGATATCGAAATAGTGAATACATTCAATTTCGTCATCAAAAAATTCAATACGAATTGGATAGTCATAATTGATTGGGAAAATATCTAAAATGTCTCCTCTTAATGCATATTGGAAACTTTGATCAATTTTATTAACGCGATAATATCCTGCCTTTTCAAAAATAGAAATAATATCACTTATTTTATATTGGTTACCAACTTTTAATTTTATTGAATTCTCTAAAAATTCTTTTTTGCTAATGATTGGATAAATTAGACTTGATGCGTGGGCTACAACAATATAATGATCATCGTTAATCATTTTGTTTAACGCAAACATTTTTTGTGACAAAATTTCTTTTGAAGAAGAAAC
Source organism: Erysipelotrichaceae bacterium (assembly GCA_022777645.1). Lineage (GTDB taxonomy): Bacteria > Bacillota_I > Bacilli_A > RFN20 > CAG-826 > Fiminaster. The sequence goes on from JALFFX010000062.1 coordinate 12,376, forward strand.
ATATTCGCTTCTTAATAAATCATCACTTGGATATAAAACAACGTTTTCTTCACCTATCAAAGATGATAAAAAGTTCACAATGTTTTGAGCGTTATATAAATTAGGGCAAACGAGCAAATATTTGCCTTTGTTTTTATTAAAAAGAGATGCAAAAGTAAGGCAAATTCCGGCATAATCATCCACATGAAAATTTTTGCCTTTTCCTTTTAATGCTTTAACAAAATCGCTTTGATATATTAATTCTAATAAATCTTTTTTCAACGCTTTAATCCACCACTATAACGATTCATCGCGGCGGTAAAATCTTTATTCAAATATACTTTTATCGCATTCGCGGCATTTTTAATTGCGATATCAATTTTTGCTTTTTCTTCTCCTGTTGGTTTTCCTAAAACATGATTTATAGAATCGAAGATAGGTTCACCAATGCCGACTCTAATGCGTTTAATTTCATCGGTCTTTAATAAGTCAATGATATTTTGCATGCCTTTTTGACCACCGCTTGAGCCAGATAAACGGAGACGAAGCTCACCAGGTTTAATTGCCATATCATCAAAAATGATAAGCATGTCTTCTGTCTTAATTTTATAAAATTGAGAAATCGCTAAAACGGCCTCTCCTGATAAGTTCATATAAGTCATTGGCTTAAATAAAATAATATCTTCGTCATCTAATTTAAATTTTGCATATATGCCTTTAAAACCTTCTTTGTTAAAATCAACATCAATCATAGATGCAAATTCATCAATAACCATAAAGCCCATGTTATGACGAGTATTTTCGTATTCTTTGCCAGGATTTCCTAAACCAACAATTAATTTCATATGGTGATTATATCATAGATAGAATCAATTATAAAAAAATTAGAACTAAAGATGATTAAAATGCAAAAATAAGTAAAATAATTAGAAATAACATCGATAAAGGTCTAATATAATATGGAGAATATTTAGAAAATATTATCGATAATATAAGGAGGAAAAATCTGTGATCAATAAGAAACAAGCAATCGAAGTTTTAAACGAATGTTTAGCAACAGGCGCTGATTACGCTGAAATCTACATCGAAGAAACTAATAGCAAATCATACGCTACAGAAAACGGAAAAGTAGATTCAGCAAGTGTCAGCAAAACTCATGGCGCCGGTATTCGTTTGTTAAATGACTTGCAAAGCGTTTACGGCTACACCAACAATATTGAAAAGAATGGTTTATTATCATTAGCAAAATCTCTTGCTGCATCATTTAGTGGTGAACAAAGAGTCAAAATCACAAATTTAAAAATTAAAAAAGTCAAAAATAATCACCCACATCTTAGACCATATGATGAGGTGAGCGATGAAGAAAAAATTGCGTACCTTAAAAAAGGTGATGAAGCGATGAATATCGATGAAAAAATCGTTCGTCGCGCCGCTTCTCTTGCCCATTATACAAAGAAAGTCACTCTTATTAATTCAAAAGGTTTCATCTTCAAAGATGAAAAGGAAAGAGGAAGATTATCTTTATCATGTATTGCTAAAGATGGCGATAAAATAGAAACTGCATATGAAGGTCCAGGTGCCAGTGCTGGTTTTGAATATTTAGAAAATTCTATTGATCCAGCTGAATTAGGCAAAAATGTTGCCTCAACCGCCATTAAAATGCTTTATGCAAAAGAATGTCCAAGTGGCAAAATGCCGGTTGTAATCGGCAATGGTTTTGGTGGCGTTATTTTCCACGAAGCTTGTGGTCACGCCCTTGAAGCATCAGCAGTTAGCAAAAATTTATCAGTCTTTGCCAATAAACTCGGTCAACAAATCGCTAGCGAAGTTGTCACCGCCTATGATGATGGCACGATTGAAAACGGCTGGGGTTCAAATAATATTGACGATGAAGGAAATAAAACCCAACGTACATTATTGATTGAAAACGGTATTTTGAAATCATATTTAATCGATGATTTTAATGGTCGTAGAATGAATATGAAAGGCAACGGGGCTTGCCGTCGCCAAAATTATAAATATGAGCCAACTTCAAGAATGTCAAATACATTCATTGCCAATGGTAAATCTACACCAGAAGAAATTATTAAAGCGACAAAACTTGGTTTATATACCAAATCACTTAAAGGCGGTTCAGTCAATCCTGCAACTGGTGAATTCAATTTCGGTTGTAGTGAAGCATATATTATTCGCGATGGAAAAATCTGCGAACCAGTAAGAGGCGCAAGCTTAATTGGCTCAGGTGCTGAAGTATTGATGCATATCGATATGGTTGGCAATGACTTGAAACGTGCCCAAGGCATGTGCGGTGCTGCAAGCGGCAGTATTCCAGCTGATGTTGGTCAACCAACAATTAGAGTTAGCGAAATCCTTGTCGGTGGAAATGGAGGCGAATTAAAATGAGATTTAATCCAAAAAAATTCTTTGAATTAGCAAAAGAAAAAGGAATTGAACATTCCGATGTCGGTGTTAGCCATTCTCGTTCAACAAGTTTTTCAATCTATCACCAAGAAGTTGAATCGTTTAGCCAAAATGAAACATTTTCAATCGACGCTCGCGGTATTGTAAATGGTAAATTTGGAACTGCGTATACTGAAGTATTAGATAAAAACACATATAAATTCCTTGTTGATGCAATTTATTCAACAGGAAGTGTTATTGATGCTGATAAACAAGCTGAAATGTTTGAAGGCAGCAAAAAATATCATAAGAAAAATTTCTTCAAAGCAAAACCTACTGAAGATTTCAAAGAACGCATCGAATTAGCAAAAGAAATCGAAAGAAGAATAAGAGCATTTGATCCAAGAATTGCTGAAGTTGCATCAGTTGGCTATAGTGAAAATTTCTCAGATAGCTTATTAGCGAACTCATATGGTTTAAATTTAAAAGATAAAGGTTGTTCATTTGAAATTTATGCCGAAGTTACAGCTAAAGATGGCGACGAAGTCAAAACCGGATTCAAAGTCTTTGCTGATCATGAATTAGAAGCTTTTGATATCGATACATTCGTTAAAGAAGTTGCAGAAGATGCATTAAACAAGATTGGTGCAGTTCAATGCAAAAGTAAAAAATATCCAACCGTTTTGTCACCTGAAACATTCACAAGTTTGTTAAAAGCATATTTATCAAACATGAATGCTGAAGAAGTTCAAAAAAATTCTTCACTCTTCGTTGGTAAATTGCATGAACAAGTAGCATCTAAAAAATTAACAGTCGTCGAAGACGGTTTGGTCAAAAATGTCTTCTATCGTTATCATGATGATGAAGGTGTTGCAATCAACAAAAAGAATTTGATTACCAAAGGTGTTTTGGAAACATATTTATACACTTTAGAAACTGCTAAAAAAGATGGTGTTGAACCAACTGGCAATGCAGCAAGTGCTGGCAAGATGGTTGCTGTTCCTAACTATTTCTATGTCAAACCTGGTAAAAAGACATTTGAAGATATGATTAAAAACATTAAAGAAGGTGTTTATATTACCGATCTTCAAGGCTTACATGCTGGTATGAATGCCAAAAGTGGGAACTTCTCATTACAAGCTCAAGGATTTATGATTCGCGATGGAAAAGTTGCTGAACCACTCACCCTTATCACTGTCGCAGGAAATCTTGTTGATGTCTTTAACAATATCAAAGATATTGCTAGTGACTTAAAACTTTGCATAATGGATGGTTGTTCATCTCCAAGCGTCTACATCAAAAAGATGGCGATTTCTGGAAAATAAATTGTTAGCAAAAAGTGGATTGGTTATCAGCCTCTCCACTTTTTTTGTTTGTTTATTTTTTAATATATAAGATACCTAATGTGTCAGGCCCACAATGAGAGCTAACAACACATCCGGCGCGAGTTATAAAGACGTGTTCTTTATCAACAATTTTGCAAACTTCATTATAAACATAATCGAGTTCTTCTTGTTTACTCATGCCAGAATGAGTGATAAATATTGCATCTAGATCAACATTTGGCATATCGTTTTTAAGTTCATTAATCATATCTTTATGAGTTACGCTTAATGGACCACGTAATTTCTTATAAACTTGAAGTTTTCCTTCATTCATTTTTAGAATCGGATGAATATGAAGAAGACTTGCAAATATAGCAGCAAACGAAGAACATCTACCACCTTTTTTCATATAATCTAATTTATTAATTGAAAATTTTGTTGACACATTTTTAGTTAATGATTGGACTTCTTCATATATTTGTTTAGCGCTTTTTCCTTCATCTCGTGCTTTGCACGCTTTTAAGGCTAAAAGTCCACTTCCAGTTGAAAGGTTTTCACTATCGATAACAAAAATTCTTCCTTCTTCAAAATCTTGGCTAGCAATATTAAGACTTTGACAAGTCGTTGATAATTTTGAGCCAATGCCGACAAAAACAATATCATAACCATCATCGATAAATGGCTTTAATGCATCATGAAAAACAGCAGGTGAAATGGCTGCAGTTGAAGGAAGCTTTTTGGTTTTTTCAACACGATCATATATTTCATCTGGAGTGATATCAACGCCATCTTTGAAAGTTTCTTCGCCAAAATTTACGTTTAATGGCAACACTAATAAATCTAATTTTTTATATAATTCTTCTGATAAATCAACTGTGGAATCTACAACAATTTTTACTTTATTCATTTTTTATCTACCTCCATTAAGACAATTTAATTATATATTAAAACCAAGAAAAACAATATGTTAATAATTTCAAGTGCTTGTTGTTTATTTAATACTACTTAGATAACTCTATTCAGTTAAAATAAACAAATTTATTAATATAAATGTGTTTTACATTATATTATAAAATGCTAAAATCTTTTTATAACGGAGGTCAAAAAATGGCTAAAAAGAAAAAAGGCTCATTGTGGAAAGAATTTAAATCGTTCATTTCCC
>JALFFX010000064.1 GCA_022777645.1 Erysipelotrichaceae bacterium
ATCGATATTATTCCCCAAGAATTTAAAGATAAATATCATTTATTAAATAAAATTGATGCCTTAAAAATGCTTCATTATCCAACTTCATTTAAGCAAATCCAGTTTGCGTTAAGAACAATTAAATACGAAGAATGTTTATTGTTTTCTTTGCAAAATCAAATAATTCGTAATCAAAATAAGAAGAGTTACATTTATAAAAGAAATCTCATCAAAAATAATGACATCAATAAATTCATTGCGTCTTTGCCTTTTACATTAACCAATGATCAAAAAGAAGTTGCCATTGAAATACTTCATGATATGAATCAAAGTGAATTGATGTATCGTTTACTTCAAGGTGATGTCGGATCTGGAAAAACAGTTGTTGCTATTATCGCTTTATATGCAAATTATATAAGAGGCGAACAAGGAGCATTGATGGCGCCGACTGACGCTTTAGCGAGGCAGCACGCTGAAACATTAAATAAATTATTAAAACCATTTAATATAAAAATCGCTTTGCTTTTAGGAAGTGCTTCAATGCAAGAAAGAAGCATTATTCGCCAAGGCTTAATCAATAAAAATATTGATATTGTTGTTGGTACCCACATTCTTTTTAGCAAAGATATTTCGTATCTTGATTTAGGACTTGTTGTCATAGATGAACAACATAAATTCGGCGTTAATCAAAGATTTTTATTAAGTCAAAAAAGTGAACATGCCGATATTTTGCAGATGAGCGCAACCCCAATCCCAAGAAGTCTTGCTTTAACGCTTTATGGCGATATGGATGTCAGCACGATTTCTTCATTTCCAACAAAAAATAAAGATGTCACTACAAAATTAATTCATGATGAAAATGAAATATTTCACGCGATCGATGAAACACTTAAAAATAAACAAAAAATATATATAATTGCTCCGAAAATCGATGATGAATTATCAAACAAAGCAAGTGTCGAAGCATTGTTTAAAGTTTATAGCAATTTATATCCAGGTTTGGTGTCTTTACTTCATGGAAAACTAAGTGAAGACGATAAAAATTATGCACTGCGTAATTTTAGATTAGGGATTACTCCAATTCTTGTTTCAACTACTGTTATTGAAGTTGGTATTGATATTAAAGACGCTACGTTGATGGTGATATATAATGCCTCTAATTTTGGCCTAGCTCAACTTCATCAACTTCGCGGACGAATTGGTCGAAACGAATTTAAAAATTATTGTCTTTTATATGATGAAAGTGAAGATGAAGAAGTCTTAGAAAGATTAAATGTATTAGTTAATTCTAATGATGGATTTTACATCTCAGAAAAAGATTTATCACTTCGTGGCGCGGGTGAATTATTAGGCAATAAACAATCAGGAATTACTCCTTTTTCCTATGTAAATATCATCGATGATTTTAAAATGCTACAAGTTAGTTTAAGTGATGCAAAATATATTATTGATAACGCTTCTTATCCTGATTTTAAGAAAATTATTGTCAAAGCAAGCACAATAATTGACGAAAATAAGAAAATTTAACGATTAAAACAATTAAATTGTTTTGTTAATATGATAGTATTAAAAGCAAGAGGAAATAATTATGGTGAAATTAGTTATTGATATGATGGGTGGCGATAATGGTGTTAACGCTACAGTTCCTGCAGTAAAAAAATTATTAAATGATTTTGATGATCTTTTTATTGTTGCTGTTGGTGAAGAAGATAAATTAGCCGAACTTAAAGATGAAAAAAATGTCAAAATTATTCCTTCAAAAACTATTGTGCCAATGGAGTGCAGCGTCATGCAAGCAATGCGCATGAAAGATTCAAGTGTTAATATCGCTGTTAATTCTGTTAAAAATGAACAAGCTGATGGTATTGTTTCAGCTGGTTCAACTGGAGCATTTTTATCTTTAACTACTTTGATTTTGAAAAAACTTGAAGGTGTTGATCGCCCTGCTTTAATTTCGCCATTTCCAACATTAATTGAAAACAAATATGTTGTTTTATTAGATATTGGGGCATCAAATGAAAATAAAGCCCATGAACTTGTCCAATTTGCTAAGATGGGACAAGCATATTGCAAAGTAATTTATAATAACGATAATCCTAATTTTTATTTAGCAAGCAATGGAGCGGAAGAAGGAAAAGGCTCGCCAGTTGGTCAAGAAGCATATACATTAATGAAAGAGATGAAAGGCTTTAAAGGTAATATTGAAGCGCGTTATGTATTAAAAGGCGACGCTGATGTTGTTGTCTTTGATGGCTATTCTGGTAACATCTTCCTTAAATCAAGCGAAGGCATGGCGAAAATGATGTCGAGTTTAATGAAAGATATGTTTAAGACAAACATCTTCTCAAAAATTGGCTACCTGTTAGCGAAAAAAGGCGTTAAGAAAATGCGCGATAAAATGGATTATAAAAAAGTTGGTGGTGCTTTATTAATCGGTGTTAACACAATACCTGTTAAAGCCCATGGTAATAGTGACGCTGAATCATTTTATTATTCTTGCTTGATTGCTTATCGCCTAGCGAAAAAGAATTTGATTAAAGAATTGAAAGAAAAATTGAATTAATGAAAAATATTGAATTATTATTAAAACAACTCAAACTAAAAATAAAAGATGTCGAATTATTCGATATTGCTTTTACTCATTCTTCTTATAACGCCGATGCGAAAACAAAACATCATGATTATGAAAGAATAGAATTTTTAGGCGATTCAATATTAGGCGCAATCGTTAGCGAATTAGCGTTTAAATCACATAAAGAGATGAAACAAGGCGAACTAACCAAATTAAAAAGTGCGCTTGTCTCAACTCATTCTCTTGCTAATTTTGCTCGTGAATTACATTTTGATGAATATATCAAAGTCGGCAACTCATTTTCTCGTGATATTAAACAATGCGATAACATTCTTGAAGATGTTTTTGAAGCCTTTATTGGTGCTTTATTCATCTCAACTGGCTTTAAAGCATGTCGCGAATTTATCATCAAAACAATGTATCCAAGCATTCAAAAATATCAATTAAGCGATAGCCAAGATTACAAATCTCGCTTGCAAGAAGAAATGCAAAGCGAACATCGCGAATCTGTAACATATAAAGTAGTGGATGAAATTGGGCCAGCCCATGATAAATATTTTAAAGTTCATGTATTTTTTGATGATATATGTATTGGTGAAGGTGAAGGCCACAGCAAAAAAGAAGCTGAACAAAACGCTGCTAAAGATGCCCTAAATAAAAGAGTAGGAAGATAAAGATGGGACTTTTTAAATTTTTAAAAGAAAAATTTGCTAAGAAAAATAATGTCGAGACAAATACATATGTTAAAGGTATGGAAAAGTCTCGGGCAAATTTTGCCTCTAAATTAGATGAATTATCTTTAAAATACAAAAGTGTTAACCAAGATTATTTTGATTCATTAGAAGAAATATTAATTGAAGCTGATGTCGGTGTTAATTTAACAATTCGCCTTATCGAAGAAGTGCTTGAACAATCAAAACAAGAAAACATTAAAGATCCAAAAACAATTAATGAATTATTGGTCGATAAAATGTTTTTAGATTACGCAACAAAAGGAAACGATATTCAAAGCGATATAAAATTTGTTGAAAACGGAGTAACTGTTTTGCTTGTATGTGGCGTTAATGGAGTTGGTAAAACAACATCCATTGCCAAGTTAGCGTATCGCTATATCAATATGGGCAAAAAAGTTGTTTTAGCAGCTGCTGATACATTTAGAGCAGGTGCAACAGAACAACTTCAAGTATGGGCAAATCGTTTGTCTTGCCCTATCGTTATTGGAAAACCTGATAGCGACCCGGCAAGCGTTGCATATGAAGGCGCTAAAAAAGCTAAAGAAATTAATGCTGATTTATTAATTGTTGATACAGCGGGAAGACTTCATAACAAAGTTAATTTGATGAATGAGCTTGCCAAAATCTCTAGAGTTATTGGAAAAGAGATTCCAGGGTCACCTCATGAAGCATTTTTAATTATCGATGCGACAACTGGGCAAAATGGTTTAATGCAAGCCAAACAATTCCTTGA
>JALFFX010000067.1 GCA_022777645.1 Erysipelotrichaceae bacterium
ATAAAATGGTCGATAAAATAATGCTTGTTAATGATAATGCATAATACGGTGATTTTGTTTTGTTTTCATCAATTTTTAAAGTTTGATTGAACAATTGATTGGCAATCATAATAAAAGCAACGATTAAAGAAGTTACGATAACAACCATATAAGCACTTAATACTAATGAGGCAATATAATAATTATTTTCTGGATATGCTTTTAAATACATCAATAAATTGGAAAATAAATTAATCGCGTTAAATGATACAGTTACCCCTCCACTTGTGGTGGCATTAATAAGTGGCAAAAATAAAGTGTTAAGATATGTTCCAATAAGTCCAAATGAAAGCAATAGCAAACAATTCATCGCAAAATATAAAATGCGTTGTTTATTAAATGATTTTAATAACATTAATAAACCATAACCGAACAATGTGAATCCAGTTATCGAAAGGAAAGAATTCATAAGTGATGATGTTGTGCTTCCTAAAATCGCGTTCATCAAATTTGTTGAGATAATATTTGCTAAAAAGATTGCAATTAATTCTTTATGCAAGAAAACATCAAAGTGTTTTTCGTTAATTGCTTTAGAAATCTTTTTAAGGCCAGATACGCCAATGATAATATTGATAACAATATTACATATAACAACTAAAACAACAAAAAATGTTGAAATTGAATTGATAATAAATCCATATGGAACACTAGGGGACACGCTATTTAAATGCGAAACCCATTCTTCAATGTATTTGCTTAAATAATAAATTCCATATCCATCAAAAGCATTATCTGATGCGGGATTAATTATTTTTAAAAATGGAAAAATCAAAGCACATATAAAAATGGCTAAAGATACATATGTAGCAACTTTCCCATACACTTTTAAAATACGTGATATGGTGTCATTAAATTTATTAGATTGTTTAATTTCTTTTGAAATTGTAAAGCCACAATCCTTGCATTGACATTCATCTTTTTCGATGAATTCACCACATTGTGGGCAAGTAACTTTTCCATCCATTCTCGCGCCACAATTGATGCAATAAGACGCATTATCAACGTTTTCGAAATTGCATTTTGGACAGTTCATAATTACCTTTCAGAAAATGGGTGATCAATATGAAGAACAATATTGATTTTAATACCTTCATTTTCGTTCATTTTTTCTTCTATGATTTTTGTTAAGGATTGTTCGTTTTCTTTCACACCATATGGAACAACAATATCAAAAATAACATTGTTATGACTTGTTCCATATACCACTCTAAAATCGTGAATCGAATATTCTTTATTTATGTTTCTAGCAATTTCTTGGCATTTTTCTTTTAGTCTTTTTGTCTCCGGATTACTATTGTCAATTGGATCCATATGAATGGTTATTTCAACATTATATTTCTTTGAAATATCATGTTCGATATTATCGATTAAATCATGAGACACATTAACATTGACATTTGAATCAACTTCAACATGAAGAGTTATAAATATTTTGGTTGGCCCATAGTTATGAGCAACAACATCATGAATGCCAAAAACTCCTTCATAACTAGTAATATCATTAACAATATTATTAATAATTGTTTTATCAACAGATTCACCGATAAGTGGCGATGATGTTTCTTTGATCATCTTGATACCAGAATAGCCAACGAATAAGGCAATGATAATACCAACATATCCATCAATATTCCACGAGAAGAAATATGATAATAAAGCACTGACAAGAAGAATAAATGTTGCAATTGAGTCAGTTAAAGAATCAATCGCAGTTGCTTTTAATGCCACCGATTTAATAATCTTAGAAATAGCAAAATTAAAATATGCTTGTATTAATTTCAAAACAACTGCAATTCCTAAAATAATAAAAGAGATAATATCGTATGTTGCACTATCACCACTTACAATTTTGACAATTGAATTGTACATTAGCAAAATTGCTAATGCGACGATAACAATGCTAACCATAAGGCCACTTATATATTCAATTCTTTGATGACCAAAAGGATGCTCTTTATCAGCAGGTTTATTTGCCATCTTAAAACCAACTAATGTAATAGTAGAATTTCCAAAGTCAGATAAGTTGTTAACACTATCGGCGATGATAGATACAGAATTTGCCAATATACCAAAAGCAAGTTTTATAGCAAATAAAAAAGCATTTGAAACAATGCCAAATGCAGCAGCTAATTTGCCATGGGCATTTCTAGTTTTTTCGTTAGTGACATTTTTATAATCTTTGATAAAGATTTTTCTAAGCAACGTAACCATTAAAGAAATTATAATCCAATCTCTTTTTTTATAAAATAAAAATCCTCATATTGAGGACAAGTGATATTCTGGAGATAAAATGAAACTAAAGTTTCAAATTATCATCCAATCACCGGCGGACTACTCTTTTGTTGATTTCTTTTTGAGCAAACAAATTGCGCTTATCGACATCGAAATACCGATAAATACAATTATTAGAGGTGTTCCAAAGTCTTGTTCAATAATAAACGACGCATTGGAGACATTCATTGGCATGATTTCACGACCAATGAAGTTTTTGTAATTTGCTTCACCATATTTTGCGATGACATAATCATAAAGA
>JALFFX010000061.1 GCA_022777645.1 Erysipelotrichaceae bacterium
TATTTAATTATTGCTGAATCTCGCGATAAAGAAATGAAAGACATAATGGTGTCTTTATCAAGCGGACATCCTTTGATTACTACCATCCATGCCGATGATGTTAGAAAGATGAGAAATAGACTAGCAAGAATGGTGATGCAATATAGTCAAAACCAAGATTATAAAGACATATTAGAAGAAATAAATTATTCGATAAAAAATTACATTATCTTGAAAAGAGAAATATTACCAAACAAAGAAGTTAAACGCTTTGTGTCGCAAATCGCGATTTATAACGAAAAAACGCAAAACCTTGATGTCGTTTATGAAAGGAAAAATTATGAAAAAATATGATTTGTTTGCTATTTGTCTAACCTTAATAGTGTTTACTGTTTGTTATTTAACAAGCAATAATATCTTCTTATCGCTTGGACTATTTGTTATTTATTTCGCTTTCTATTTTTTGGTGGCGAGAAAAAAGATCAATAAATATATTTTGACTCTTGAAAAATCTAGCGATTGTTTTGGATTTATCTCCTCTTTTTTAATTACATTATCAAGCAAAGATAGTCTTGATGAAGCATATATAAGTGGCACAAGAAATAAAAGCAATAAATTTAATGAATTAAATAACAATATGAACCAAATGACTTCTTTTGAAAAGATCGAATATTTGAAAAAATATTTCTCATTTAGTGTTTATTCAATGTTTGTTAAAGTCATCTCTCTTCATATGGAACAAGGTGGCAATGTGCTGAAATTATCAGAATCATTATTAAATGAAATTAGAAGAATTGAAGATAGTATCAATCAAACAATATCAATAAATAGAAAGAAGACATTTGAATATTTTTTGTTATGGTTTATGTCCTTTCTTGTTTTGATATTTTTACGATTATCCTTATCTAGCTTTTATCAAATAATGCTTTCAAGCAATATCTTTTTCATCTTATTAATCGCTTATTATCTTTTGTTTCTTTTCGCTATTTATTCTTTTATCAATAAATTTGTCATCGTCCCAATAAAGGAGGAAACATATGAAAAAGATTAAAGAAAAAATCGAATCGCTCAAGCTTTCTTTTAAAAAAGAAATATTAACAATTTTTATTATCGATATCTTTCTTTTGATTATTGGAATTGTCTCTTATTTATTTTTAAAGCAAATAATTTTTCTTGCCTTTACATTTTTTGCTTTTGTCTTATTTTCTTATTTTTATTTATCGCGATACGATGATTTGCTTAAAAAAAGAGAAATAGAAGCCCAAGACGAATTTGTTTCCCTTTTACCTTTTCTTAAAACATTTTTACAAAATGGCTTTAGCATTTATCAAGCTTTTGGCGAACTTAAAAACTTCGCAAGCGAATATTTATCGCTTCGTTTAACAAGACTTATCAACAATATCGATATCGATAAAAGCATTAAGCCATATCTTGATTTTGCTCATGAATTTAAATCTTTACAAATTGAACAACTTCTTGTTTGTCTCTATCAAATGGTTGATGAAGGCAATAAAGATATTTATTTAGTGCAATATGAACTTTTGTTTAACAAAATGAGAGATGAAGCCAGCAAGAATCTTGTTGAAAAAAAGAGAAATATGATGGATTCGCTATCCATTTTTCCGCTTATCGCAAGTGCGTTATTAATTGTGATGATCACTTTTGGTGTCATGAACATCGTGGGAGAAAGTATCAATGGGATCTAAATTAGGTTTTATATTATCGCTTTTATTTTTAGCGAATTTATTCGCGCTTGTCGGTGATTTGATGTCGATCGAATTCATTCACTCAAACATCGAATCTTTAAGCGTAAGTGTGGCATATCTTATATCAAAATCAGGGGCGATAAAAGATGACGCGGTCGCAATGGTGGAAGATGCCGGCGCATATATCGTTGAGATTGGAAATTCTAAACCACAAATAGGGGAATTAGTTAAATACAAAATATATAAACAATATAAGCCATTAATATTAGCGAATGATCTAATGGAAATCGCAGTCGTTCGCAGTGTAATGGTTGGATATTTTAATTAAGAAAGGAGGAAAAAAAGATATGTCAGAAATCAAAGGTCAATTGTTAGGAATTATTTTAACTATTGCTATCTTCGGTGTCGTTTTAACCGCGATGGTAACATCATTTGGAAAAATGAGTGATACCGTCGGTTCTAGAGTTGAAGAAATCGCTACAACCGAAGTGACTTATACTCCATCAGTATAAGTATTAAGGGAAGAATACTTCCCTTTTTTTATAAATAATGAAGTAGTGTTTTTTAAATAATATTGAACTATTCTCTTTTTATTATTATAATAAACGCATTCGAGGTTATAACAATGGATAAAATTAGTGAAATCAAAGCCAAACTTGCAAGTGCTGCTCATAAAGAAACAATTGAAGATTCGACACTCATTCGTGATCTTGGTCTCGACTCACTTGATGTCGTCGAAATGCTTCTCCAATTAGAAGAAGAATACGATGTTCATTTCGATGATGTTGATATGAATAAAATTTCTACAGTTGGCGATTTATTAAACGAAATTTCCAAACAACTATAAAAAATTAAAAATGTAGTTGTAAATCTTTTTGCTCTTATGGTAATATATTAGGGCGCAAAGATGCCTACCTAGCTCAGTCGGTAGAGCTATCGGCTGTTAACCGATCGGTCGTGGGTTCGAGTCCCTCGGTAGGCGCCACTATTGGCCTGTTGGAGAAGAGGCTTAACTCATATGCCTTTCACGCATACATTCATGGGTTCGAATCCCGTACAGGTCACCAAAATATCTAAAATCCCTATTGAAAAATAGGGTTTTATTTTGCATCATATAGATGTCAAATGGTAACCATTTGATTGGGTGCCGTTTAGGTCCCACCAAACCGCGAGAGACAGTCTCGCTTTTTTATTTAAGATGAAAAAAATATGTAAACGTTAAAGATTTCCACACTCGAATCCTCAAACGACCGAATATTTGATGCCTAAAGTCTATTAATTGTTTAAAATTCAATGACAAGTTATTACATTATATGTAATAATATAGACATGATACGCAAAATCAATCTTGGGAATAAAAAAGAGGCAATTAAAGCATTTGAAGCATTCAAAGCAAATCATTATGTTTCTTTTGATATTGAGTTGCTTAATTCTCATTTAAAAAATATTAATAACAACTTAAATATTAATGTTTTTAGAAAGAGCTCTTTATTTATTACTAGCAAAACGCTTTGGGAGTGTATGCAACCTCTGGGAGCTAAAGGCAAACACAATTTTCATGGTCTTTCTCCAGAAGAGATTTATGACTCTTTGCACGATTTGCAAAATACTAAATGCTTAATAAGCGTATATGGAACTAGATTTGTTATTGTGACAAACATAATTGCTAGCTGTGGAGATCCAATCATCGCAATAGTAGAAACAGGTTCTCCTTTAACTTTAAATCGTAACGCAAACATCAACAAAGTAGTTACTTTATATCCTAAGAAAAAGTTGGAAAATTATATAAACAATATTCCTAAAAACAAAATAAACATAAAAAAATGAACCGAGGAAGGCTCCAATTGCCAACTTGGGTTCACTTATATTATATATAATTTACATCTATTGTCAAAATGAATTTTCAATCAAAGATTGATGTGTGTTGATATATTGATATAATATCATTGTCAAAGGTGGAAATTCAGCGTAACGACCACGGCGCATTCTCTTGAATGGCACAAAGCGATGCAGGGGGAAACCGAATCCACTTAACACCTGGAACGATTTAGTAGTTTCCTTAATTAGGCTGGCCTGCTTGACAAATAATAACACTTCAATTGAGGTGTTTTTATTTTTGCTCTTGACCTAGAGTTATCTCTAACTTTTACAATATTAGCGCGAGATGATAATAAAGAATTCTTATTAGTCAAAGATGCTGTACATTCTGACTTACATGATGGTGGTATAAATCACGACAAAATTCCTTTTGACAAGATTGAAGAGTTCATCAAAAAGAATATCTAGAGGCTAGCAAAGCAAAATAAAAAGTCTTTCCGATAACAAAGAAAGACTTTTTGTTACTTTAATTATTTAGCTTCAACTCTTTTATTGTTGTTGATGATAAAACTAATTACGATCCAAAGGAAGATAGCTCCCACAAATGATGCTAATGCAATCCAACCATCAATAGGATCATCAAATGATAAGAATGGTTCACCTTTAGCCGCAGCAAAGATGCAGTCAATTAGCCACATTAATGTGGAAGAACCGAATATAATAGTTAAGATATCGAGGTGTAATGATTTTCTATCTTTGAAGAAGAGCCATAAAACACCACTGATAATGGTACAAGCTAAAGTTGTTAAAAAATACATTATTTAACAACAGCCTCCTTCAAACCTTTTTTCCTTTTCTTAAATTTGAAGTAATCAGCAATAAGGACACCAACACCCCATGCCACTAATAAGATAGCGAGCATGGCAACTCCGACAGTCCCCATTTCAGTTAACATTTCCGCTAAATCAGCAGGATTGCTTGCGGCGGTGAGGAATGGTGGGAATGGAACAACTTCTCCATGCAAGATGTGTTCTATAGCCAAAAGAAATGAGCCAGAGAATAATGTTAATTCAAGATAGGATAATTTTTGACTCCATTTGATATCTGAGCCAAATTTTTCAGGAAGTTGAGTTTTTCCTTCTAATTCTAATTTTTTCTCGTGATGTTTGACGATATGACGTGCAACTGCGGTTCCGATACCAACTGTTGCACTAACTAAAAAACATGCCATGTAATTTATTCCTTTCTTAGTTTCTAAGTATATTCTAATGATTTATATAATAAAAAACAAAATAAAAATGGAAAAATTGTTCGATATTTAATTGATGAATCGATATATATCTTCTTAGACAATTATTTTAAATTAGATGCCGCTTCTTGAGCTTTTTCTGGTGAATAAGAATAATGGTTTCTTTTACAAGTATTAATAAAATGACAGTTTTCGCAAATAAAATGAATCTATTAATACTGTTTGCTTTTAAGGTATCACTTCAAAAAGTGTTAATCCTTTGTATTTTCTTGGTGTTAGAATAGAAATAGAAAGCAGTCAATATGAAGTATCTAGTTATTATTTCAACATTATTTGTTATCGGCTCATTAATAGGGTGGATAATTGAATTATTTTTTAGAAGATTTGTTTCTCAAAAGAAATGGATGAACCCAGGATTTTTAACGGGACCATATTTACCAATTTATGGTTTTGGTGTTCTAGCATTGTACGCTGTTAGCAATATTCCTTTGGGAATAACTAATCAAATAGTAGACATCATTGTTCGTATTCTTATCATCGGTGTTGCTATGACAGTCGTGGAATTCATCGCCGGTTTGATATTTATCAAAGGACTTAAAGTCAAACTATGGGATTATAGTAAACGTAAAGGAAACATCATGGGTATTATTTGCCCTTCGTTCTCTTTAATATGGTTAGTCGTTGGGTCATTATATTATTTCCTTTTAAATCCATTCTTAGTGGAAGGTATTACTTGGATTAGCGAAAACCTAATTTACACATATTTTGTGGGAATGGTGATGGGCGCAATGGCGGTTGATTTCGCCTATTCAATTCACCTAGCCACAAAGCTTAAAGAATATAAAGAAATCGCTAATTTAAGATTTGAAGACTTTAAGAAAGAATTAAAAAATAGAATTAAGCAACTTCATCAAAACAAAGAAAAAATAAAATAATTATTTTTGCATAGCTCTTTTGTGCGCTTAAAGGTTTATGATG
>JALFFX010000073.1 GCA_022777645.1 Erysipelotrichaceae bacterium
ATCCGTGGCAAGACCTGTATTATGATTTCTTAAAAAACCTGTAAGGTCTTTGCTGATAGTACCGATAAGTTTCCATATTTTGGTGGTATTTTTACCAGCAAATAAGACATCACCAATATTTGTGCCTTCCGTATCATCGATGTAATAAACATCGATTGTATCAGCAATAAAGCCAGGTTCTTTGCCATCTTTGCCAAAATATTGACGTGGTTTTGCCATGATGATTCGTCTTTTTGCCTCATCATAGCCAAAGTCTGCATTATTGATAAATGATGCGCTTCCTTCACTACCGCGAATACCGTCAGTATTGATCGAATTCCTTTCGCGGAGGAGCTGATAATTATCAATATCAGAGAAATCATATTCTCGTAAATTGGTAAATGTTCCGTTCGTGGCCCCGACTGTTGTAAAAAGAAGAACGCGCCCTTTTTTATCAACACTTACCAAAGATGGCTGTCCTGTTCCCCAGCTACTCTCGTTACAAGCAAAATCACTTGTTGAGACAATTGGGTTAATTTTGGTGACACCATCTTCTTTAAAGTCACATTTGATCCACGGACCAGCTGGCGATTTTGCAACAGCAATACCTGTTTCATTTTGGGTGCAATCGCTTGGCACGCAACCAAGATAGGCCATTAAATATGAATAAGTTTCGCCGTGGAATTTGAATTCACCTTTAATAACGCTTGGATCGCAAGCGTGGCGAGAATCCCAACTACCAATATCACCATGAGTTAAAACATATGATGTTTCATCGCTATATTTAACTTTATCGTCTCTAATTACTCCTCTTCGATAACCGATATAGTCAGTGACATTACCTTCATCTTTATTTGTGCAATAAAAGACATGCGCGACATTATTTTCGATGAAATAAGATGGACAATAATTATAACGTCGAGTTTCGCCGATCGTGCCATCATCAAATAGCATTTTTACTTCGCCAACATTTGGAACAAAAGACTCTTTTAATTCTTCTACTGGTGTAGAAGTGGTTGAATCACCATTAGAAGTAGTTGAATCACCAGTAGAAGAAGTTGTTTCGTTATTAGTTGAACATCCTGTGAGCATAAAAACTACCATCAATAAAGAGGGAAGAATTTTATTATTCACCTAAAATCACCTCGATAAGGCAAAGCGATGCGGTATAGTTTGCACCAGTGACGCCTTCTTGATATGTTGAATAGCAAACTTCGAGTTTTGTGGCATCATTTGCTAATAAGCCATAAGCATCAGTAACGATAGCAGGTGAATAAAGTTCATCCCAGCCAAGAGATGTTTCATCATCATAATCAATTGTATCGTTACCTGTTACTTTTTTAACACTTGTCCAGGTTTCGCTTGCTGAAGAGATGATCTCACTATTTGCTTTAGCAATTTCAAAGCCTCTCGCATTTCCAGGTGCGTTGCTTGATGGCATGCCATCATTTGCTAAAACAACACCAGAATAATCATCAAAGAAACTAAGTGTGGCATTGGTGACAACATTATCATCGCGGCCAATAAGACCAGCACATGGAAGTTCACTATATCCTGCTTCAACTTTTAAATTATCTAAATCTGAAGCATCGATTTGTTTGATTCTTGTGCCCGATAATTGTGTTTCACCAAATGCATAGCTGAGCAACACTTTTCCAGCTTTATCGATAGAGACAAGTGATGGGGAACCATAACCAAAGGAACCGCTATAAATTTCAGGATTTTCTAAAATTGGAGCATTGCCAACTTTAACCCAGCCGGATAATACGTCTTTGCTAACCGCTAATCCGATGTGGTTATGATAGTTACCAACTTCAGCATTTCCTTGGTAAGCCATCAAATATGAATAAGTTTCATCACCAAGTTTAAATGAACCTTTAACGACGCTTGGTTGATAAATATATTTATCCCAAGTTGTTCCACCTTTTAAGATGACATGTTTTTCTTGATAAACCCATTTGCCATCTACTTTAGTGGCTTTTCTTGCTGCAAATACTTGTTCACCTTTACTTACTTCGTTACTATCATAGACAACATAACGAACATTGCCTTCATCGAAGATGCTGGCATCTTTTGTGTTATATCCAAGCGATTCAGTAAACATTAATCCGGTGCCAAGAACTTCTTTTTGTTCACCTTTTTCATAATCAGGTCTTGTATCAACACTAGTTGTTGGTGTATCACTACCCGAAGGAGTTGATGATTCAGAAGAAACATCTCCACATCCAGCAAGAAGAAGAGCGGAGGCAATTAATAAAATTGAATTTTTAATTTTCATAAACTTATTCTCCTAAACCCATATTGGCCTTGATTGTATTTTCACTGCTTAAGAAATTGCTCTTACGTGTTGTGTTGAAATAAAGACCAACATTTTTAATGAAATATTCTAAGTCTTCAAAACGAGTATTATCACTTGTTAAGAAGAAGTTGCCTGAGAAATGATCAAGGTCGAGAACTTGGTCAACACCTGTTAAACCAGCATTCCATTCAGGAACACTATAGGATGTAAATGGAACTCTGATGTAGCCTTTAAACCCAACTGGAATTTGAACTTGGTCAGATTTTGCATACATCAAATAATCACAATCTTTAATAACATCATAGGCATAATACATTGCTGGATAACCAGTAACGCACCATCTTTCTGTAACAGATGATCCTGGGATGACTTCATCGAATTGAATAGTTAAACCAATTTCTCTAACTGATCTATTTTCAGCATAGAAAGTAATACCTTTAGCGTATTCTTTTGTTTCGTTGACCATGCGATAAGCTTGTTTTCTATCAGTAGTTAAGCCTTTATCAAACATGCCTAAGCACATATAATTGCCATATGTATGACCTGTTTCAAATGGTCCAATATGGACAAACATGCCATCGCCTTCTTTATTATATGAGCAAGCATTATCACCTATATCATATGTGACATTTTGTTTTAATGTTGCATCATCTTTGTAGTTGAGTGAATCGATAATCTTTACATCGCCAATCCATTGTGATGGCACTGGTGTGTAGACGACTTTGGCAGTTACGAATTCATCGCTTGCAGCATATACATCATCGAAATTATGTTCATCAGTGTGATAAACAACGCTATGGGTTAATGTTGTTTGATCAACTGTACCGATATCGCCAAAGGAAACATTAATGCCGTTATCATAATAGGTGTGGACGCTGACAACAAAGCCTTTGACCTCACCCCAAGAAAATGTTTCGCCAACTTTTTGCTTTAAGAAATCTTTTTCAATAACGATAACACCTTCACCAGCGACTGTATGAATTGTATTAGCGTCGCCAGTTGTATGGTTCATGCTTGTAGCAACACCACTAGAAATGAAATGAATTGGTTTTGAAGCACTTACTGATGCATCTGGCATTTGTAAATAATTGTTGCTTGCATCGAAGAATTCAAGGCCAAAAGCATAATTACCAACGCCTTTAAAGGAAATGGCAATAGCTTCACCAGCACTTAAATTGATTGCTTCAGCAAATGTAGCAGTGACTTTGGAGAATACGCTATTATCTGGATTTTGTTTAGCAGTAATATTAACACCGTTTTCAACATTGAATTGATATTCAATTTGGGTGTAATCAAATAATACAACAGGAACTTCTTTACTGCCTTCTAAAACAGTGTATGGAAATGAAGTCCATGTTTCATATACATTGGCTAAATCAGAAGCAAAACGATCGCTACCATCGAATATTTTTGCTGTTTTTGTAAAGATATCACCAATTTGAAGATTTAAACCATCGGCTTCAAAATATAAGGCGTTTGCTGTGGCAGGATTAAAAGCAGAACCTGACCATGTAGTATCACCTGATAAAGATGCCATTGGAATATTTAAATAGCCATCAAAATTTGCAGGAATTTCAAAATATCCGTATTCGTTAACAACTTTTGATGTTTTTGTTGTTCCATCATTTTCATATAAATACATCGATGCACCTTTGGTGTTGATAGAACGATTAGCAAACCAGTCGCTAGCAACGTGAATCATAAGCCATGTTGAAGCAGCTTTCATGTTTTTCATACGGACAAAAATGCCATCGCTACAATCGACTAAGGCACCAAATTTCATCATGAAGCCGCCATAACCTAATGTAGAAGCATCGACTTGAATGCCACCTTTCAGATCACCATCTGGAATAAAAGTATCTTCTTCAGTTCTGGCCAATTGAGTAACAGCTTGATAATCGGCGCATTGGTTAATAAAGACACTATTAAAGCTTTCAGTATCTAGAGTTGATGTATCTAATACATTAGTAGTGTCGGTAAAAATGTCACCAATCGCATAATTTGCATATGAATCATATGATCCACTATAACTGACATAAATACGCCAAATAGAATTTGGAGTAAATTCATTATCGCCCTTAGTTTTTGTCATTTGGGTTGCATAATTCATGTAAACAAAACCATCAAAGTTAGCTGGAAGCATTAAATAGTTACCAAAGTTTCTTGGATTTGATCCAGCAACTTCAGCACCAGTTTTGTCATAATAGGTTTGTTTGACATTTGTAGTTGGTGCAACAATTGTACCGTTTGTTGAATTAATTTGAACAGTAAGTGGCGTCTCTGTTGCGGTATAGTTTTTCATTCTGAAATAAATACCAGTACCACTCATATCAGAATTGCCGGCTTTGTTCGCATTAATTTCAATTGTGTTACCAACATCTTCGCTACGTGCGTTTGTGCAGGTAACTTGAGCAGCACCAAGCAAATCGCCATCGATTCCAGTTGTAGTTTTAACACGGCTAATCTTGCCAGCTAACGAACCAAATACGGTGGAAAATGCGAGAATACTGCACAATGCAATTTTCGTCATAAGTATCTCCTTTCTTAACTAAATTGCGAGGGTTTCTTTAAATAATTTAAAGAACTTTTCTTTGTTGAGGGATGTTGAAACATAAACATTATTGTGACAATTATCATTGATATATGTATAACCGTCCTTTGTTAAATCAACATCAAGATGACATAATTGTGTTTCAATTATGGTTTCATCAATTAATGACGCAACTGTCAATGGGTCATGCATTACAGGCGAAGTAAATTCGTAATGCTTGAACCATTTCATCATCGCTTCATATACTAATTTAATAGCTGCGGAATTGTTATGCTTTAGACTATCAACTTCCTTATCACTTAAAGAAGTTTG
>JALFFX010000018.1 GCA_022777645.1 Erysipelotrichaceae bacterium
TTTTGGGTTAGCCCTTTTTCAGTTCTTAATTTCTTTATTTTTTGTCCGAGTGTCATGTATCGAACCTCCTTCGCATAATATATTCACTTTTTCGGCGATTTTAATAAATAACTAAAATAGCGAATGACTCGCCAAAAAATAGAATTTGCATTTTATTTATGTATATAAATATCTTTTATAAAAATTCATCATTCTATCTTAATTTTATATATTTATTTAACACTATAGAAAAAAAATTGACAAGCACTCTTTAATGCATATTGCTAAAAATATTAGATATTTAAGTGGTAATTTTGAGCAAAGTAAAATTCATTTTTATAAATTTACAACCAGTATTGTCTCAATAATATTTTTATTGCTAAAATATATGAGACTCACCGATGAATCTCATCGGTTTTTATTTGTTAAGGGGCATTTATGGAAAAAGCATTTGATAATGATTTGTATTTAAGATTACAAAGCGAGAATATTTTAAATCGCGTTAAACAATTTGGCGATAAATTATATATCGAATTTGGAGGAAAACTATTCGATGATTATCATGCATCGCGTGTTCTTGTCGGCTTTGAGCCAGACACCAAACTCAAAATGCTTTTGACAATTAAAGACGATGTAGAAATTGTTATCGCCATCAATGCGAAAGACATTATCAAAAACAAAATCAGAAATGATATCGGCACGAATTATGAAGGGGAAGTGCTTCGCCTCATTGATGCATTCCGCGAATCATCGCTTTTTGTTGGCTCGGTGTGCATTTGCCAATATCAAGATAATCCATCTGTTAATACATTCATCAAAAAACTGAATAATCTTGGCATAACAACTTATAAGCATTATGTCATCGATGGCTATCCTCATTGTGTTGAAAAAATATTATCCGATGATGGTTTTGGGAGAAATGAATATATCAAAACAAGCCGTAAAATAGTTGTAGTCACTGCTCCAGGTCCAGGAAGTGGAAAAATGGCTACTTGTTTATCACAACTTTACCACGAAAACAAAAACGGAGTGAAAGCGGGATATGCAAAATATGAAACATTTCCAATTTGGAACATTGCTTTAAAAGATCCAATCAATTTAGCCTACGAAGCCGCGACCGCGGATTTAAACGATGTCAATATGATTGATCCATACCATTTAAATGCTTATAACAAAATGGCGGTTAACTACAATCGCGATGTTGAAATTTTTCCAGTTTTAAAATCAATATTCACTTCAATATATGGCGCTTGTCCATATAATTCTCCAACTGATATGGGAGTTAATATGGCAGGATTTGCCATTATTAACAAAGATATATCAGATAAAGCGAGCAAAAATGAGATTATCAGACGATATTATCAAGCTAAAGTTGATTATCGCAATGGCAAAATAAATGAAACAACACTTGATAAAATTAGTTTGCTTATGCAAGAACTTAATATTTCGTCATCTGATCGAAAATGTGCGGAAGCGGCATTAAACAAAAAGAAAGAAACTAACACTGAATCAATGGCGATCGAATTAAATGATGGAAAGATTATAACCGCGAAAACATCATCACTTCTTTTAGCGAGTTCAGCCCTTATTCTCAATGCACTTAAATATATCTCAAAAATTGATGATGAATACGATTTAATCGTGCCATCGATTATTGAACCAATATCTGAATTTAAAACAAAGATATTGGGTAAAAGAAATCCACGCCTTCATCTTAATGAAGTGCTTAACGCTCTTGCGATATCTGCTAAATCAAATCCTCTTGCCAAAAGAGCGATAAAACATTTAAAAGATTTAAAAGGATGCCAAGCTCATTCCACAGTTATCTTGCCAGAAGTAGATAAAGATATCTTTAAAAAACTAGCAATCGATGTCACAACTGAAGATGAAGTTTATGGCAAAAGATTATATAGCAAATAATTATTTTCTTTTTAATCCGTGATCTTTATAAAAATCATCACTTAAAGAATATCCAAGCCAATTGACCATTAATTCATAGTCTTTAATATCACAATTGTCGCGAAGAAAAACTTGATATAAGACATGCATGATTTTATCATCATCAAGTCCTTGAATGCGCATTTGTGACACTAATAAATCAAATTCTTTTTTATCCATTTTTGTTTTTCCAATCTACGAGAATTGCTTATTTTTGATCATCTCATAATATTCTGGTTTGATGAATCTATCAATCGTGTTTAAAAGTTGTACATATTCCTCAAACGAGATAACTCCTTGCTTATACATGCTAATGAAAATACAGGCAATTTCATCTAAAGAATATCCTGTTGCTTGAAAAGCTTTGCTGAGTTTTTTTATTTCTCTTTTGTTCATAGTTTTTTTACCTCCTTTGCTTTCAAGATGACTTTATTATAAGGAGGTCAAAATAAAAAATTGTCGTTTCGGAAGCGACAATTGATTATTTATTATTTTTGTTTTGTTATTTCATTTCGCGATAAGGCGACAAGCATAATTTCAGCACTTGCTATATTTGTCGCTAATGGGGTATTTGTGACATCGCAAAGTCTTAATAACGCTGATACATCAGGTTCATGTGGTTGGGCAGTTAAAGGATCGCGGAGAAAGATAACTAAATCTAATTCATTGCACGCGATCATAGAACCAATTTGTTGATCACCACCTAGTGGACCGCTTTTCATTCTATTGATATCAAGTCCTGTTTCATTCATCACCAATGTCCCGGTTGTGCCGGTAGCATATAATGTATGTTTTGCTAAAGTGCCTTTATATTTTTTAGCAATTTCAATCATTTCTTGTTTTTTCTTATCGTGGGCAATTAACGCAATTCTCATAATTGATGACCTCAAATTTAGTTTAGCATTTATTAAAAAATAAAGAATACAAAAGCGATTACATGAATATATAAAGAAAAAAGCCTTGTTGTTGATACAAAGGCTTTCATCTTAAGGAAATTATTTATTAACTAATTTTAATGTTCATGCATGGGCGAACACAATCTGCTTCAAGAGCGACACTGGTAAACATAAATTGACCCCAATCGCCAACTGCTGTTGCATATTCATTATATGAACTATCGGCTGAACGTGTCCAATAAGATCCATAATATGTTGTCGCATTTCGGCATGCAGCACCATTAGCCCTTGCATAATCTGATACTAAAGCAACTCTGGTATCAGATAAGTCGTTCTTAGCCAAAAATCCATAATCAGCGTTTATATAATCTTGATAGCTTGGAAGGAATACTTTATCAACTGTATCTCTACAAGCGTATTGGTTAGTAGCATTGTTTGTTGTAGCTGCACTATTATCGACAGTGGTTTCTTGAATATATGATTTATTCAAAATGAATGCGGCATTATAAAAATCATCATTAAGCCATGTTCTTATATCGCTATGCTCATAGTTGTTTGCATAGACAGTTTTGCCATCAATTTTTCTATTGTCATATTTGTTATAGAAATTATGAGTATCAAGAAGAAGTGAAGAAAGAACAAAGCAATCACCATTATTATTTGATAATACATTCCAAGTTATTGGCTTGCATTCAAACCAATATGTTTCTCCTTGGACAATAGTCTTTCCACTTTCAAAAGTATATGCAGTACTATAAGTTTTAGCAGTGCGTTTTGCATAATATGTATCGTTATGTAAATACCAGCCACTTGCGTTTGTTGTTGCCTAAGCCGAATCTTATATAATTATGGCTTTTACATTTAGGACAGATTGGCTCCCTGCCATATTTAATAGCTAAATCACTAAAATCGTCTCCACCTAATTTAATCCGCCATTTCCTATATCTAATTTCTCTTTCTAAATCTAATAGTTCATCAATAGATAAAGATTCGACGAAATCACGAAAATTAGTTTCTTGCAACATAAAAAGACACCTATATGTTGAAGTAGCTACCGAACAGGTGTCGTCAAACA
>JALFFX010000053.1 GCA_022777645.1 Erysipelotrichaceae bacterium
GAAGAATTTTTCGCTGCAAATAAAGACAAAAATCTTGAAAATTTTGGCTTGCGATATTGGCTCACATCACTTGAAGGAATCAATCATTTAGAAGAACTTGGATTTGATATAAATAAAAAACGTCTTATTCAAAAAGACGAAGTGAATAAAAAAATCGTTTTAATATCGATACTAAGATGGTAAAATCATAGCCATGGAAAAGACAATAATATTTCATTTATCTGCTAATAAAAAATTAGCAAATGAAGTTGCAAAAATTTTAAATGCTCCAGTCGGAGAAGTTGAAATTGAGCATTTTTTAGATGGCGAAATTATGGCGAGAAACATGACAAATGTTCGTGGAAAAAATGCCATAATAATTCAATCAACCGGAAAGCCTGCCCAAGACAATATTATGGAAATATTATTGTTTGCAGATGCCTTGAAGAATTCAGAAGCTGCTTCTATTACTTTAGTAATTCCTTATTTTGGCTATTCTCGACAAGATAGAATTGCTCAAGTTGGCGAACCAATTTCTGCCAAAGTTATGGCGCTTATATATCAAGTCGTAGGCATTGAAAAAATCATTACTTTCGATTTACATACTTCCCAAATTCAAGGTTTCTTTTCCTGTCCTGTTATCAACATTGATACAAGTGAACTTTTTGGCGAATATTTAGCTAATTATTTTTTAGAATTAGGAATATCTCATCGCGATATTGTTGTTGTCGCACCAGACCATGGAAGCGCTCTTCGCGCGAGAGACTTAGGCTCAATGTTTGATGGAGCAAGCATTGCTTTCATCGACAAAAGAAGACCAGCTCCTAACAAAAGTGAAGTTATCAATGTTGTTGGTGATGTCAAAGGTAAAACGTGCCTTATTATTGATGATATTATCGATACATGCGGGACAATTAATAACGCTTATGATGAACTTATCAAGCACGGTGCAAAAGACGTCTATATTGCAGCAACGCATGGCGTTTTTTCCAGCGGAACACTTAATAAAAACATCAAAGGCGTATTCGTAACTGATACGATCGAAAAAGAATTTGGTAAGGATGTAGTCGTATTATCAGTTGCTAAACTTATCGCAGACGCGATTAAGAAAAATTAAACATCACAAAAGTGTTACCTTGCCTAACCACTAGAAAACAAGGAGGATGTTATTGATGAATAATAACGTCATTAAGGCGATTACACGTAATGGATTAGTCGCCGCTATTTATTTTTTATTAACGTTCTTGCTCGGAGCAATATCTTATCGAGATATCCAAGTAAGAATTTCTGAAGTTTTATTGCTTCTTTGTTTCTTTAGAAGAGACTATGTAATCGGTTTATCAATCGGTTGCTTTTTTGCCAATATGGTTGGTGATATGGGAATTATTGACGCAGTTTTTGGCACGCTTGCAACATTTGTGTCCGGCCTTATTATTTCATATATGAAAAATCTTTTTGTGGCCACTTTATTTCCAGTTATTATCAATTCCTTTGTCGTCGGTGCAGAATTATATTTCTTATTAGATTTACCATTTTGGTATAACGTTTTATTTGTTGGTATTGGCGAATTCATAGCTGTGTCGATATTAGGCTATGCAATATTCATGCTTATCGGCAAAAGAAAATCATTCCATGAAATCATTATGGCTAAGCAAAACTTCAATTTTAAATGGTAAAGGATTTCAAATATCGTTTGAATAGTTTATAATCTATTCACTTATGAAAAATTTTTATTTAGAAATATTACATATCGATAAACAAACAGGCGCAAGATATGGCATCCTTCACACCCCACATGGTGATGTTGAAGTCCCAATGTTTATGCCAGTAGGCACGCTTGCGACTGTTAAAACCTTGTCTCCAGAAGAAGTTAAATCTTTAGGCGCTGGAGTTATTTTGTCAAATACTTATCATCTCCACCTTCGTCCTGGAGAAGATATTGTCGCTAAAGCTGGTGGGCTCCATAAATTTATGAATTATGATGGTCCAATTTTAACCGATTCTGGCGGTTTCCAAGTTTTTTCACTACAAAAAAATCGTAAAATCAGTGAAGAAGGTGTTACATTTAAATCCCACCTTAATGGTGATAAATTATTTTTCACCCCTGAAAGCGTGATTGGTATTGAAGAAAAATTAGGGGCAGACATCATTATGAGTTTTGATGAATGTATCCCATATCCATGCGATGAAAAATATGCTAAAAATTCTGTTGAAAGAACACTCCGCTGGGCCAAAAGAGGACTTGACGCTCATAAAAGAGAAGACCAAGCATTATTTGGCATTGTCCAAGGTGGTGAATTTCCAGAACTTAGAAAACATTGTGCTGAAGAATTAGCTAAAATGGATTTTCCGGGCTATTCAATTGGTGGAACATCAATTGGCGAACCTAAAGAAGTCTTCTCCAAAATGGTTGATTATTCAGTTAAATATCTGCCATTTGATAAACCTCGTTATTTGATGGGTGTTGGATCTATCGATTATTTATTAGAAGGAATTTCTAAAGGTGTTGATATGTTTGACTGCGTTTTACCAACTCGTATCGCTCGCCATGGAGCGTTAATGACGAGTAAAGGAAGAGTGAATATTCGCGACGCCAAATACAAAGAAGATTTTTCACCACTCGATGATGAATGCGATTGCTATACTTGTAAAAATTATACAAAAGCGTATCTTCGCCATCTTTATGTGGCTGATGAAACATTTGGCAAAAGACTTTTGTCTTTGCACAATGTTCGCTTCTTAATTCATTTAATGGAAGAAGCTCGCAAAGCCATTAAAGAAGATCGCTTTGGCGATTTTAAAGAAGAAATGCTTAGAAAATACGGTTCTAAGAAAGGTTTTTAAAATGGACATTTCATTATTTGATTTTGAACTTCCTGAAGAGTTAATTGCCCAATCACCCGCAAAAGTCCGTGATGAATCACGTCTTTTAGTGATTGATAAAGATAAAAAATGTTATGAAGATAAAATCTTTCATGACATTGTTGATTATTTTAAACCGGGCGATGTATTAGTAAGAAATAATACTAAAGTATTACCGGCAAGATTATTCGGAGAAAAAGAAGAAACCCACGCCCATGTGGAAGTATTGCTTTTAAAAAATATTGAAGGTGATATTTGGGAATGTTTATGCGGGAACGCTAAACCAATAAAAGTTGGATCAATTATTTCTTTTAAAAATGGACTGTTAAAAGCGAAATGCCTTGAAGTAAAAGATGAAGGCATTCGCATAATGGAATTTTTATATGATGGTATTTTCCTTGAAATATTAAATGAAGTTGGCAATATGCCTCTTCCTCCTTATATTAAAAAACAATGCGAAGATAATTCTCGTTATCAAACTGTCTATGCAAAAACATTAGGAAGTGCTGCTGCCCCAACAGCGGGTTTTCATTTCACTGAACAACTTTTTGAAAAATTAAAAGCAAAGGGTGTTGAAGTGCTTGATATCACATTAAATATTGGTCTTGGCACTTTTAAACCTGTTAAAGAAAAAACAGTCGAAGAACATAAAATGCATTCTGAACATTTTATGATGGATGAAGAAACTGCGAACAAATTAAATAAAGCTAAAGAAGAAAAGCGACGCATTATTGCGCTTGGCACAACTGCGACAAGAACTCTTGAAGCGATTATGCAAAAATATCATAAATTTGTTGCCTGCGAAGAAGACACTGCTATATTTATAAAACCTGGATATAAGTTTTTAGCAATCGATGCTTTAATTACTAATTTCCATCTCCCAAAATCTACTCTCATCATGCTTGTAAGTGCATTTATGGGTCGAGAATTCACTCTTGAATGCTATAAGCATGCGATAGACAATAAATATCGTTTCTTCTCTTTTGGTGATTCAATGTTCATATATGGATCAAAAGATTAATTATTATAAAATATCAAGAATCGAGCTTGCTAAACTCGATAAAAACAATAAAAAATCATTGCTTTTGCATGCTTGCTGCGGTCCCTGCGCTTGCTTTCCACTTCTTGATTTATGTCCATATTTTAATGTCACAATTTATTTTAATAATTCAAATATTTATCCAAGCGAAGAATATTTTCGTCGTTTAGAAGAACTTAAAAAATTGCTAGAAATTTATAAGAAAGAATATGGCTATGATATCAAGATAATTGAAACAAATTATAACAATCATGATTACAATAAGTTTTTAGATATTTATGGTGATGTTAAAGAAGGTGGCATCCGTTGCTTTTCTTGCTATGAAAAAAGAATGGATGAAGCATATCGTTTTGCTAATGAAAACAATTTTGATTATTTCACGACTGTGATGTCTATATCGCGACAAAAGAACAGCCAAAAATTAAATGAAATTGGCGAAAAGTTATCGCAAAAATATCCAAATACAAAATATTTTTATTCTGACTTTAAGAAAAATAAGGGATTAGAAATTGGTACATCTTTACGAAAGAAATATAATTTATATAATCAGCAATACTGTGGTTGTATTTATTCATATAAAGAATATTTAACACGGAAAAAATGAAATTCATTAAAGCAATACTTAGATTCTTCTTTAAATTCACAGGATTTCTTCCTTTATTTTTGCTTTTAAGACAAAGATATTATAAAGATAATGTAA
The DNA here is from genome assembly GCA_022777645.1 of Erysipelotrichaceae bacterium. GTDB lineage: Bacteria > Bacillota_I > Bacilli_A > RFN20 > CAG-826 > Fiminaster. Next base: position 4,581 of record JALFFX010000053.1, read on the forward strand.
AAAAGAAATCGCGAGCGATAAAAGGTAAAGCAATTTTGATTTCTAATCACACCCATATCATGGATTATTTTACTCTTTTATTTGCTCATGTTTTTCGCAAACAAAGATTTTTGGTGTCAGAAGCAGTATATGCTCATCCTATTTTAGGATTTTTAAATTCGATAATGGATAACATTTTGGTCCATCGTGAAAGAAGCGATTTATCGTTTATGTCTGATGCGGAAAACACTTTAAATCGTGGCGGAGTAATATCTATTTTTCCTGAAGGAAAATTATATAAAGATGGCTCAATTGGCGAATTTCGCCCTGCTTTTGTTTATTTATCATTAAGGACTAATGCTCCAATTATTCCTCATTATATTGAAGGTAATTATTGCAAATGGAAAAGAACAAGAATCATTCAAGGCGATCCAATATACGCGAAAGATTATTTAAGCGATACGCCTACTGTTGATGAAATTAAATCTTTTTGCGAATTATTGCGAAAAAAGACTTTGGATTTAAAAAGGAAGATGACGCTTTACAAACGTTATAAAACCCAAAATATATTTAATTTAAAAGCTTGGTTTTTAGATTTAGCAAAAGTATTTTTATATATTCCAACCAAACTTGTTTTTCCTACAAAATTCCATTATCTTGACGGTGCTTCAAGAAAAGATAGAAAGATAAAAGGAAGAGCGCTCATCTGCTCAAAACATTCCAGTTTTTCAGATGCTCCAATTCTCGCTATGCATTATTTGTCAAGGCGAGTCCACATAGTTGTGGCCGAGGAACTTTACGATGTTATGGGCTGGATTTTAGACCACTTTTTATCAATAAAATATAAGCGTGTAGGTGAAAAATCTGATCCAAAATGTTTTATGGAAATTATTTCACTTTTAAAAGCCGAAGGAGTAGTGGGTATTTATCCTGAAGGACATATCAAAAAAGATGAGCTTGGAACGATTCATGATGGTGTCGCATATTTTGCCTTAAATGGTGATGCCCCAATTCATTTCTATTACATGGCACGTCCATATCGCCCATTTCATTTCAATCATATAATGATTGGCAAAACAATTTATCCAAGTGATTTCTTCGATAAAAATGATTTGAAAAATAAAGAAAATATTCCAATTTTAACCTCGATAATTAAAGCGGAAATGGAGCGTCTTGACGAGGCTGCAGAACCGTATAAATTGAAACCAAAAAAAGCAAAAAATTAGGCAAAAAAATTACAAAAACTTGCCTCTTTTTTTGTTTTTTGAAATTGAAAAAATCAAGAAAATAGCAAAAATTTATTTGCCTTATATAAAATATAGTAGTATTATTAAACACGTTAGCATCTGCGTTGACATGCGAGGTTGCTGATACACTGACAGGCGTTGTCATGATACAGGTATCAGGTAATTCGCATCGAGCATTTGTTGAAAGCCTGAAGAAAGAAAAAAGGAGGAAAATCATGGCAAATGTAAAAACTATCAGAGTTCGTTTGCAAGCTTATGACCACAAGGTATTAGACGCTGCTGTCGCCAAGGTCGTCAAAGTTGCAAAAGACACTGGGGCCAAAGTTGTGGGTCCTATTCCGCTACCAACGGAAAAACAAGTTTATACGATTTTAAGAGCTGTTCACAAATACAAAGATTCCCGTGAACAATTCGAAATCAGAACACACAAGAGATTGATCGATATCATCAACCCAAAGAAAGAAACAGTCGATATGCTCAAACGTCTCGACTTACCTAGTGGCGTTGATATCGATGCAAAGTTATAAGGAGGTAAGACGCTATGAAACAAATAGTTGGTCGTAAAATGGGCATGACAGAAGTGTTCGCTGCTGACGGCACTATGTATGCAGTTACCGTTGTTGAAGTCTTACCAAACGTTGTTACACAAGTCAAAACCGTCGAAAAAGATGGCTATGCTGCTCTTCAAGTTGGATTTGAAGAAAAGAAAGAAAGCAAAGTCAATTCCGCTGAACGTGGTCACTTTGCTAAAGCTGGTGTTAAAGCAACAAAAGTTCTCGCTGAAGTTAAAGGTGATGAACTCGCAGGTTACAAAGTTGGTGACGCAATCACTGCTGATATCTTCAAAGCAGGCGATGTCGTCGATGTAACTGGTACATCAAAAGGTCGTGGCTATGCTGGCACAATCAAACGCTGGGGTCACAAGATTGGACCTAAAGGACATGGTTCAGGTTATCACCGTGGCCAAGGTTCATTCGCCAATAATGGTCGTAACAACGCACGTGTTATTCCAGGTAAGAAAATGTCTGGTCACCACGGTAACTTATCAGCCACAATTCTCAACCTCAAAGTTGTTGAATCAAACGCTGAAAAGAATTACATCTTAATCAAAGGTGCAGTTCCAGGTCCAAAGAAATCTCTCGTTACCATTAGAAGTGCTGTCAAAGCACAACTTGGTCAACCAGAAGTTATCAAGGAATTAGTTAGTTACGAAACTAACGAAGTGAAAGGAGAATAGTTATGGCTTCCAAAAAATTATTAGTTAACGTCTATTCTCTTGCTGGTGAAAAGGTTAGCGAAGTTAACCTCGAACCAACAGTCTTCGGTGTCAAAGAAAATAAACAAGTAATGTATGACGCTGTTAAAGTCTATCAAGCTAACATGCGCCAAGATACCGCTAAGACTAAAAAACGTGATGAAGTCAGTGGTGGTGGTAAAAAACCATGGAGACAAAAAGGAACAGGCCGTGCTAGAGCAGGTTCATCCCGTTCACCAATCTGGGTTGGCGGTGGAACAGTGTTTGGTCCTACAGGTGTCCAAAACCACAAACTCTCACAAAATAGAAAAGAACATAAGTTAGCATTACGCTCAGCTTATTCTTCAAAAGTTAAAGGCTTAGTCGTTGTTGATTCACTTCAAGTCGAAGCAATCTCAACAAAAGCAGTTGCTGCTTCTCTTAAAGCCCTTAACGCCACTGGAAAAGTTCTCGTTGTTCTCTCTGACTTCAACGAAAAATTCATTCTCAGTGCCAATAACATTAACAACCTTGTCGTCACAAGTGTTAATAATGTTTCCGTCTATGACTTAATGTATTTCGATCACATTGTCATGGAAGAAAAGACCTTACACGAGGTTGAAAACTTACTCAAGGAGGGCAAATAATTTATGGCAAAGAAAGTCGCTGCTACTAAATCAAAAGCTACTGTCCATGACTTCGATTTAATTCTTGAACCAGTCATCACAGAAAAAACAATGTCCCTCATGCAAGAACAAAATAAAGTTACATTACGCGTGAAACCAACTGCCAATCGTGCCGCTGTTAAAAAAGCATTCGAAGCAGTCTTCGGTGTCAAAGCAGTCGATGTTAACATCAGCAACGTTCCTAGCAAAACAACAACAAGAGGTGGTCGTTACAAAGGAGTCATCTCTGGTTACAAGAAAGCGGTCGTCACCATTGCTGAAGGTGAAGCCATCGACCTCTTCAAAGAATAATCTGAAAAAGGATTACACATTATAGGAGAAAAAACATGTCAATCAGAACTTACAGACCGACATCACCGTCAAGACGTAATATGACGAATTTGACGTTTGAAGAAATCACCAAATCAACTCCTGAAAAAAGTTTAACAGTTAAACTTAGCAAAACTGGCGGACGTAATAACCAAGGTGTTATCACAACTCGTCATATTGGTGGTGGACATAAACGTCGCTACAGAATCGTCGACTTCAAACGTAACAAAGATGGAATCGTCGGAACAGTCAAAGCGGTCGAATATGATCCAAACCGCAATGCTAACATCTTACTCGTCTTCTACGCAGATGGCGAAAAAAGATACATCCTTGCTCCAAGTGGAGTCAAGGTAGGAGATAAAGTTGTCTCCGGTGAAAACGTCGACATTAAAGTCGGAAACGCTCTTCCACTCAAAAACATTCCTGAAGGTACATTCGTTCACAACATTGAACTTTCACCTAAAAAAGGTGGTCAAATGTGCCGCGCTGCTGGAACAAGTGCTCAAGTACTTGGTTCAGAATCAGGCCATGTTATCCTTCGCCTTGCATCAGGTGAAGTTAGAAAAGTCTTAGAAGATTGCCGCGCCACCGTTGGTGTCGTTGGTAATGAAGACTTCGCTCTTGTTAACAAAGGTAAAGCTGGTAAAACCCGTTGGTTAGGCGTTCGTCCTACCGTTCGTGGTTCTGTCATGAACCCTAACGATCACCCACATGGTGGTGGTGAAGGTAAATGTCCAGTTGGTCGTGATGCACCACGTACTCCATGGGGTAAACGTGCTCTCGGCGTTAAGACAAGACGCACCAAAAAAGCTTCTTCGAAATTAATCGTTCGTAGAATCAATGACAAATAATGAAAGGAGAAAATGAATTATGTCACGCAGTATTAAAAAAGGCCCATTCTGTGATGCATACCTTCTTAAAAAAGTTGACGCATTAAATGCCGCTAACAAAAAAGAAGTCATCAAGACCTGGTCCCGTCGTTCGACCATTTTCCCATCATTTGTCGAACATACATTCGCTGTCTATAATGGCCGCGAACACATTACCGTTTATGTCACAGAAGACATGGTCGGTCATAAACTTGGAGAATTTGCTCCAACAAGAACATTCAAAGGTCACCACGGCAATAACGCAGCAGATAAAGCCGCGGCTAAATAAGGAGATTCGATATGGCAGAAACAACTAAAAAGGCCACAGCTAAAAAAGCTGTCAAAGCCACAAAAGCGAAAAAAGTAGAAGCCAAAAAGACTGAAAAAGTCGAAGCTCCTGCTAAACCTCTTATTACTAGTGCACGCGCTATCGCACATGACGTACGCGTCACTCCTAGAAAAGCTCGCCTTGTTATCGACTTAGTGAGAGGCAAAGATGTCAATGTCGCTCTTGGCATTCTCGCAAACGTCAACAAAGCAGCATCTCCAATTGTTGCAAAAGTTATCAAATCAGCTGCTGCTAATGCGATTAATAACTTCAACATGGAAGAAGATAGACTCTACGTTGCAGAGATCTATGCAAATGACGGTCTCCGTATGAAACGCTTCTTGCCACGTGCTAAAGGTAGCGCATCCGGTTTAGTAAAAAGAACAAGCCACATCACCGTCGTGGTTAAACAAAGATAAGGAGGAGTCACAATGGGTCAAAAAGTTAGTCCAGTAGGCATGCGTGTTGGTATCAACCGCGATTGGCATTCACGTTGGTTTGCCAATGATAAAGATTTCTCAAGATTCCTTCTTGAAGACGTTAAAGTTCGTAGATACGTCAACAAAAATTTAAAAAGCGCATTGATTTCACACGTTGAAATCGAACGTCGCAAAGCCGATAACGGTTATAAAACAAGAGTTATGATCTTTGCTGCTCACCCAGCAATGCTCATCGGACAAGAAGGCGCCACAATCAATCGTGTTAAAGCCGATCTTGCCAAAATCTTAAAAGGTTCCGAAGTTAAAGTTGATGCAATCGAAGTCAAAAATCCAGATTTGGATGCTACTCTTCTTGCTCAATGGATTGCTAGCGAACTTGAAAATCGTGCTTCATTTAGAACAGCCCAAAAGAAAGCCATCGCTCGTGCTCGTAAGGCCGGCGCAAAAGGTGTTAAAACAATGGTCTCTGGTCGTTTAGGTGGTGCTGATATCGCTCGTAGTGAAGGTTATAAAGATGGTATCGTCCCTCTTACCACACTTCGCAGCAACATCGACTTCGCTAACGCAGAAGCTGTTACTCCATATGGCCGTTTAGGTGTTAAAGTTTGGATTTGCCGTGGAAATAGCAACGAAGTTGCTGCTCCAAGACAAGAATCCGTGAAGGGAGCAAAATAATATGTTGCAACCAAAAAGAGTTAAATTCCGTCGTCCACATGGAATCAAATATGAAGGCTTATCAAAAGGTGGAAACGAAGTTAGCTTCGGAGAATTCGGCCTTCAAGCAGTCGATGGTGCTTGGGTAACCGCTCGTCAAATCGAATCTGCTCGTATCGTTTTATCAAGATACACAAGAAAAGAAGGTAAGGTTTATGTCCGCATATTCCCTCACCTCGCCAAAACTAAAAAACCTGCTGAAGTTCGTATGGGTTCCGGTAAAGGTTCACCAGAAGAATGGGTAGCAGTTGTTAAAACTAACAGAGTCATGTTTGAAATGGGTGGAATCCCAGAAGCAACAGCTCGCGAAGCTCTCCGCTTAGCGTCTTACAAGCTTCCATGCCGCTGCAGAGTTATTAGCAAAAAGGAGGAAAAGTAGATGAAAGTTAAAGAATTACGTGAATTAACTAACGAAGAACTCAATAACAAAATTTACTCCCTCAAAGAAGAATTATTCAATCTTCGCCGTAAAAAAGCTGTTGGCCAATTAGAACACGGTGAAGAAGTTAGAAGAGTTCGCAAAGACATCGCTCGCGCTTACATGGTTCAACGTGAACGCGAACTTGGAATTAAATAGGAGGATTGACCGATGGAAAGAAATAGAAGAACAAGCCTTCAAGGCGTCGTCGTTTCCGATAAAATGGCTAAAACCATTGTCGTCGAAGTCGAAACTCACAAAAGACACCCAAAATACGTCAAACGTGTTAAATATTCCAACAAATATTATGCACATGATGAAAATGGTGTGGCTCATGTTGGCGACACAGTCACAATCATGGCGTGCCGTCCATTAAGTGCTCTTAAACGCTTCAGACTCGTCTCAGTCGATAAGAAAGCTCTCGAATCTGTTAAAGTTGCCGAAGCTGAATTAAAACTTGAAGAACAAGCTGAAGAAAAAGCCGCTGAATAAGGAGGAAATAAGATATGATACAAACAGAAACAAATCTTGTCGTCGCCGATAATTCAGGTGCTCGTTCAGTAAGAGTTTTCCGTCTCAAAGGCGGAAGCAATCGTAAATCTTGTAGTATTGGTGACGTCGTCACATGTGCTGTCAAGGTTGCAATCCCTAACGGACGTGTTAAAAAATCCGACATCGTCAAAGGCGTTATCGTTCGCACCAAACATGCGATCAATCGTCCAGACGGTTCAACCATCGCTTTCGATGACAACGCAGTTGTCTTAATCGATAATGATGGCGCACCAATCGGAACACGCGTCTTTGGCCCTGTAGCTAGAGAGCTCCGTGAATTAGGCGAAGGTTATATGAAAATTATTTCCCTTGCTACCGAAGTTCTATAAGGAGGTACATGACATATGAAGATTTTAAAAGGTGATAAAGTAGTCGTCATCGCTGGAAGCGACAAAGGCAAAGAAGGAACAGTTCAAGCTGTTTATCCAAAGCTTAATAAAGTTGTTGTCGAAGGCGTTAACGTCCACAAAAAACATAAAAAACCAACTCAAGCTAATCCAGAAGGATCAGTCGTTGAAATGTACGTCCCAATCGACGCTAGCAATGTTGCTATCGTTGACCCAAAAACCAAAAAAGCTTCACGCGTGGGATATAAAATGGAAAAAGGCAAAAAAGTCCGTATTTCCAAAGCCAGCGGAAGCAAACTTAACTAGGAGGAAAGAAGATGGCAGAAACAAAGAAACCTGCAGCAAAGTCTGCAGCAGTCAAGAAAACTGCAACTTCAAAAACTACTACTGCTAAAAAGACAACTACAAAGAAAGTAGTCGAAGCAGCCCCAGTTGTTGAAGAAAAGAAAGCTCCAGCTAAAAAAGTTTCAACAGGACGTAAAGTTCGCACTGAAACAACAAGACTTCTCGAATACTATGAATCAACAGTTAAAGAAGCCTTAATCAAGAAATTTGGCTATAAGAACGTCATGCAAGCTCCAAGACTTGAAAAAATCGTTATCAATATTGGTGTTGGCGACGCTCTTACAAATGCTAAACTTCTCGAAGAAAGCGTTAACGAACTCGCCATGATTACTGGTCAACATCCAGTCATCACAAGAGCTAGAAAATCAATCGCTACCTTCAAATTACGTGAAGGCCAAGCCATTGGTTGTAAAGTTACACTTCGTGGCGTTCGCATGTACGAATTCTTCGATAAATTAGTCTCCATCGCTCTTCCACGCGTTAGAGACTTCCGTGGCGTAAGTAAGAATGCCTTTGATGGTCATGGTAACTACACTCTTGGCGTCAAAGAACAACTTATCTTCCCTGAAATTGACTATGATAAAGTCAGCAAAATTCGTGGCATGGACATCGTTGTTGTTACAACTGCTAACACCGACGAAGAAGCTTATGGCTTACTTGAAGCCTTAGGTATGCCATTTAAGAAATAAGGAGGAGAACTACAATGGCTAAAACTAGTATGAAGGTCAAATGTGCAAGACCTAAAAAATTCAAAGTTCGTGAATATACTCGTTGTGAACGTTGTGGACGTCCTCATTCAGTTTATTCAAAATTTCATTTATGCCGTGTCTGCCTTCGTGAATTAGCCTACAAAGGTGAAATTCCAGGCATGAAGAAAGCATCTTGGTAATAAGGGAGGAAAAATATTATGATGACAGATCCAATTGCAGATATGCTCACCAGAATTCGCAACGCAAATGCCCTTCGTTATGCTACAGTCAGTATGCCTTCAAGCAAAATGAAAACTGAAATTGCTCGCATTCTTCTCGATGAAGGATTCATCAGCGAATTCAAAGTTGAAGGAGATGTTAAGAAAACACTTACCATTTCCTTAAAATATGCTTCAAATGGCCAACGCGTCATTTCAGGCTTAAAGAAAATTTCAAAACCAGGTCTCCGCGTTAACGTTAAAGCTGACAAGCTTCCACGCGTTCTCGGTGGTCTTGGCATCGCCATTATTTCTACAAGTAAAGGAGTCGTAAGCGACAAAACAGCCCGTACATTAGGTGTCGGTGGTGAAGTTCTTGCTTACGTTTGGTAATAATTATGTCTAGAATAGGTTTAAAAGTTATCAATGTCCCAGAAGGCGTTACTCTTACAAGAAATAATGATGTCTTAACAGTCAAAGGTCCAAAAGGATCACTTGATGTTAAAATTCCAAGCGTTATCGAACTCAAAATTGAAGGTAATGCCATTCATTGTGTTCGTCATAACGAAGAAAAACACACAAAACAATTACATGGTACAACACGCGCTAACTTAAATGATGCAATCGTTGGTGTCACCAAAGGATTTGTAAAAGAATTAGTTATCGTTGGTATTGGTTATCGTGCAGCAATGAGAGGCGAAAACATTGTTATGAACGTCGGTTATTCTCACGAAATCGTTATCAAACCAGAACCAAATTCAAAAATTACTTGCAAATCTGCTACTGAAATTATCGTCGAAGGTATTTCCAAACAAGCCGTCGGCCAAACAGCAGCCTTAATCCGTGGCACACGTGAACCAGAACCATACAATGGTAAAGGTGTCATGTACAAAGGTGAACACATCATTCGTAAAGAAGGCAAACGTGCTGGTAAATAGTAAAGGAGTATAAAAGATATGATTAAAAAAGAATCTAAAAACGCAATCCGCGTTCGCAAACATGCTCGTGTTCGCGCTAAAGTCTCTGGCACTGCTACTTGCCCACGTTTAGTCGTGTTCCGTTCAAACAAAAACATTGAAGCCCAAGTTATCGATGATACTAAAGGCTTCACCCTCGTCTCAGTTAGCTCATCTTCATTAAAACTTGAAAACGGAAGCAACATTGAAGCTGCTAAAGTTGTCGGTGCTGAAGTTGCTAAATTGTGCAAGGCGAAAAAGATTAGCAAAGTTGTCTTCGATCGTGGTGGTTATATCTATCATGGTCGTGTTGCTGCTTTAGCTGATGCAGCCCGTGAAGGCGGATTAGAATTCTAAGGAGAAAAATATGGAAGAAAAAGTAACAAATCCTGAGACAAAAGTCGAAGTTGAAAACAAAGCTACTCCTGAAGTTGCTCCTAAAAAAGAAGATGCTCGTCCACGCGGAAAAGGTCCACGTCGTGATGATCGCAGAGCCCGTCGCCCACGCGCTGAAGAAGTAAAAGAATACGAAGAAATCGTTGTCGATATCAACCGTGTTGCAAAAACAGTTAAAGGTGGTCGTAAGATGCGCTTCTCCGCTCTTATGGTCGTCGGTAACAAAAAAGGCAAATTCGGATTCGGTATGGGTAAAGCTGGCGAAGTCCCAGATGCGATTAAGAAAGCTCTCGAAGCTGCTAAACGCAACACCTTCGAAATCCACATTGTCAAAAAAGGTTCAACCATTGCACACGAAGTCGTTGGTGTCTATGGTGCAACAAAAGTATTAATCAAACCAGCACCTGAAGGTACAGGTATTATCGCTGGTGGTGCGGTTCGTGCAGTTCTTGAACTTGCCGGAATTCGTAACGTCACTTCTAAGATTTATGGTTCACGTTCACGTATTAACGTTATCCGTGCAACTGTAAATGGTTTAGTTGGCCTTAAATCATATGATGAAGTTCAACTTCTCCGTGGTAAAGAAGCCAAATAAATAAAAATTAAATTTCCCAAATATTAAATTTAAGGAGGTGCAATTATGAAACTTAATGAACTCGAACACGCCAAAGGCGCAACGACCAAAGGTTATCGTAAAGGTCGCGGCGTTGGATCTGGTAACGGTAAAAATGCCGGTACTGGTAATAAAGGACAAAAATCCCGTTCTGGTGGTTTAAAAGCCCCTGGATTTGAAGGCGGTCAAACTCCTTTATATCGCCGTTTACCAAAATTTGGTTTTACAAATGGTTCACGCGTTGAATATGCCATCGTCAACATTTCATCATTAAACAAATTTGCTGATGGTACAGTTGTCACTCCAGCATTATTAGTTGAAAATCGTCTTGTCAGAAAAGAACTCGATGGAATTAAAATTCTTGGCAATGGTGAACTTACTAAAAAGCTCACTGTCCAAGCTCATAAATTCTCAAAGAGTGCTGTAAAAGCAATTGAAAATGCCGGTGGCAAAGCTGAGGTGATCTAATCTATGAAAAAAATCGCCTCTATCTTCAAAAACAAAGAAATCGTCAATCGTATTTTCTTTACGATTATGATTCTTCTTGTTATACGTATCGGTGCGGCGATTACCGTCCCGGGAGTTACACCTCAAGGTGAACTATCTAATGCCCTGAATGAAGCTGGGGCTGTCGCTCTTATGGATCTTCTAGGCGGTGGAGCATTATCAAATTTCTCCATCTTTGCTCTAGGCGTTTCTCCATACATCACTGCTCAAATTATCGTCCAATTATTACAAAAAGACGTTCTTCCAGCATTGACTGAACTTTCTAAGCAAGGTCAATATGGTCGTAAGAAAACAGAGATGGCGACTCGTTATTTAACGCTTATGCTTGGTGCCGTTCAAGCATATGGCATTATCAAAACCATGGAAAACAGTGAATATATCGCTATTAACATGTCTTTAAACTTCTGGACCTACGCATATATTATTGTCATTATGCTTGCAGGCACAATGACAGTTATGTGGCTCGGTGACCAAATCACTGAAAAAGGTCTTGGTAACGGTATTTCTGTTGTTATCTTTGCTGGTTGTATCAGATCGCTTCCAATTCAAATCTCAACAGCTTTCAAGACATGGGTCGGACCTGATACATATAAAGTCCCGTCTGAACTTATCAAAGGTTCATTCCAATTTGCTTTATATGTCTTAGCGTTCTTACTCATCTTGGCATTTGTTGTCTTTGTTGAAAGATCGGTCAGAAAAATACCAGTCCAACATAGTGGAAAAAGCGGTGGTCAAACAGCCTCTATGGCAAAGGCCAGCTTCCTTCCAATTAAGCTTAATTCTGCTGGTGTTATTCCAGTTATCTTCGCTTCATCAATTTTGATGGCTCCAAGTGTTATTGCTAGCTTTATCACTAGCGATACAAGCGCAGAATGGCTTAAGATATTCTCCATTTCCGAAACCGTCACGATGCCGTGGTTTGATGGTTCCACTTGGCAAATGCCGTGGGGATTAATCATCTATGTTGTTCTCATCTTATTATTCACATTTTTCTATTCATCGATTCAAATCGATCCAGAAAAACTTGCTGAAAACTTCCGCAAAAATGGTTCATATATTCCAGGCGTTCGTCCAGGTAATGAAACCGAAAGATATGTCAAGAAAGTTGTTAACCGTGTAACATGCATCGGTGCTATAGCTCTTGCCTTTATCGCTGCTCTTCCAGTCGTCTTAACATTAAGTGGTATCTTTGGAAGCAATTCCTCACTTGCCATTGGTGGTACTGGATTAATCATTGCAGTTGGCGTTTCAATTGAAATTATGAATCAAATTGATGGTTTACTCGCTGGTAAAACATTTGATGAAGTTCAAGCAACAGCAGGAAGAGGATAAAAGAAATGAAAAAGAATATGATTATTATGGGTCCTCCTGGTGCAGGAAAAGGAACCCAAGCCAAAAAAATTATTGCTTCTTATCACATCCCTCATATCTCAACAGGCGATATGTTTAGAGAAGCAATTGCAGAGGGAACTCCTCTCGGTTTACTTGCTAAACAATACATCAACGCTGGTAATTTAGTGCCTGATGATGTCACTATTGGATTAGTGAAAGAAAGATTATCAAAAGATGACTGTGCAAATGGTTATCTTCTCGATGGCTTCCCAAGAACTATTCCACAAGCTGAAGCATTAGAAAAATTAACTAAAGAAATCGGCCGTGAAATTAGTATTGTCATTAGCATTGACACTCCTAAAGAAGAACTTATTCGTCGAATTACAGGTCGTCTCGTTTGCAAAAAATGTGGCGCCCCATTCCATAAAGAAAACCGTCGTCCATTAAAAGAAGGCGTTTGTGACTTATGTGGTGGTGAACTCGTTCAACGTCCAGACGATAACAAAGAAGCTTTAGAAGTTCGTCTTGCTCATTACGAACAAGAAACAAAACCTCTCCTCGATTTCTATCACAAATTAGGTTTATTACACACTCTCGACGGCATGAAAGGTGTAGATGCCTTGATGATTGATATCGATAAATTATTGGAGGCTTAATCATTGTGATTACTATCAAATCACAAAGAGAAATAGAATTGATGGCCAAGGCCGGACATATCGTGGCTCTTGTCTTCGAGGGTCTTAAAGATAAAATCCGACCTGGCCTTTCAACCCAAGATATTGCCGATATCGCTGAAAAAATTATTCGCGATAATGGGGCATATCCAACATTTCTAAATTATAGTGGTTATCCTGGCGCAGTATGTGTCTCAATCAATGAAGAATTAGTGCATGGAATTCCTTCCAAACATCGCATTCTTCGCGAAGGAGATATCGTCAGCGTCGATGTTGGTGCCACACTTAACGGTTATGTTGGCGATGCATGTCGAACATATCCGGTTGGAATTTGTTCGCCAAACGCTCTTCGCTTAATCAAAGTGACTGAAGAAAGTTTCTTTGAAGGAGTGAAACATGCGCGTCCTGGCGCTCGTCTTGGTGATATTTCTCACGCAATACAAGAATATTGCGAAAAAAATGGCTATTCATTGCCGAGAGAATATACGGGCCACGGCATTGGATCTCATCTTCATGAAGATCCATATATTCCAAATTATGGAGTTGCCGGAACTGGTCCAGTTCTCAAGGAAGGAATGTGCCTTGCTATCGAACCAATGGTAGCAGAAGGACATTTCGCAGTTCGCGTCTTAAAAGATGGCTGGACCGCGAAAATGAAAGATGGCAAATTATCAAGCCATTATGAAAATACCATCGTAATCACGAAAGATGGTTACGAAATCTTAACAAAATAAGGAGGGATTCCATATATGGCAAAAGAAGGCGTCATCGAGGTGGAAGCGACTGTCGTTGAAACATTACCAAATGCAATGTTTAGAGTTAAACTCGAAAACGGCGTCGTAATTCTGGCCTGCGTTTCTGGTAAAATCCGTATGCATTACATTCGCATCTTACCAGGCGATAGAGTTACCGTCGAAATTTCACCGTATGATTTAACACGCGGGCGTATCACATTTAGATACAAAAATTAAAAAATGTAATATTACATGGAGGAATTATTATGAAAGTTAGACCTTCAGTCAAACCTATGTGCGATAAGTGCAAGGTTATTAAACGCCACGGCAAAATTATGGTTATTTGTGAAAATCCAAAACACAAACAACGCCAAGGCTAATTTAGGAGGAATCAATATATGGCACGTATTGTCGGGGTTGATATCCCAAATGATAAGCGCGTTGTCGTTTCCATCACCTATATTTACGGTATTGGTAACACAACAGCAAAAAAGATTTGTAAAGCCGCAAACGTTGACGAAGATATTCGTGTTAAAAATTTAACCGAAGAACAATTATCTGCTATTCGTCAAGAAATTGCTAAATACAAAGTCGAAGGTGACTTACGTCGTGAAGTCGCTTTAAACATTAAACGTTTAACCGAAATCGGTTGCTACCGCGGTATGAGACATCGTAAAGGTTTACCAGTCAATGGTCAACGCACACGTACAAATGCTCGTACAAGAAAAGGTAAACGTAAAACTATTGCCAACAAGAAAGTGGCATCTCAAGGTTAATGAAAGGAGCATAGTATCATGGCAACTAAAACAACCTCACGTAAGAAAAAAATCAAACGTTCATTTACTAAAGGTATGGCTCATGTTCACAGCACCTTTAATAACACAATCGTCACTATTACTGATGAAAAAGGTAATGTAATCTCTTGGTCCAGCGCTGGCGCATTAGGCTTCAAAGGTGCAAAGAAATCTACACCATTTGCCGCTCAACTCGCTGGTGAAGCAGCTGCTAAAGTTGCATTCGATCAAGGTTTACGCACTGTTGATGTCGACGTTAAAGGACCTGGCCCAGGTAGAGAAGGTGCAGTCAGAGCTCTTGCTACTGCTGGTCTTCAAGTCTTATCAATTACTGATAGCACACCAGTTCCACACAACGGATGCCGTCCACCAAAGAGACCTCGTGGTTAATAGGAGGAAATAATATGTCTAATTTAGCAAAACCATTCGAACGTGCTTCATTCGAAGTCGCCAAAGTTCTTGAAAAAGAAAATTATGGCAAATTTGTCATTAAACCACTCGAAAGAGGATTTGGCCTCACTATCGGAAATTCACTTCGTCGCATTCTTCTCGCTAGCCTTCCAGGCGCCAGCGTTTATGCTGTTCAAATCGAAGGCGCGCAACACGAATTCTCTGCCTTAGAAGGCATTGAAGAAGACGTCACCGCCATTATCTTAAATTTAAAAGATTTAGTTCTTCGCATTGACGATGATACAAATAAAGTATTATCAGTTTCTGTAAAAGGACCAAAAGTTGTTAAAGCAAGCGATCTTGTTTTACCAGACATGGTTACCATCGTCAATCCAGATCTTGAAATCGCTCATGTCGCAGAAGGCGGTTCTCTTAACATGACAATTTATGCTCGTAATGGTCGAGGATATGTTACAAGCGATATGAACAAAGTCGAACAAGATGCTGCAAGTTTATTCAGCAGTGAAGGCGCAATCATCTCCACCGACTCAAATTATTCACCAGTTACACGCGCAAGCTACGCTGTTGAACCAACTCGTGTCGGTCATGATTCTCATTACGATATGCTCACATTAGAAGTTTGGACTGATGGTTCAATTCTTCCACAAAGAGCAGTCGCATTAGCAGCCCAAATGCTTACAATTAACTTGCTTCCATTTGTCGAACTTGAAAAAACTGTTGAAGATATCAACATGATTAAAGAAGTTGTTGTCGAACAAGAAAACAAATTTGAAAATACACCAATTGAAGATTTAGACCTTTCTTGCCGTAGCTATAACTGCTTAAAACGCGCTGGTATTTCAACCGTTGCAGAATTAACTCAAAAAACCGAAGATGAAATGATGAAAGTCAGAAATCTCGGTAAGAAATCACTTAAAGAAGTCAAAGAAAAATTACTTGAAAACAATTTAAGTTTCCGCGACTACAATCAAGAATAAGGAGATAATATGGCAGCACAAGGACGTAAAAATGTTCATGGAAAAACCGGTGTTCGCTTCAAAGCAGCTTATACCAAATCCAAACATGAAAATAAATTAAGAACATTAGCTACCACAATGGTAGAACACGGAAGTGTTACTGTTACAAGCGGTATGGTTAAAGAATTAAAATCCTTAACCGATCACTTAATTACTCTTGCTAAACGTGGAGATTTACACGCTCGTCGTCAAGCCGCAGCGGTTCTTCGTTCAAAAGAAGCAGTTGTCAAACTCTTCGATGAATTAGCAAAACGCTTTGCCAGCCGTAATGGCGGATATACCCGTGCCCTCAAAGCCGGCTTCCGCAAAGGCGACAATGCTCAACTTGTATTAGTTTCACTTGTTGATTAATATCTTAAACTTATTAGAGAGGTGTTTCACCTCTCTTTTTTTGTTATTTAAATGTTTATAAAAACAATAATAAATTTGCAATAAAATATTTTATTATTTGCTATAATAAAAACATAATTATTTAAGGAGGAGCTAAAAATGGAACCAATTTATATATTTTTAATCGTTTTGGCAGCCGTTTTAGTACTTTTAATTGTCATCGTTGTGAGTTGGTATATTCGCACCATGAACAAATTAAGACAAATGTGTGAAAAAGTCGATGAATCAGAATCTGGAATTGATGTCGCTTTGACAAAAAGATTTGATTTATTAACAAAAGAAGTTGCCGTTGTTAAAGGCGTAGCAAAACATGAAGCAGAAACTTTAGAAAAAGTTATTGCTATGCGTCAACCAAATAAAGGTGCTTCAATGCAAGAAAAATCTGAATTTGCAAGCCAAGTTACAAAAGCTTTTGATTCGATCAATGTCGTTATGGAAAGATATCCAGAACTCAAAGCTACTGCTAACTTCTCTCAACTTCAAAACCAAGTATTTGATGTTGAAGAACAACTTCAAGCAGCGAGAAGAGTTTATAACGCTAATGTCCGTGAACTCAACCAACTCGTTGTTATGTTCCCTTCAAGTTTTGTTGCTAGACGTATCGGTGTTGAAAAACGTGAATATTTCGAAGCCGAAGCTAAAAAACGTGAAGACGTTAAAATTGAATTTTAATTATGGACGAAATTATTGAAAAATACGAAGCTCTCCGCTTAAGTAGAGTTAAACGTGCCCGCATTTTTCAAATTATTTTTATTGCCGCGATTGTGGTGACAACTATATGTTTTATTACCACAATAATCATGGGTGGAAATACTTTAGTTAGCATCTTTGCTGGAATCAATATTGTATTATTTATCATTTTTATCAGCTTATTTCTTACTGAAAAAAGAAAATGGTATCGCTTTTTCAAAACAACAATTGTTAAAGATTTGATTCAAGCTAAATATCCTGGAAGTGTATTTAATCCAGATGCTGGTATTGATCTTAATACGTTGATGAAGCCAGAATTCTTCGCTCGTCCAGATCGATATTATAGCAATGACTTGCTTGTGGCCGGCATTGATTCTACTTCCTTTACAATGTCTGATTATGTTTTGCAAAAACGTCACGAAGATAAAGACGGACATATCACATATCAAACATACGCTGAAGGAAGATTCTTCGATTTCCATTTCAACCGTGATTTTAAAAACACAGTGCGTGTTATTGAAAAACAAGGATTTTTCACTTTTGGTGATAAATCAAAAAGAGTTGAACTTGAATCAGTAGATTTCAATAAGAAATTCAATACTTTTGCTACTGATGAACTAACAGCGTTTTATATTCTTACTCCACAAGTGCAAGAAGAAATGCTTCGTCTTGAATCTTGTTTTAAAGGCAATATTATGTTTTGCTTCAATGTCGATCATTTATATATTGCGGTAAATGATGGTAAAGACTCTTTTGTCAGCGATTTATTTAAACCAGTTTCAAAAGAAAATATCTCTAAATTAGTGGAAGAAATTGAAATTCCTTTAAATTTCATTAACGCTTTAAAACTTAATCGCGAAAAATATTCACGCGATATTGATAACGACGCGATTTAATTCGCGTCTTTTCTGTTTATGATGAAAAAAATATTATTAAGTATTATTTGTTTATTATCTCTTGGATCTTGCTCTATTTTGGTTACACAAAATTCATCTACTAGTAGCAACGATTCAACATCAACTGATATTTCAACATCCTCTGGTGAAGATGTTTCATCTGATGATTCAACTTTAGTTGATGATTCTTCTTATGAGATAATAACAAGTGAAAATTATCAACCACCTATTTCATCATCTTTTCCAAGTGAAGAAGCTACATCTTATAAAGTAATTGATAATACATATTCAAGTGCATTTTCATTTAAATATACTACGGGCAATTATTCAAACCAATATGGCGTAGATGCTTCTATTAATATCCTTGATATTGATTTTCAATATTATCGCGCGGTTCAAGCTCCTGATGGATATTTAATCAAAATGCTTGATCTTGATGCGGCATTAGCTTTTTCTAATCAGCTCGGCGGAGCTTTGATGAATGTTTCAGAAATTAACCACTTAGCGAATATTGAAATTACATATTATAACGAATCATCATCTATTAGTGGTGGATATGTTAGATTTGGCAAAAATCTTACTTGTGCTTATGGCTATGAATTAACTTATTCAGAAAGTGATATTACATTATCATTTAATATTCCTGAATCAAAATATTTCCGCATTGAAACTAATGGGGCAAATCTTGTTATCAAAAGCATCAAATTAGGAATTGCTCAAGGAAATGTCGCTGATGATGGATATGGTTATTATACAAAACAAGAATATCGCATTAATCCAATCAAATTTAGCGGTGAACTTCAAAGCGGTGTCTCTTTTGTTGATGTTCCTACATCTATTTCAGTTAATAAAAATAGTTCAACATATATCGTAAACGAAACAAAAAGACTAACTTATTATGATTATGATTATGTCACTTCAAATAATCTTGAACCTAGTGAAGTAAGTATTATCGATCCTCTTGAAGTCGCTCTTTATTATGCGGCATTTAATAAGGCACCGGTGAATTATAATGAAAGCGGAAGCAGCAATCATTCATATTTTGGTGATTATGCTCGACGTATATCTTCTGAATATTCTAGAACTGATGGTTATGTTAATGCTTTATCTGGCATTACACCAACAGATGGTTATATCGAATTAGATATTGGAGTTAATGGTAATTACGCAATAAGAAGTCGTGGAGTTGGCCGAATCGTTGTCTTTTATAGCGGTTCTTCGTCTTCAGGTTATGATAATTCTCCACTTCTTGTTTATACCGATGATCACTATGCAACATTTCGTGAATTTTTAGGCTATGATTTTTCACTTCCATTTGATGCTCAAAATCAGAGAACCGGTAATACATATAAGCCATATAATGTCTTATCGCCTAAATAAATAAAATAGAGTAAAATATATTTGAAAGGTAACAATAATATATGAACGAAAAATATTGTAAAGATTTCGAAAATGCTTTTTCGCCTTTAACAGTGTGCGAAGAAGCGTCAAGATGTCTTCTTTGTCTTGATGCTCCTTGTTCAAAAGCATGTCCTGCTGGAACAAATCCAGACAAATTCATCCGTTCAGTGCGCTTCCGCAACTTCAAAGGCGCAGCTGAAACAATTAGAGAAAACAATGCATTAGGTGCGATATGTGCCCGTGTATGTCCAACCGAAAAATATTGTCAAAAAGGTTGCTCAAGAAGTGGAATTGATCATCCAATTGATATTGGTCGTATTCAACGTTATGTCACTGATTTTGAAGAAGCAACAAAAATGCAAATATTAAAAGCAGACAAACATAACGGCAAATCAGTTGCTATTGTTGGTTCTGGTCCAAGCGCCCTTCAAGCAAGTGTGTCTCTCCGCCTTTTAGGATATGATGTCACTATTTATGAAAAAGAAAATGTTCTTGGTGGCATGCTTCGCTTAATTCCTGAATATCGTCTTCCTGATAGAGTAGTTGATCACGAAATTAAGCGAATTGAAGATTTAGGTGTTAAATTTATTACCAATACAAAAGTTGGTGAAGATGTCACTATTGAACAATTAAAAGAAAAACATGATGCAGTCTTACTCGCAGTTGGTTATTCATATGGCAAAATTTTACCAATGTTTAAAGATAACAAATATGTGGTTTCTGCTGTCGATTTATTAAGAAAAATCAAAGCTAATAAAGGTGATGTTAAATTACCTGATAATGTCTTGGTTATCGGTGGTGGCGATGTCGCTATGGACGTTGTGACTTCATTAAAATTAATTGGTGTTAAACATGTAAGTGATGTTGTCTATGAAATGTTTAGCGAATTTAAAGCCAGTAAGAAAGAACTTGAAGGCGCTCAAAAGATGGGTGTAACAATCATCGATGGTTATGTGCCAAGCGAAGTCAAAGATAACGAAGTGACATTTACACATCGTGAAATTCAAAGCAAATTAACACTTAAAGCTGACATGATTGTTCTTGCAGTTGGTCAATATCCAGATGTTACAAATCTTGGTGTTGAATTAGTCAAAAACGAAGTCGATGTTGGAAAACCATATTTCACAAATGATCCAAAAGTATTCGTATGTGGTGATATTGCTCATTCTCGTTTTGATAAAACAGTTGTCGGCGGTGTTCGCACTGCTAAAGAAGTCGCATTATATATCGACATGATGATTGGAGGAAAATAAGATGATTAAAAAAGATTTATCAATTGATTTCCTTGGTGTTCATTTTGAAAACCCATTCTGCTTATCAAGTTCTCCAGTTGGCAACTGCTATGAAATGTGCAAAAAAGCTTATGAAGTTGGTTGGGGTGGCGTTGTCTTTAAAACTATTGGTCCAAAATCATATTTTATTGACGAAGTATCTCCTCGTTTTGACAAATTAAATAAAGAATCAACTCCATTTGTTGGTTTTAAAAACATGGAGCAAATCGCCGAACATTCTTTAGAAGAAAATCTTCGCGATTTACGTAAACTTAAAGATGAATTCCCAGATAAAGTTTTAATTGCTTCCATCATGGGCAACGATGAAGAAACATGGGAAGATTTAGCAGCCAAAGTTGAAGAAGCTGGCGCTGATATGATTGAAATGAATTTATCATGTCCACAAATGACATCTCATGCGATGGGAAGTGATGTTGGCACTAACGCTGAACTTTGTAAAAAATATTGCCAAGCTGTTAAACGCGGCAGCAAACTTCCAATGATGGCAAAGATGACACCAAATATCACCGATATGGTTCCTGTTGCTCTCGCCTGTCTTGAAGGTGGTGCAGATGGTATTGCAGCTATCAACACAATCAAATCGATTTGTAATATTGATTTAGATAAAAAGGTTGGTCTTCCAATTGTTGATGGAAAATCATCAATAAGTGGATATTCTGGCAAAGCTGTTAAACCTGTTGCTCTTCGTTTTATTCAACAAATGAGACAAGATCCACACTTAAAAGATTTAGCAATTTCTGGTATTGGTGGAATTGAAACATGGGAAGATGCTGCTGAATTCATTCTTGTTGGTGCATCAACTCTTCAAGTTACAACATCAATTATGCAATATGGCTATCGTGTTGTTGAAGACATGAAAAACGGCTTAATGCATTATATGGAAGAACAAGGTGTTGATCATCTTTCTGATTTAGTAGGACTTGCTAATAAAAATATCATTCCTGCTGAGAATTTAAATCGTGATTATATCGTTCGTCCAAAATTTGATTTAGATAAATGTGTCAAATGTGGAAGATGCTATATTTCTTGTTTTGATGGTGGTCACCAAGCCATTGTTTGGGACAAAGAAAAACGCGAACCAAGCTGTGACACTAATAAATGTGTTGGCTGTCTCCTCTGCGGTCATGTTTGCCCAGTCGGTGCAATCTCAAAAGGCGAAATTACGATAAAGAAAAATCGTAAAACTAAAGTCGAAGATATCAAATTATAATTAATATCGGTTATCGAAAGGTAACCGATTTTATTTGGAAATGTTATAGCTTTGCTTTATCATTATTTCATATGGAAAAGAAAAAGAAATTAGATTATTACACAAAATCAAAATTACTTATTCAAGGTGAATATCTTCTTATCGCTATTGTCTTTTTAGTATTAGCGATCCTTCGCCTTGTTGGAGTTATTTCAGTCAATGAAATTCGTTCGAGAATATTTGTATTTATCACAACTGCAGGATCTTGCTGGATAATTTTTGATTTTTTCTGGTCAACATTTTCAAAAAAGCATCGTGCGAAAGTTACTTATCTAGACAAGATTATTATGTTTCCTGTTGGTTTAGGCATATTAACATATGATCTTATCTCATTAATTAAATGGAGTAATAGTGATGAATGGTATCGCATTGGTATCGCCATTATTTTCCTTGTGATATTCTGTGTTTATACATTTCAAGCTATTTATCATTGGTTTTATCCAACAAAAGCTTTTCTTGCAGCAGTTGAAGCGGACTTAAAAGAAAAAGAAGAAAGCAAAAAAGAAAACGAAGAAAATGAAAAAGGTGATGGCGAATAAAACCATCACCTTTTAAATTATGCATATAGCCAAGATTTATAACTAATATAATCTATTCCAAAATTGTAACATTGCGAACCTTTATAAGGTTTTTCGTTTAATCTTATATCAAAATAGCAAACATCTTTTGTATAACTTTCAGTTAAATATACTTTAATATAATTGCCTGCAGATGAAACCGTAATAGAACCTTCACTTATTTTTGAATAGCCAAGTTTATTGCCATCTTTATCAAAATAATAAATGTGCATTGTATCTTTGTTTTCAACTGGCTTATCTGTGGCGTTATTAACTTGACTGATACCAATTCGAATTTCAAGTTTTTCGCCATCGTGCTTAAACATATTTGATTGCACTCCAATACCTTTTTCAGTGACTTTAAGTCCGCCTGGAGCGTTATTGTTCACACTATAAAAGCTTGGATTAGTTTTATGATATTTTGGACCATCATCACAAGCATTTTTATAAATATATCTAAAATCAGAAGGAAGAGTTTCTTTTAAAGAATAATTATTCCATGTAGTTGATGATGTATCGGCTTTTATTGATAACGGATTATTATAATTTTTTGGTAAATCCATTTCATAATAACCACATTCTAATAATTCGCGATTATTAGTCCAATCTTCTTCACTGTCAACTGAACTGGTGGAAGAAGATGAAGACTCTATTGTTGAAGTTATATCTTCGTTACTTGACGTTTCAGTAGTTGAAGTAGAATCTATAACATCACTTGATGAAATATCTTCTTTTTGATTGCAAGAAGTTAAAAGTAAAGGAATAAATAATAATAAATAATTAATCTTTTTCATATATGTATATTATTGCTAATCTATTCTATATTGAAAAGATAATAATACTTAATAATTGTATTAGTAGCTACAAATTCAAAATTATTTTTTTTCATTATTCGGAAAA
Organism: Erysipelotrichaceae bacterium; assembly: GCA_022777645.1. Classification (GTDB taxonomy): domain Bacteria; phylum Bacillota_I; class Bacilli_A; order RFN20; family CAG-826; genus Fiminaster. Next base: position 27,764 of record JALFFX010000053.1, read on the forward strand.
AAGTGCTTGTAAAAGCGCTTACATAATGCTAATATAATACTTGCTGATAGAGCAACTGTACTCTTAAGCATATAACCAAGAGAATATATATTTGGTTTCTGTCTAAATTATATTCTTGGCAAAAGCCCGTTGGAATGAGACATATTGTTGTCAAAATAAGAGGGTATCTGATTAATTGCTTCTAGTGAAGGAGCAAATAGTAGCGATCCACTTTGCTGAAAGTGATAGTCGCTTACTTGTTGATCGGATTCATCTTATTTCATTCCCAGCATTGGTTTATCATCTCGATTTATGAAAGACGCTAAAAACCCTCCAGAGCGTCTTTTTCTATATTGTTATAGCTCTATATTGAATAAATATATAAATATATTAGAATTAATATATCTATTAGGGGGAATTTCATTAATGAAAAAATCTTTATTCTTAATACCACTTATGGCCTTTTTACTTTGCGGTTGTAATGAAGGCGCAGGAGGAGAAGGAGGCGGTGGAACAGGAACTGCTCATCGCTATGACTTTTCTACATTAACTGCAAAAGGTACAGCTTTTAAAACTGAATCTGCTTACTCCGCATTCTTAAGTTCTGCTGTTAATGGAGCATCTATTGTTACTGGTGTAACAGAAGTAACCAATGTTTATGATGGCGCTGGTGAAGGTGGAGCTTATGGAAATACAGCCGGTCTTGTTAAATTTGGTAAATCAAAAGCTAATGGCAAATTAGTGCTCACACTTGCATCAAATGCCAAAAAGGTAACAATCAATTGTTTTGACTTTTACACAAAATCTGAAGCTTATCCAACTAACAGCAATTATTTAAGTGTTAATGGCGATTCAAAATTATTGCCATATGCTGAAACAGCAGGAAAAGGTGATTTAGTTTATAATTTAGCATCACCATCAAGCACTTTAACAATTGAAACATCAAATTCTGTGGCTGATAAATTCGGACGTTGCTTCGTCTTCTCAATCACAATTGAATAAAAATTAATTAATTCAAAGAATTGCCTATAAACGGCAATTTTTTGATTGAATATATAATTATTAATTATAAAAGTTTTATAAACATGCAATAATTATTAATATGAAAAGCCTTAAATATCTTTATCGAATTGGACGTGGACCTTCTTCATCTCATACGATGGGGCCGGAAAAAGCAATCAAGCATATTAAGAAAAAATATAGTGATATTAAAAATGCTAAAGTGATTTTATATGGCTCTCTTGCTTTTACTGGTAAAGGTCATTTAACGGATAAAATAATTAAGGAAACATTTCTTCCAATTCCATGTGAAATAATATTTGATTATAAAAATAGAGTTGAGTTCCCTAATACTTTTGATGTTGAATTAACACTTAACAACGAAAAGATAATCAAAGAAAGAATTTATTCTATTGGTGGTGGAGCAATCCACTTCGACAACGAGAAAGAAGATTTTGAAAAAGAAATTTATCAAGAAAAAAACTTTAACGAAATTAAAAAATATCTTGAAGAAAAAAATGTTTCTCTTCCTCAATATGTCTATATTCATGAAGGCGACGAAATCAAAAATCATCTAAAAAGAGTATGGGAAACAATGGTAAATGAAATCAATAATGGCCTTAAAAATGTTGGTGATTTGCCTGGAAATCTTCATATCAAAAGAAGAGCGTCATCTTTTAAAACTGCCAATAAACATGAAACTAACGAAGCCAAAACATTTCGTCTTTTATCATCTTATGCATTTGCCGCAAGTGAAGAAAATGCAAGCGGGGGAATTGTAGTTACTGCTCCAACATGTGGCAGTGCTGGTGTTGTTCCAAGTGTCTTATATTTTTGCAAAAAGAAATATCATTATAATGACGATGATATTATTGATGCCTTATCTGTTGCTGGTGTTATTGGCAATATTGTCAAACAAAACGCTTCTATCTCCGGAGCAGAAGCAGGATGTCAAGCTGAGATTGGAACTGCTTGTTCTATGGCAGCCGCTGCTTTATCATATTTAAAAGGGTTTGATATCGATCAAATCGAATGTGCTGCCGAAGCAGCGATGGAACATTGTCTTGGTTTAACATGTGATCCAGTCGATGGATATGTTCAAATCCCTTGTATTGAAAGAAATGCAGTTGCAGCTATTAAAGCAATATCTGCTGTCACGTTAGCGCAATATGCAAGCAACACTCATCGCGTAAGTTTTGATACAATAGTGAACACGATGTTTGAAACCGGAAAAGATTTGAAAAATAAATATCGTGAAACGAGTAAAGGTGGACTGGCCGTCCATTTAAAAAATAAATAGAAGGAGAAAGGTATGGAAATAAAATTATTTAATTCCTTAACTAACAAGGTTGAAGTATTCAAGCCAATTAAAGAAGGCGAAGTATCTTTATATTGTTGTGGTCCGACTGTTTATAATGATCCTCATATTGGCAATGTTCGCCCACCTATTGTTTTTGATACATTATCACGTTTTTTAAAATATCTTGGCTATAATGTCAAATATGTTTCTAATTTTACTGATGTCGATGACAAGATTATCGCTAAAGCAATAAAAGAAAATGCGACTGAAAAAGAAATTACTGATAAATATATTGCCGCTTATAAAAAAGTATTAGCAGATTTACATTGCGAGCCACATTATAAAAATCCTCGTGTCACCGAATATATGAATGACATTATTCAATATATTGCGGATTTAGAAAAAGCCGGAGCAGCTTATGAAAAAGATGGCGATGTCTTTTTTAAAGTTTCTTCTGTTCCAAATTATGGTGTTTTAAGCAATGTTAAAACTGATGATTTAGTAGTAGGTGCAAGAATTGATGAAAATTCCAAAAAAGAATCACCACTTGATTTTGCGTTGTGGAAAAAAACAAACGAAGGCATAAAATGGGATTCGCCATGGGGCAAAGGTCGTCCAGGTTGGCATACTGAATGTTGCGTTATGATTAATTCAATTTTTGGTGGACAAATTGATATTCATGGTGGTGGTTTTGATCTAAAATTCCCACACCATGAAAATGAGATTGCCCAAGAAGAAGCTCATGACCATCGCAATATTGCCAATATATGGATGCACAACGGCTTCATCAATTTAGATAATCAAAAGATGTCAAAATCACTTGGCAATGTTGTTCTTGCTAAAGACTTAATTGAAAAATTTGGTGGCAACTTAATTCGCCTTTTGATTTTATCTACACATTATCGTAGTCCTGTTAATTTAACCGAAGAGACAATCACATCATCTAAAAACGAATTGATGAAGATTGAAAAAACATACAACATGGCATCAGTGAAAATGCAACTTGAAGGCTTAAAAATAAAAAAAGATGTGGATATTGCAGATTTTTTAAATGCTTTAGCCGATGATTTAAATACTTCTAATGCTTTAGCAGAAGTATACAAAACAATAAAGGATTTAAACATGTTATTACGTGTTAATCCAATTGATAAAGAAAAATTACGTGATACGTTCTCATCTCTTGACGCCATGCTTAATATCTTGGGAATTATTATTGATGCGCCTAAGTTAACAGATGAATTAAAAAACATTTATATTGAATATTTAAATCTAAAAAAAGAAAAAAGATTTGAAGAAAGTGATAAGTTGCGCGATGTTTTGATTGCGAACAAGATTATCTAATTATGAAATTTGAGACTAATTTTAAAAACGAGATGCGAAACTATTTATATGGGAGGAATCCGTTACTTAGCTTTGTTTCTAGCGGTGACATAACAAAAATATTCCTCCAAAATGGTTTTAAGAATGAAGTGATATTAAAAAATCTTGAAAAATATCATCTCAAGCCAATTTATGTTGATGTAAAAGAACTTGATCGAATGACTGGTGGCGCGAATCACCAAGGTGTTGTCTTCACTATAAAGCCATATCAATATTCAAGTCTTGATGAGATTATTAAATGCGCCAAAAACAAAGAAAGACCAATTATTTTATTAATTGATGAAGTTAATGATCCAGCAAATTTTGGAGCGATGATTCGAAGCGCTGATGCTTTTGGTGTTGACGGAATCGTTATAAAATCTAAAAATCAAGTTCTTGTTACTCCAGCAACTGTTAAATCTTCAACCGGAGCGACAAGATTTGTAAAGATTGCAGTTGTTAATAATTTGTCCAATGCGATTAAAAAATTAAAAGATAATGGTTATTGGATTTATGCCGCCGACGGAAGTGCAAAAGATAATTATCTGGATTTAAAATATGATCGACCAACGGGACTGATATTAGGTTCTGAAGGTTTTGGTATTTCTCGCCTTGTCTTAGAAAATTCAGATTTCATCATCAAAATCCCGATGTGTGGGCATGTTAATTCACTGAATGTGAGTGTTGCCTGCGGTATATTGCTATCCTACATTAGAAACAACAAATAAACGGAGCCCTCCAAAAGGAGGGTTTTTGAGTGCAAAAAATCGACGATGAGATATTGGTTTATCAAATCGAAGAAGCCAATGATTATTTTTATAATTTATTAATTAAGAAATATACGCCAATATTTAAAAGATTTGCAAATCGCATATTGTTAGAATTCAACATCAAACGTTATGAACCAGATGATTTTATGGTTGAATTTATCGAATCAATTAATATTGCGATTAGAAAATATAATTATGAAAAAGGAACGAGTTTTCGCAACTACTTTTTAAAAATATTGGATCATAAAATAAGACGATCGATTATGGAAGAGAAAAATTCAAATGATGCTTTTCATCGAGCAATATCTTTAGACCATTTTATATGTGATGGTGTAGCCTTAATTGATTCAGTAAGCGATGAAAGAGATAATGCAGATGCTCCATATTTAGACGATTCGCTTGACCTTATTGTTTCATCAATTGATAAAGATAAAGACAGCTTAGCTATGGATATCATTTTGGCCCGTTATAAAGGATATACTTATAAAGAAATATCAATAATATATAATGTTCCTGTTCATCAAGTGAGAAGAACATATCTTCATTTTGCTGAATGTCAAAAAAGAAAAAGATAAATCATATTATTTGTAAAAAATAACTAATGTTGTCATAATTTATAAGCGAGGTTAATTAAAATGTCAGATTGTAATCACGATTGTTCTTCATGCGGAGTTGAAAATTGCAGCTCACGCGAAATCCAAAAACTTACTCCCCATCCTTTATCAAATATTAAAAAGATTTACGCGATTATAAGCGGTAAAGGTGGTGTTGGAAAA
>JALFFX010000044.1 GCA_022777645.1 Erysipelotrichaceae bacterium
ATGCTTTCAAATTGTATTTCTTTACACGATAAAAGCATCGTGGTATATTTAAATCAGTAAAAAGCAAAACTATAGCGATGTAGTGACGCAAAACTAAAGGGTCTTAAATCGTCTCGTTGATTAAGATAGCCAGTTGCCTAGGGTTTTCATCTCCCAGTTGAGTGGATGATAGGCAACTGGCTTTTGTTTAACCCATTGGGACAATAATAATCTAAACTACTTATATTGGTAATATTTTTTCATGGTAGATTTAAACATAATTCGCAAACGCAAAGCGCGTAAAATAGTTGCTATTGTTGCGTTAGTTTCTACTGCCTGCCTCGTTGTTTTAGGTGCTGTTGCCTTGCTTGGCCAAAGAGCGGCTCCTTTAACAATATTATTGAATAATTCTGGCGCTAGTCTTGCACTAGCAGAATCAAGCGAAGAAGAAGCACCAAAAGCAAGCTTTTTATTGGCTAAAGATACTCCAGGATATACAGAATATGATGGCAGAGCACTTGAACATATTTCAGATACAGAAGAAATCGATAGTGAACTATCCACAACTCTTCTAACTCCTGATCGCAATTCAACTTTGTATTATAAATATACTTTTTATGTATGTAATACTGGTTCAGCAGTAGCAGATTATAAACTCAGCTTAGATATTTCTTATCCAAATAGGAATGTAAGAGATTTTGATCTTGCTGATATTTTGCGTGTCCGCTTTTACGAAAACAAAGATTTGTCAAAACACGAATATAAAACATATGCGAAGGCAACATCAACATATGATGCTGAAAGCGGAACATATGTTAAAAGTCCAAGTCATATCACAACAAGCGATAGTGATTTCGCCGAAATGTTTGAATCAAACAAAGTTATTTTAACTTCTGAGGTAAGCGCGCTCGCGCCTAATGAAAAAATACGATATACATTCCTCTTTTGGCTAGAAGGCAATGATCCTGATAGCGAAGGCAAAGAAGCTCCAATAGGTAGTAGTTTGGCATTAGGAGTCAACATAAGCGCACATGAGTCTAACCAAACGGATGAGACAACTACCGAAGCTCAAGAAGAGTAGTTTTATTATCCTTTCATCTATCATTTTATCGATGTCTCTCACAGCTAGTACCTGTGGGACTTTTGCTTGGTTTACGTACGCGACACGTGCATATGCCTATTATCATGGAGTGAGTATCGGTTCAGGAACACTCCAATTAGGTTTTTTAAGCGAAGCAAGTCTCGATGATTATTTAGATTATGGTTTGGAAAAAGAAACTGTTGATAACAAAGATATCTATTGGGTTGATGGTGACGCAGATGCAGCAACAATCAATTATGTATTAGCCAAAAATGGCTATGCCACCAATAGTCTTGTTCCAGTGACAAGTGGCTCATATGCAAGTGGTGATGAATTTTCCTTATATCAAGCTCCTAAGCACAATCAAAAGCAAGATGAAAATAAAGCCTTAAAAAATACTTATCTTTCTCTTTCCCTTGTGTTTAGATATATCGATGATATCGATTTGGTAGCTATTCCAGATATTGATATTTATCTTTCGCGAGCTGATTTAAGAAGTGAGACAAATATTGATAAAGCCGTTAGGATATATACCACAAGTGATGAAGATCATCTTATTTGTCCAGCAGTTGAAAATGATGGAGAAATAAATGTGGGAGGTAATCTTGATTTAGATGGTGATGGTTATTATGACCATTATACTGATGAAACAGGAAAACAATATGAAGTTGCTTATGGAGAATTTGAACACCTTCAATACGAAGATTCTCCTAGTGGTGGAAGTGAAAATGTAAACGAAAACGAGAGGACTACTTTTTTAGCAAATCATGCTTTAGGAGTATATCCGCTTGATGAGTCAAATTCCTTGAGCAAAGTAGCTCAATTTGAAGGAATTACTAAATTCAAAAGACGCAGTCAAGCCATCACCAAAACAAATTCACTAACACAAAATTATGCATATGTTGATATAACCATCTTTGTTGAAGGATGGGATTTAAGCGTTATCGATGAAGAAAAAGGTTCTATGTTTGCACTTGATTTAGAATTTGGAGTTAATGTCTAAAATGAAAAAGGCTAAAAATATTGCTTTTCTTTCCGTTTTAGTCGGACTTGTCGCGGCTACTTCAACTTTATCTACCATCGCATGGTATACAGGTTCAAGCCATTTGCAAGTCAGCAATTTTAACATTAAATTTTCCAATAAAGAACTCGAGGTATCCGTAGATAATATTGATTACAAGGATCGGCTTGATAATCACGACCTTCCTGTTGTCGATAAATTTATACCTGTTAGCAGCATGTTTTCATCATCATGGATTGATGCAAAACAAGAAAACCCAACATTTAAAAAAGGATTTTCCCAATCATATCTTGAAAAACAAGACTATGTTCTTGCTAGTGATTATGATGATGCTTCAAGCGGATATATGTCAAAGCTTATATATCTAAGATGCACAAGCGATGGGATTGCAACCATCGATACTCAGAAAACAACCTTTTTAGCGCTCAACAAAGAAAATGAACAATTAGCGACAAAATTGGCAAGAAAATATCCGCATCTTAGCCATGATGAGATATTAAAAAATCTCAACGATGTTGTTAAATCGCTTCGTTTATCCTTATTAGTGCTTGGTGATGAAGGTGATAATGATAATCTTGATTATCAATATTACATAATTGATCCATACAAAGAAAACGTTACTTATTTGGGTGGAATATTGGATAACGATTTGGATGGATTTTATGATTATTATGCCAGTCGAGAAGCGTTGTTTGGAGAAATTAAAAATATTAGTGATACTTCACTTTTTTATGGGATGGAAGAAACTAAAGAAGTCGATAAAACTTCTTGTTTTGTAGCCAACACGAAAGAAGGTATATCCCATATCGATTTACCTTCTTCGATGGAAAATGGCTTAGTTGTTCAAAAAGAACAATCTATCGCGCTTAAAGATGCAGAAGCAATAAAAATCAATTTATCTTCTTATGTTCCAAAGCGCATTGTGTTGTCTTTATATCTCGAGGGATGGGATAAGGACAATACCAACTTAAATATGTATTCACATTTTGCAATGGATTTAGCATTCAAACTTGTGGATCAAAAATAATTTCGGAGGCAAAAATATGTCGGCGTATTTTTCATACCTTGGGAAAATGATTGTCCAAGTCTTTATCGACATTGGAACATGGTTTTCTGACTGGGTTGCATTCAAATATTCAAAACTCCCTGACAATTTCGCTCGTTATGGCGATTATTTCAGCGCCTATTCTCCTGATTTTGGAGTTGGTGGCTGGATTATGTTTGTCGTCTTTGCACTTCTTTTGTTAGCAGTTATCGGGGCTATTGGATTTGGATTATTTATTTTAATTCGTAAATATGTTCGCTTCGTCAAAGGTGAACTCGATAAAGATGAACTCAAAAGGCAAGTTGAAAGACTTAATTATGAGCTTTATCAAATCATGCAAGAAAGAGATAGAATTCTTGATCTTAAAGTCAAGGCTCTTGGCATTAAAGGTATGAAAAAACCTGAAGGTGAAGGAAAAGAGGGCGAAGAAGACTCTGAAGCAGAAGAAACCATGGAAGAAATTGCTTCCCGCTTCCCAAAACTCAGCCATGTCGACCACGAATATCAAAACAAAAATACGGATATTCCAGAAGTTGAAGGTTTAACCCTTAAACAATTATGTGAAAACTTCCGTAATTTCGCGGCGTCTCAATTAGGGCTTTATTATACGATCAATACGATTCGACAATTATTCGCAGGTATTGGAGCAAGTAAGCTTGTTATCCTTGAAGGTATTTCTGGTACTGGTAAAACATCTATGCCGTATGCCTTGGGAAAATTCTTTGCTCATGATGCGGAAATTTGTTCAGTTCAACCTAACTGGAAAGATCGCAGTGAACTTTTAGGTTATTACAACGAATTTACAAAGAAATTTAATGAAAGCGAATTTTTACGTGCTTTATACACAGTATCGTATCGCAAAGACTTAAATATCATTGTTCTCGATGAAATGAACCTTGCCCGTGTTGAATATTACTTTGCCGAATTCTTATCCATTCTTGAAATGCCTAATCCAAATGAATGGAATATTGAAATGATTGGTTCTCATGATGCGAATGACCCGAAATTATTCAAAAACGGAAAATTAAAAATCCCTCAAAATGTTATCTTCTTTGGCACCGCCAACAACGATGACTCAACATTTACAATTTCCGATAAGGTTTATGACCGTGCTATTTGTTTATTCTTTGATAACAAAGGTATTGCCTTCGATGCCCCATATCAAGCACCTATGCTCATTCCTTATACTCAAATGCAAAGACTTTATGATGAAGCTGATAAAAAATATCCAGTTGATCCAAAAACTCTTGAAAAATTTGCGCAACTCGATGACTTTGTCATTAAGAAATTCCGTCTTGCCTTTGGTAACCGTATTTTAAAACAACTCAAAAAATTCGTTCCTTGCTATGTCGCCTGTGGTGGTACAGAACTCGATGGTATTGACTTTATCTTCACCAATAAGATTTTGAAGAAATTTGAATCATTAAACATCGCTTTCTTAAAGAACGAACTTAAAGAACTTAACGCCATGCTTGATAAATTATTTGGAGCAAACACTTTCCCAATGGCGAGAAAATTCATCGAAAACATGCTCAAGATGAGCTAATATTATGGCTAAAAAATTATCTACTAACCAAAAACTTTATAAAGCTTATGAACAAAAAAGCCACGCTTTGTTTTTAAGCAAGGCCAGCAAAGATTTGCTCAATAATTTTTCTAATGGTCATAATGCATATTTAAAACTCAATCGCTTTGAATCTTCCTCAATGGATATGAGTTGGATTAAGCGTATTGAAGATTGCATTCCGACATTAGGAGAAATTATTGGCAATCCTAAGAAAACGATTCAAACGTTAGCGGAAGTTGTTCAAGTTGAAAAAGTTAAAAAGATTGGTATTGAAACTGTTCAACATTTATCAAGCCATACACAATACATCAAAACCGTTGATGAAAATGGTAATGTTACTCCATCAAAATTATTAAATATTTATAATGATGACTTTTATGCGACATATGAAAACAAATTCATTGCCACATTATTACGTCACCTCCTTGTTTTCGTTGAAAAGCGTTATGAATTTATTATGACTTCTGCAACGATGAAAGACGTATCGCTTTTATATGTTAAAAACCATACGGAAATTGATGATCAAGTTATCGACATTGAAACGAAAGTCAAATATTCTCGTCCATCAGAGCAAGTTGCTAGCGAAAAGATGAAAGGTTTCATCCATCAAATTGAAGATATCCGTAAATATCTTAAATTCTATATGCATAGTCAATTTATGGAAATTCTTCGCCATGAAAAAGATGTGAGAAATCCAATTCTACAAACTAATATCATTCGTAAAAACCCTTTATATCATAAATGTTATTTATTATGGTTATTTATTGAAAGATATCGCGAATCAAGCATCGAAGTTAAAGTCGAAGAAAATTATCAAGAATTAACGCAAAAAGAAATTGATGTTATCAATCGTCATAATGTTGCATCTTTTGCTTTACTAAAAGGAAAAGATGTTGATAAACCAATCAAAAAACAAAAGGTTTATAAACCAAAGATTTTAAATACATATGATGATCTTATTTATAAACCAGCATATTATGATGGACCAATTGAATACATCAGAGTGGATGATAAATATCTATCTTATGAAAATCAAGTTTTTGATATACCTACTCATCCTAGTAAACCAGTTGGTATTTATGAAGAAGAAAAATATGTTTTAAACAAATACCGCAAAGAAAAACAAAAACAAATCGACGCTTTAAAGAAACGAAAAGAAGCTGAACTTGAACGATATAACAAGCTTGAAGAAAAAGCGGCATTAAGAGAAATTGAACGCGATAAATATGTCGACCAATTAGCGGAAAAAGAAATACGAGAAGAAGCAATCAAAAAAGTTGAAGATGCTCGTAAAAAGATCGTTAAAGCTGCAAAAGGTAAAACAGTTGCGAAAAAGCAAGACAAAAAGGTTGAGGAAGAGAAAATTAAACCAGCTCCTATTTTAGAAAAGAAAATAGAAGAAGTTAAAGAAAACAAAGTGGAAGAAAAACCTAAAAAAGAAAGAAAACCACGTGTTAAAAAAGAAACAAATACAAAACCTCGCGTCAAAGAAGAAAAAGTAGTCGACCAACCAAAAGAAGAAATATCTTCTCCAGTTCAAGAAGAAAAACCTGTTATCGAACAACAAGTATTAACGCCGGTTGAAGAAACCCCAGTTATTGAAGATGTTAAACCAGTTGTCGAAGAAAAAGTTTTAACTCCAATCGAAGAAGTTCCAGCTGTTGAAGAAAAAATAGTTGAACCTGTTTTAGATGTCGTCGAAGAAAAGAGTCTTGAAGAAAAAGAAGCAGCACCTGTTGCTACAGAAAAAGCATCTAAAAAGAAAACAAAAAAACCTGAACCAAAACCAGAAAAGAAAAAAGAAATATATGACCCAATAGGAACGTTTAGAAGTAAACGTAAATAGTGATGGAAAATAAGAAAAAGTCAAAGAAACGCAAAATAATTGAATGGTCAATTACCGGCTTTTTCATTGCCTTATTAGTGCTTGTAAGCGGGGTCAAGATATATCAAAAAGTCAGTGGAAATAATGCGATTTTTGGATCTTCTTACCCAGTTGTCTTAACCGATTCAATGGAAGATGACTACATGGTTGATGATGTATTAGTCGTCAAAAGCGTTGATCCAAGTGAAGTAAAAGAAAGATTTGATCGTGGCGAGACGGTTGATATTTCCTTTTATTACAATATCGGCACTCCATCAAATCCATATATTGCGATGATGACTCACCGCATTATCGATGTTATGTATTTTGAAGATACATCACAAAATCAAGGCTATTATAGTAAGACTATCGATGGCAAAACTTATTCTACTAATGAATGGTATGAACCTGATAATCATTATGCATTTGTGACTCATGGCATTAATACCAAATCAAATCAAGGACCTGGTGGCACGATTATTGATTTGACTGGCAATATTCAAATTACCAGTGAAGAAGATTTTATAGGACTTGTCACCGGTAAAAGTGGGTTTTTAACATTTACCCAAAAAGTCTTTAGTAGTGTTTGGACACTCATCTTATTAATCCTTGTTCCTGCTTTATATATTATTATTTCCACTATTGTGGATTTAGCAAAAGCGCTTGATGATAACGAAGAGAAAGCTCCATCAAATAATGTATTAAGCGAACTCAGCGAAAAAGATAAAGAAAGACTTAAAAAAGAAATGTTAGAAGAAATGATGAAGGCAAAAAAAGATGGAAAATAAAACAAAACTAAATTTTAAAAGAAAGATAATGGTGATTGTTTCAGCGATATTATTTATCCTCGCTTTAGCAACTAGCATTATTTGCTGTGCATTGGATATTATTTCTGATTGTTTTGGTTATGTTTTATCAATTATTGTTATTGTCTTTTTAGGTGTCTTTTTATCTTTTAGCATTGCCTCATTTATCAATCGTCAAAGAAAATTGTCGCATCTCCGCGATGAAAATAAATACTATTTTGATTTAGATTCTTATTTTTATGATCGTGATTTATTTTATGAAAAGGTCAGTGAATTAAAAAAGAAAAACAAAAGCAGCGGTTACGTTATTTGTTTTTCATTGTTCCCAGATAAACAATCATCTTTAGATAATCCTGACAATAAAAAATTGCGTCAAGTCGTATCGATTTATATTGATAAATCTCTATGTAAAAATGACTTCGCTAAAAACAAAATTGCGTATTGTTTTTATCGAAATTATTTCTATATTTATTCTTTCCTCAATAAGGAAAAAGTCTACGATTTAATCAATACAATATATAAATCAGTTTATGATTTGATTAAAGAAAGCCAAATCAAAACATTAGCAGAACCACATTTTGGTGTTGCAAAAGATAACACTGCCTCGCTTGTTGAAAGCATGGATAATGCTTTAATTGCGCGTGATCATGGCGAAAGATATTTCGAAGAAATCACCTTCTTTTCACAAGAATTTAAGCAAATACTTGATAAATACGATGAACTTAAAAATGCCTTAGATAATAAAGAATTCGTCATCTATTACCAACCAAAATACAATCTTAAAAAGAAAATGTTTATTGGAGCGGAAGCATTGGTGAGATGGGATAGTCCAAAATTTGGCATGCTTTCACCTGTTAAATTTATTAAAGATATGGAAAATCTTGGTCTTATCCATGAACTTGATTTATATGTTTTTAAAAGAGTTGTTCAAGACTTATCGTTTATGAAAAGAAACGGGGAAAGACTTATCCCGGTTTCTATCAATTTTTCATTATATGAATTTTATTCACCTATTTTCATTCGCGAATTAAAAAATATTGTTGAAGAATATGCAATTCGTCCAGATTTGCTTGAAATTGAAATTACTGAAACAACAACTCAGGCTAACACGATTAGAAGCAATGCCATTTTGAAAAATCTCCGCGATTATGGTTTTAGTGTTTCCATGGATGATTTTGGCAGTGGTTATTCAAATATTATGAATCTTATCAATTTACCTATCGATACGGTTAAGATTGATAAAAAATATGTTGATAGCATCAACGATAAAAAAGTTAAGGAAGTCGTTAAGATGCTTATTTCCTTATGCAAGGTTAGCAAAATGAGAGTCATTGCAGAAGGTGCAGATTCACTTGAAGATGTAAATGAATTAGAAAAACTTGGTTGTGACGCCATTCAAGGTTATTTCTATAGCGAACCACTTTCCTTTAATGATTACCAAGCATTCTTAAAAGAAAATAAATTTGAAAAAAGAGGTGATAACAGATGATTTTAGTTGTCGGTTCAAATCATGATGATGTTTTGTTTTTTGAATCTAGTCTGAAGGACGCTCATGAAGAATCTTTTTTAGGACGTTATCACATCCTTATCGGCTCAATTGGTTCAACTGAAGTTGGTGTTATTCAGGATGTTTATACCTCGTTTGTCTCATCAACAATATTGATGCATTTAGCAAACAAATACGTCATTTCATCGGTTATTAATGTCGGTCGTGCCTCACTTGTAAAAGGCACACTAAATATTGGCGATGTTTTGATAAGCGAGCAAACGATGTTTTTAGATGTTGATCAAATCAGTCGCGATAACAATGTTTTGTTAGGACAAATTCCATCATTCCCACGACTTTTTAGTTCAAGTTTTGAAATGATTAATACTGCTTCTAAAAGTTTAGATGTTGTCTTTGATGGGCATTACGATAAAGGTTTAATATTGTCTTCTTCTTTCTTTAGACAAAATAAAGAAGATATCAAAAATCTTGAAGATGATTCATATCTTTCCTCCCTTACAAATAATATTGTTTTAGATGGCGAATATGCAGGATTAGCACTTTCTTCATATCTTTTAGATATTCCTTGTATTTCGATTAAAGTTATTGAAGCTCGTGTTGGTGAATATACATCACTTGATAATTATTTAAGCGTATTGGATAAATATACGTCCTTAGGAAAGGCAATAATCTATTTTATTGCCGAAATTTCTAGGACTGATGTGAAAAGAATGTAGGTGATATCAATGAAAAAAAATAATCTTGTTTCCATCAAATCATTTATTAAAGAAAAAATTATTATTCTTTCATTTCTTTTCCTTGCTTTAATTGTCTCTGCTATCTTTTGTGTTGCTGCTTCATATTTAGTGAGCAACAAGATTGCACTTATTGTTTTCTATCTCGTTTTGTTTGCGTTGATATTCATTTTATTAACGTTTATTATTGTCAATTCAATTTCCCTTTATAAAGTTTGTTATGACGATGCTTATAAAGTTATATTGGATAATCTTACAAAATTTGCCAAATTTGGAAATGATCTTAATTATATTAATAACAAAGATGTTGTCGAATTTAACGAAATAAATAAGGTATTTAAATCGATTAGCAAAAATTATAATGGAGTATCATTGATCAATAAGAAAAGCGGATATTCGTCTTTGAATCTCACGTTTCTTGATGAACAAAAGCGATTCATAAGCGAAGATGAACTTTTAAACAATATTGAAAAGATTATTTTGGTAAATGAATGTTTTAAAAACGCTTTAATTGAAATAAATTATGAACTTGAAGATGAAAAATTAGTTGAAGCAGAAATTGCAAACATTGAAAAATACATCATCAGGCGTTTAGGTTATGAAAATATGCTTATCGCCATTAAAAATGATAGAACAGGTTTGTATTTATATGTCCCATGTTTTGATTCATTATCACAATTACAAGAAGAATTAATGACTCTTGTGAAAGATATCTCGCTTATTAAAAGATTGGTTAATGGTCGAAAGATATATTCGCCATATATCTCTTTTGTCATATATCCATATTCTGAAATA
>JALFFX010000015.1 GCA_022777645.1 Erysipelotrichaceae bacterium
TCTTCTTGATATTGATGATAAAAAAATAACATCTCAATTCATTAAATGGGGTGAAAATAAATTCCATAATGTCGATGTCGATATTTCTGATGCATCAACAACAAATGAAATAGAAAAATATATTGAAAGCAAAACAGATATTTATCCAAATGATAGCTTTGTTCATGTCAATCTTGTGGGCATCATCGATCCTAATCTTATTATTGATATTGATTTATTAAAACTTCATTTTGAAAATAAATTCGAAGAATTTGTTATTAAAGACCGCGTAAAATACAAAACTATTATTAACGAAAATGATAATGTATATTCTTTTAGAAAAATATTCATGGATAAAGTTAGCGAAACTGATTTAGACGAAGAAACTAAAAACGAAATAATATCACTAGGCTTAAAAGCGATGAAAGGAGAACTACATTAATGAAAATTAAATCTCTTCACATCGATGGCTTTGGCGCTCTTGTGAATTATTCGCTTAATTTTAACGATGAACTTAATTCATATTTTTTAAATAATGGTGAAGGTAAAACCACGATTATCTGTTTTATTAAATCGATGCTTTTTGGCCTTGATAAAAGCAACAAAAAAATTGATGACCGCAAATTATATTTCCCAAAATTTGCTTCTGCTTTTGGTGGGACTCTTGACATTGAAATCGATAACAAAATTTATCATATTCGCCGCACTTTTGACAAAAAATCAGTTTCAAAAGACGTTTTAGAATGCACAAGTGATGATAAAGAAATTAATTATGAAGAAGTTTTAAAAAAAATCATCATCAACAAAAATGCCTATGAAAAAATTATCTCAATTGATTTAAATGATATTCACGAGATGGTCTCTTCTGATGACGTTCAAGATTATTTAAATGGCAAAGTATTACAAGTCGATGATGTCAATATTAGTCAAACCGTGGACAATGTTGAAAAATTAAAAAAATCTATAACTGATACATATTTAAAATCACTCAACAGTCAAATCAAAGAAAAAGAATTTCAAATCAATCAAAAGGAAGCTATTTTAAAAACGCTTTCTATTTATATTGAAAAAGACAAACAATTCAAAGCGAAAAGAGAAGAAATTGAAAAAAGAAAAAAAGAATATGATCAATATAAAATTCGTGAAGCAAATAATGCCTCTTATTTAAACGCCAAAAAAGAAAAAGAGGAACTTGAAAAAGAAGCGAAAGAACTTTTAGAAAAAAACAATAATTATTTTCCAAATGATGAACAATTTAGACAATATGAAAAAAATCTAAAAGATTATGTGTTTAATGTTAAGCAATTAGAAGTTCCATATTCTCAAAAAGAATTGTTAGAAAAATATGAATTGAAATTCGCTAAAAAGACACCTAGTGAAGAAGAACTTGAAAATACTGCATCATTGATTTCTGATTATGATAAAAATAAAGCAAAAATTGAAAGCACAAAAATAGATTTAGAAAAAATTAACAACAATCCAAAAATAAATCGCTTCCTCGAATTTAAAGCCAAAGAAAAAGAAATTCAACTTGATGAATTATATAAGCAATATCAATCATTAAAAGATAAAAAAGAAATCAAAAGCGTTTCTTCCCACAATATTTCAAAATTAAATATTGCAGGTATTGCTTTGTCTATTATCTTTTTAATCACATCGATTATTTCATTTATTGTTATTCCTGCTCCAATTAATTATATTGTTGGCAGTTTATCAGCATTTTTCTTTGCTGTTTCCCTTATTCTTATCTTCTTTAAACCAGTTGATAAAGATTTGAAAAATGTCGATGGTGAATTAGCTCTAATCAATCATAAATTAATCAATTTATTAGCCTATTTTGGTTATGAGCAAGAAGTTGAATATTCATATAATGACTTTAAAATTAACGTCAAAGCTCTTGATGAATATTTAGCTAAAAAAGCTGAGCTTGAAAAAGAGATTAACACTTTGTGTCTTGCTGCCCAAGAAAACGAAAATAAACTAAATAAATTCTTTGTTTCTTTTAACATAAGTGGCAATAATTATCATCAAGATATTGAAGTTTTAAAATCGGAATTAAATCAATATCTCTCTTTGAAAAAGAATTATCAACAATATTTAGATAACGCTTTAATCTTGAAAAACAAAATCAAAGAAGAGAAAGATATTTTATTACAAATCAATAAATTAAAAGATTGTGATGATGAAGCATTATCAGCATATTATGATTTGACAAGAAGAGACGCTCAAAAATATGAACAAATCAAAAAAGATATCGCGGTGAGAGACAAACGTTTAGAACAATATAAATATGTAGATCCATCTACTGATATAGATTTCTTTAATTATTCGATGCTTAATGAAGATGAAATCAAAGCCGATTTAAAAGATATCAATTCTAAAATTGAAGAAAATATCAAACAAATATCATCGATCCAAACCGAAGGTGCAATGCTTGATAATTTACTTGAAGAAAAAGAGAATCTTTTAAAAGAATATAACGATAAAAAGCATCAAAAAGAAATCATTGTTAAAACAATTGAACTTTTAAATGCTGCTAAACAAAAAGTGGCGGATGATATTGTTAAACCAATCGTTGAAAGATTTACTCCTTACAATAATTTGCTTAAACGTGTTAACGGTGATGAAGTTAAACTCACTGAAACATTTGAAATTAGTTTAAATCGCAATGGAGCAAATTTATCACTTGATCAACTTAGCGATGGAGAAAAAACACTTATTGGCCTTTTGCTTCGATTATCATTAGTCGATAATATTTTCCAAAATGAAAAAACATTTATCATCTTTGATGATTTGTTTGCTCTTCTTGATGAAGACAATCTTAATGTTGCTAAAACGCTTCTTCATAAT
>JALFFX010000046.1 GCA_022777645.1 Erysipelotrichaceae bacterium
ACATCGATAGCGTTTTTAATGGCATCGAGCACAAAACGATTTCTTTTGAAATTAAATTCAATGAGATTAGCAATAACTTCTGTATCGGTATCGCTTTTAAATGTATAGCCATTTTCTGCTAAACGATTTCGTAAATAACGGAAATTTTCAATAACTCCATTATGAACAATCACAAAATCACCATGCATTGAAACATGAGGATGAGAGTTATCAAGATTTGGCGAACCATGAGTCGCCCAACGAGTATGGCCAATACCTAAAGAAGATATGATATCTTTTGGAGTTTTTTGATCGAGAATATTAACTTTTCCGACCGCTTTATATAAGTCGATATTTTTGTTTTCATCAAGAAAACATACACCGGCAGAATCATAACCTCTATATTCTAATGAATATAAACCGTTAATGAGAAATTCTCTGGTGTTAACTTGACCAATACATCCAACAATTCCACACATAAATTAAATTAAATCGTTTATATAATTAACAAGTTCATCACATATTTTGTGACAAATTTCTAATGAAGAAGCTTCACACATCACTCTAATTAGTGGCTCAGTACCACTTGCTCTAACAAGAATACGACCATTATCATTTAGTTCTTCTTCGAGTTTTTTAATGCAATTATTAAAGCCAACATGATTTAAAATTGCATCTTTATTTGGCACCACAACATTTTTAAGTAATTGTGGATATATCGTAAGCGACTTTAATAATTCTCTGACATCTTTTTTCTCATAGGCAATACAGTTGAGAATCTTAATCATTGTCAATAAACCATCACCAGTATTTAAATCATCTAAGAAGATGATATGGCCTGATTGTTCGCCACCTAATGAATAATTATTCTTTTTCATTTCAGCTTGAACATATTTATCGCCAACTGAAGTGGAAACAATATTGATATGTTCATTGGCGAAAGCTTTCTTTAAACCAATGTTTGACATGACGGTAATAACGACACTGTCGCGACTTAGTTTTTTGATTTTACGCATATGTAGTGCGTTTAAAAACATAATTGCGTCGCCATCGATAATATTGCCATCTTTATCCATAGCAAGGCAGCGATCGGCATCACCATCAAAGGCAAAAGCGATATCGTAATTGCCACTTAAAACTTTTTCTTTTAAGTTTTTAATATGAGTTGAACCACATTGGTCATTAATATTCGTACCATTTGGTTCTTTATTTATAATCGTGGCGTCAAGACCAAGTTTTCCTATCAATTGTTCAATAACTGCTGATGAAGATCCATTCGCACAGTCACACAATATTTTTAACGAAGATATTTGAGGATAAGCTTTGCTTACGAGGAAATTGATATATTGATCAAGATAATTATCTTTTGAAAGATAACGTCCAATCGCATCATTAATAGGAAGAGGCAAATCATCATTTCCAAAATCTATATATTGTTCAATTTTTAATTCAAGTTCTTCATTTATTTTTTCGCCGAGATTATTAAATATTTTTATGCCATTATCATAAAAAGGATTATGAGAAGCAGATATCATCACTCCAAAATCAAAATTATTTTGGCTAACAAGATATGACACAGATGGAGTTGTCGAAACACCAAGATTAACAACATCACTACCACTTGAAACAATTCCTGATGAAAGAGCTTCTGCTAACATTTCACCAGAAAGACGGGTATCGCGAGCGATTAAGATTTTTAATCTTTCTTTGCGATAACCACCTAAATATCGGCCAATTAAATATGCTTTAAAAGCTGATACATTTTTATTAGCAATACCGCGAAAACCATCGGTACCAAAATATTTGCCCATAATTAGTTTTCTTTCTTTGCTTTATTATCTTCTTCGAACATGTATTCTTCAAATGTTCTTAAGAATGTTTCGTTGTTAACAGGAATAAGTTCACCAGCAACCGCTAAAGAGATGCGGCCTGTTTCTTCACTTACCACAACAGTGACTGAATCGGTGATTTCAGAAATACCAATCGCCGCGCGGTGGCGAGAACCGTATTTACCAGTGAGAGGTTTTGTTGTTGGAGTGTAATAAACACTCGCGGCTAAAATAAAGTCGCGTTTAATAACAACTGCGCCATCATGAAGTCTTGTTCCCGGATAAAAGATTGTCAACAATAATTCAGGGGTGACAGGTGAATTTAAAATTGTTCCAGATTTGACAAAATCTGATAATTCAACATTTCTTTCAAATGTTATAATCGCACCAGTTCTTGATTTTGAAAGAGCAATAACTGCACTTTCAATTTTTAAATATAAGGCGTGACGATCAAATATTTTTTCGCTATTTTTACGGAAAGAAATATTTTTTCCAGCAAGAGAATCAGATATGTATGGGCGAATTGATGCAACATTAACAGAAAAGAAAGTAACAAGAGCAACGCTTAACATAACAAGCGATAAATACATGATTAATTTTAATCCAAAAAACCACGCAACTAATGTCACAAACGCATTAACGCTATAAATAATATATGTTATTTTTCTTTTGAAAAGAAAGACAACAAGTACCCCAAAACCCACTAAAACAAGTAAAGCAACGACAAAATCAACCCAAAGAAGGGCGTTGCTAAAATCAAAACGGTTAGTATGTGGATTATACATGTCTTTAACCTATAAAACTATCTTGTCCAGCGGTGGGCAAATCTTGATGCAGCAGAAGCAGCAATTGCACCGACGATGTCATCAATGAAGGTATTGACTACTCCAGTGTTTTTGCCACCTTCGTTAAGTTTGGCAATAATGCCATATTTTTTCTTATCAATAAAACCGAAATTTGTTAAAGCAATTGAACCATATAAGTTACAGATGCCATAAGCTAAAACTTCATCAACACCATAAAGTCCTTCATCACGAGTTAAGATATTTTGAAGATCTTTATTTTCCATGAGTTTCTTTTCTGCTAAAACATCGAGTTCAATGGCAGTCATAATTGCGTGTTGAACTTCTCTTTTTGAAAGAACAGACATTACAGATTCAAGTAATTCTTCTTTCTTTAAATCAACATGATAATCGGCTTGCAAAAAACGAGCGCATTCAGCAATGTCGTCAATTGTGACGCCACGAGATTCGAGGAGTTCAATGCATTTTGTACGGTAATCTTCCATTTAAAAAATCCTTTCAGTAATTCTGTTTATAAGAAATACACTATAATTTTAGCATTTTTATTACATAAAAGAGAAAAAGAAATTGTTAAAAATAAAAGGTTCCATAAATGGAACCTAATATTTAGCGATTCATTTAAAATTTTGAATCGTCGAATGAATTAAGAATTTTAATAAGTGGTTTGATGTTCTTTTTAACATTGCCATCTAAGAATGGGTTTCTTAAATGATTATGTTCAAGAAGGGAGACGAATGGGTATTTACCACCGCATTTGCAAAGCTTGACATATTTTTTCCACGCTTTTGGTTGGTTCTTATTCATTTCATTGAGGAATTGGAAGGCACACACTTGGGCAAGAGTGTAATCAATGTAATAGAATGGAGAACCAAAGACGTGAGATTGTCTAATCCATGCAGCACCATGTTTAAAGCAAGGTGTGTCATCATCATATTTTTTATGTGGTTCATAACGAGATTGAATATCGAGCCAGATGGCACATCTTTCTTCATGAGTGGCATTTGGATGTTTATAAACCCAGTGTTGGAATTCATCGATAGAAATACCATATGGTAAGAATTCAATAGCGTCACTTAAATGTGCATAACGATATTTGTCAGCATCTTTACCAAAGAATAAATCCATATATGGCCAAGCAAAGAACTCCATGCTCATTGAATGAATTTCACATGATTCAAGAGTTGGCATACGATATTCAGGTGGTTGAATTTTACCAGATAAATATCCTTGGAAAGCATGGCCAACTTCGTGAGTTAAGACATTAACATCTCCTTGAGTTCCATTAAAGTTTGAAAAAATGAATGGATAATGATAAACAGGGAGATATGTCATATATCCACCAGGTGCTTTGCCTTCGCGAGCGACTAAATCAAGAAGATTGTGCACTTTCATAAAGCGGAAGAATTCACCGCTTTCTTTTGACATATCATCATACATTTTTGTGGCTTGATCTACCAAATAAGTTGGATCACCAATAGGTGTTGGATTACCGCTTAAGAATGATAAATTGAAGTCGTATGGTTTCATTTTGTTAAATGAAAGACCAATGCGTTTTGCTTGTTTCTTATATAATTTTTGTGCAACTGGAACAACTGCTTCAGCGATTTGAACACGATAATTAGCGACTTTTTTATCATCGTAGTCAACACGTCCTAAATTCAAATAGCCAAGTTCTGTAAAATCGCTATAACCGAGTTTTTTGGCAGCTTGGTCACGGAGCAAAACAAGTTTTGAATAAATATCGCCAATTTCTTGTTCGTGGGCTTGGAAGAATTTATCAACCTCGATGGAGGCAAGTCTTCTTGTTTCACGATCTTTATCAGTTGTGAATTTGCCCATTTGGGAAAGGTTATAAACATTTCCTCTAAATTCAATGCGAGCAGAACCTAAAACACGGTCATATTGACTTGATAATTTATTGATTTCGATGAGTTCTGGAATGATTTTTTCATCAAATGCTTTAAGAGAGTTCTCAATCATTTGGAAATAATATTTGCCCCATTTCTTTTCGATTTCTGCTCTAAATGGAACATTGACTATCACTTTATTCCATTCGTTAAATAAAGCGCTGAGAAGCGGCATCATATTGTCCATCTTATCTTGAGCTTTAGCAATTTTTGGGTCAGTTGTGTTTAATGAATATCTAATAGATATAACTGTGCTTTCAGTTTGAATCTTATCAGATAATTTGTTCATCTTTTTGATAACTTTCATGCCGCTTGCATAATCTTTGGCTTCTTTAAGTTCGGCAATGAGAGCTTTAACCTTACCTTCGATGCTTTTTAAATTAGGCACACGAAGTGGGATTTCGTTAAATTTTACGTCTTTTTGCATACATTTTTCCTCCTGCATAATATTTTACATAAAAATTAATTATTTCTTTAATGAAATATAGATTTCTTCAAAATCTTTATAATCAAAAATTTTAGGCACTGGATATAAAGGATTTGCTTCTTTGTTCGCTCTTTGAATTAATTCAGGAATATCATCTAAAATTATTTTGTCTTTGAAATTATTAATGATATTCATGTTATTATTCATTTCTTTTATTTTGCTGATGAATAATTTTGTTTTATATTCATTTGTTTCTTTCTTATCACAAAGTGATAAATAATCGACAATTTTTCCAATCTTTTTGTATATTGATTTGCCATATTTTTCTAATACGATTGGCAAAATAATAGCGTTAGCCAAACCATGAGCGACATTATAATATGCTCCAAGAGAATGGGCCACACTATGCACATAGCCAACATAGGCACGAGTAAAGGAAACACCGGCATAAAAAGACGCTAAAAGCATATTCTTGCGATAAGTAATATCCTTTGGATTAGCATATGAATTTTCAAGATTTTCAAATATTAATTTGATGGCTTCTAAAGATTTCTTTTTTGTATATCTTGTATTTGCTCTTCCAATATATGCTTCAACCGCGTGAGTTAAAGCATCCATCCCTGTTGTGGATGTAATTGAACCAGGAAGTGATAACAAATTGTTGGGATCTAGCAAAGCAAAATGTGGAACAAGACAAGGGTCATTTATTGGATATTTTTGTTTGCTTTGATGGTCTGATATCACGCTTGCCAAAGTTGTTTCTGAACCAGTGCCTGCTGTTGTTGGAATAGCGATATGAAGCGGCAATTTTTTATGAATTTTTAAATTGCCTTTCATTTTCGAAATTGCTTTTTTTGAAACTGATTTGGCTAAGATTATCTTAGCAGCGTCCATGCTTGATCCACCACCAAAAGAGATGATGCAATCACAATTATTTTCTTGATATATTTTAAGACCTTTTAAAACAACATCGGTGCTTGGATTTGGTTCAACATCATAAAATAATGCATGATTTATATTTTTCTCTTTTAAAATATTTAAAAGTGGATTAACTAATCCTAATTTGAACAATGAATTGTCTGTTACCACGAGTGGATTTTTATAATGATTCTCGCTTAAAATAACATCAATTTTTGATAAACAATTCTCTTCACAAAAATATTTAGGAGTGCGAATGTGTAAAAAGCGCATCGCGACATACATAATCGCTTGATATGTACGACAATAAATTATTTTGAATATATTAGCCATTTTTTTCGTTTTTTATGAGTTCTTGAATTACTCTTTTACGAGTGACGATGCCAATAAATATATTGCGGTCATCAATAACCGGAACATAGTTTTGCGAAATAATTAAATCAGCGAGATCCAAAATGTTCGCATCTACTTTAATTGGCATCATATGACGATGAACAGGAATTTCACTGACGAGATGATCTTCAACATCTTTTAATGATAATCCGTGATTTTTAATATACCAAAGTAAATCACCATCACTTAAAGAAGAAACGTATTCACCATTTTTGTTTAAAACAGGAATCGATGAATAATGATGATATTCCATCTTTTCTAGTGCTTGACGAATCGTGCAGTCAGATTCGAGGAAATATACATCTTTTTTTGGAATTAAATAAAATAAAACGTTCATGCCTTAATGATAACATTAAAACCGAACGTTTCAAGATTATTAGTCAATTACAACTTCAATAAGAGTAAGATATTCATCTTCGTTATCTTTGTTCCAGCAGCCATCGACATATACTTCTCTAAAAGAAGATTTAGTAGTGATGTTATTGTCTTTGATATATTTTAGAAGCTCTTTATAAGCGTCGCGAAGATGAGAATAGCCTCCAACATATTTAAGTGACAATAATTTTTCTTCTGGAAATTGTTTGAATTTTATCTCATCGTTTTCTTTACCCATTGAAAGTGTTTCTTCAACATAAGCAATATTGATATCTTTATCCTTATATTCATTATCAAGATAATTAATATAGCAATAATTCCCACATTCCATTGTTGGGTTAATCTTTTTTGCTTTTGCCCCACTTTCAAGAACAAATCCAAATAGATCTGAGAAGCCTTTTATTGTCCCCTTCCTTTCATAGCCGATAAAAGAAGGTCTAATAATCGTTGTGATTTCAAATTGTTTCATAATTCCTCCAAGCTCATTTTTAAGCGATTTTGTTTGAAGGATTTGGTTATTCAATAATCGTTTTTGATTTTTTAATTCGCCTATATGTTTTTCGATGATTCGATCAATATCATTGCCTTTTAATATTGCGTGAATATCTTTGATTGAAAAGCCGCTTTCTCTAAGTCTTACAATTAACGAAATATCATTTAATTGTTTTTCATCATAATATCGATAGTTGTTATCATCGATAAAAGAAGGCTTAAACAATCCGATTTCATCATAATATCGTAAAGTTTTTATAGTCAATTTTGCTAGCAATGAAAATTCACCGATTTTGAGCATAACTTTCTCCCTTCGATATCAGTTTAAAATCTCCATTTACTGGAGAGTCAAATAAAATTTTTAAAATATTTTTAAATACAACACAAAACTTGAAGGAAAAATAAGAATAGCTATTCATCAATGACAATATCATCAACACGTTTGATAAAAGATTGATATGAACTATCAGATGGCATACGGAAATCTCCGCGTGGAGAAATAGAAACTGAACCGACTTTAACGCCATCAGGTAATACACTTCTTTTGAATTGATTAGTAAAGAAACGATATATGAATAAATGTAACCACTTTTTAATATCGCTTTTTGTATATACATTTTTATATGCGATAGTGGCAAGATAAAAGATTTTTTCAACACTAAAGTTGTTTCTCAAGAAGTGATAAATGAAGAAATCTTGAAGTTCATATGGCCCAACCTTATCTTCGGTTTTTTGTGAGATAACTCCATCGACAGGTGGAAGAAGTTCTGGAGAAATAGGCGTATCGATAATGTCGAATAATACATCTTTTACAATTGGATGATCAAAAGCAAAACATTTCACTAATTCTTTCACTAATGTTTTAGGAATAGAAGCATTGACGCCATAACTTGACATATGATCGCCATTATAAGTTGTCCAACCTAAACATAATTCACTTAAATCACCGGTTCCAACCATCAAAGCATTGATGTCATTAGCGTAATCTAGTAACACTTGTGTTCTTTCTCGGGCTTGAGCATTTTCATAAGCAGCATTATGAATATTTTCATCATGCTCAATATCTTTAAAATGCGATTTAACCGTGTCACAAATATTGATTTCTTTAAAAGTTAAACCGAGTTTATCGCTAAGCGATAAGGCGTTATTATATGTTCTTTTGCTCGTTCCAAAACATGGAAGAGTTATTGCATATAAATCTTTAAAATCATAATGCAATATCTCGAATGTGCGATACGCCACTAAAAGCGCTAAAGTGGAATCAAGACCACCACTTAAACCGACGACAAGCTTTTTCGTATTTGTGGCTACCATTCTTTTTTTAAGTCCACGTGCTTGCATTTCAATGATAAGTCGATATCTTTCAAGACCTTTATTAAAATCTTCGAGTACAAAAGGATTTTTATTAATATGGCGAGTTAATGTTGGCTCCTTTAAATCAAGTGAAAACGGAATCATATCATAGTTATCATCACTATTATCAAAAGTCGTTGTTTTTCTTCTTTCATTTGTTAATTTATCGATATCTATTTCTGAAACAACTAAACCATCTTCAAATAGTTTTGATGAGGAAAGAAGTGTTCCATTTTCATAAATGTATTTTGCACCACTATAAACAAGATCAGTTGTAGATTCGCTATCGCCACTTGAACAATAAATATAACCACAAATATTTTTTGCAGATGTCATCATGATTAAGTTTTTGCGATATTCTTCTTTACCAACAATTTCATTTGACGCTGATAAATTTAGCATCAACGTTGCGCCATTTAAGCATAAATCAATGTTTGGACTATTGCTGACCCACATGTCTTCGCATATTTCAACACCAATTTTCAAGTCGCTATAATCAACACATGAAAATATCATTTTATTGCCAATCAAAACATTGTCATCGCCAAGCGAAATATAATCATTTTCCATGTCCCAACTAGAAAATTGTCTGGCTTCATAAAATTCTTTATAATTCGGAAGAAATTTTTTAGCAACAACACCTAAAATATGACCTTTGTTGAGCATAATCGCTGTGTTATATATTTTGTTTTTAAAAGCTAATGGAGCCCCAACAGATACTAGGATATCTTTATCTTTTAGATAATTCTTTAGGTTTGTTAATGATGATAAAACATCATTCAGCATACTTCTTTGAAAAAACAAATCAGAGCATGTATATCCGGTAAGAGATAATTCAGGAAATACTAATACTTTGACTTCTTTTTCAATTGCTTCATCGATAATGCTTTTAATTTGATTAACGTTATGGTTTACATCAGCAACTTTAATATCAAAAGATGCACATCCAACTTTTACAAAACCAAAACCACTATATTGCTTATATTTAATATTGTCTTTTTTGATTGAAATAGTTTTACTATCGCACTTATTTTTAGCAATATTATCATAAACATCTTGAGACATTATCACCATGTCTGCATATCCATTTTTAGTAATAAAGATGGGATCGTTTTCTTCTTTGACGGTTTTTGATATCTCATTAGTATTTCTTAAATCTTTAATCGGTAAAATCTTCATAAATAATTCCTCAACATAATTATGACATAATTTTGTATAAATGTTTATAGTACACTTTTTAATTCTGTTATTTACAAGTTTATTTATGGCAATAGCGATTGTTCTTGAATCGTTTCTTAATCATCTTAAAACTAAAATTAATTAGTTTATTCAAATAATTGTTATGTTTTATAAACAATATCGAAGCATCCAATAACTATTTTTGCGTCTGGACGCATTTTTAGACAGTGTAATTTTATTTATCGTTTGAAAAATAATTAAAGTCCATCTCAGCCGTGCTAAGTTATATCAAAAGCAATTAAAAAAATGATAAACAGCATATTTTGATAAACCGTTTATCGCGTATTTTAATTTTGTGCTTGTTGAACAAGTCAAATGAGTAAATTGTTGCTCACTGAAAAGATCAAATGATATTTAATTGCATATTTTTTCGGAAAAGTATGCAGTTAAATTTTATAATACTTAGCATATTTCCCACTTTGTATCATTTGAATTCGTTCTTTTTTCACTAACTCGCCCAAAGATTTTTCAATAGTTGTTCTAGACAAATTTATAAGGACTTCTTCTATATCAGCCTTGCTTATTGGGGTTTTTGAGTCATTAATTACTTTTAATACTTTATCATCTGAAGTTCCGGGGATTGAATTAACCTGAAGTATATAACCTAATTTAGAATAACCGTCTTTTAAGCAATTAAGCATAAAATGAACAAAAAAGCCGCAGTCGTTATTATTATCGTGCCATCCAATTGAAGACTTTTCTAAAGATTCGTAGTACTTATCAACATTATTTAATATAACGTATGAAAATGAATAATATCGATCCAAGTCATATCCATATTTTAGGAGCAAAAATGTTGTTAAAAGACGCGACACTCTTCCATTGCCATCATAAAATGGATGAATGCATAAAAAGTCGAGGATAAATACAAAAATAGCGATAATTATATTGCATTCAACATCTTTTACGCATTCATTAAATTGATACACCAAATTGCCAATTAAATTATCAACATCTTGTGGTTTGGAAGGAATAAACACGGTTCTTAATAAATTTCCGTTCTTGTCAAATTCGCGAATATAATTTTGTTCAGTTTTATATTTGCCACCAAATTCAGGTGTTAAAGATTCGTAAAGAAAATAATGCAGGTCTTTTATAAAAGACTCTGATAACGATTGATATCTATATACTTCAAAAATATTTTCCAAAGCCTTATTATAGCCAAACAATAAATATTCTTCCTTTGTTTCTGGACTCATATGCTTTAAAAGAATATCTTCTTCACGTCTTTTATCAATTTTAATTCCTTCAATTTCGTTGCTTGAGGTGACACTTCTTCTTTTATTTAAATCATGAAGTCGATTGAGCTTTATCTTTTTTGGCAAATTAAATGTTTTACCCCTATTTACTTCAACAGCTTGAAGCATAGAAATAATAAAAGGGTCATTTAGCTTTAAAATCTGTTCCTTTAAATTAATAAATTTCATGTCTATATTTTAATATAGTATAAAAATTGAGTCAATTTTAATTGCATATTTTTCGAAAAAAGTATGCAGTTAAAAATTTATAACAGTAGTTAATTCTAATTAAAAAATATTTTGCCTTTTTCTAATTAAGCGTTAACCGTCGAAAATTAAACATCTATTCTGGTTTTTTATATTTTTCTAATTCTTCAATTTTTGTCTTAAGGACATAAACATCTCTGATGAGATTGATTTGAAATTGAATGAGCATAAATACAATGGCGTAAACCGCTACAGCAATTACAAGAATAATCCATTTCCATGGGTCCGGAGCCGAAACAAATCCTTGAACAATTCCGTAGACTGTAAAGATAGCCCAGAGAATAAGGAAGAAGATAAAGAATTTAATCCAGAACTTATAGTTCATCTTTCTTGAATCTTTGATGATGCTGCTATAAGCTTTGGTCTTTCCTTTCTCGGGATCAATGATTCCAAACAAACAACCACATTCTTGGCAAATCTTTGTTTCTTTTTCTGTTTCTGTTAAAACTTTCCCACATCTAGGACACTTTAATTCAGCCATATTTAACGCCTCACTTTATTTTATTATAACTGACAGGTATCATGTTTCCATCGAAATCGAAACTCTTTTTTTAAAGCATTGGTGATGAGTATTATGGTGGTCTTTACAAAAGGGGAGTCATGTTGCTTTTCAAAGAGTGATTTTTGGTTGTTTATATTTCCATTTGTTGGTTCAATAACGAGATGAACTTCTTTATCTATTCCACTACACTTTTCACAGCTGCCATTTATTGAAGCTGTTTTCTAAGTTCTTGCAATCTACCACTCAGCGGAGCAATAGAAAGATTACAAAATAAAAAGTTTTCGTGTCATAAATAACTGTATCTATGATAAGTAAATCACATGTGTGATAAGTAAATATCATCTCATCAAATAAGCTATAATAATAAGCCAAATCAAACAAAAGACAATCAATAAACAAGAAAAAAACGCCCATATCTGAGCATTTTTTGCGGTTTTCGCATATTTCACTTTATATCAAAGTATGTACACGATTATGGAGCACCCGGCGGGAATCGAACTCGTGCAAACAGCTTGGGAAGCTATTGTTCTACCATTAAACTACGGGTGCATAAGAAAGGGCCTTACGGCCCAAATGAATTTAATTATGCTTTGCGCATTTTTCCTTTTAAGGAATGGACGCGGATCGAACCTTCTTGGTTAGCCGCTAACTCTTTAGCGTATTTAATTGCTTCAAGTTGTGTATCAAATAACTTAATAGCAACTTTACCACCGGCTAATTTAACTTGCCATTTTCCAGAAGCGGCATGGCGAGAAACGTGATAAACTTTTGCTCTTTGTTTTGTTTCTTCATCTCCTTCAACTTCTTCGTTAGGAGTTTCGACGTTAGCTGGTTCTTTTGTAACTGGAGCAGCTTCTTTTTTAGGGGCAACTTTTTTCTCTTCTTTAGCAGGCTCAGCCTTTTTAGCAGGAGCAGCTTTCTTAGCTGGCTCGGCTTTCTTTTCTTCTTTGGCTGGTTCAGCCTTTTTAGCTGGCTCAGCTTTCTTTTCTTCTTTAGCTGGTTCTACTTTCTTTTCTTCCTTCTTAGGAGCAGCTTTTGTGACTGGCTCGGCTTTCTTTTCTTCTTTTTTAGCTGGAGCAGCTTCTTTTACTGGTTCAGCCTTCTTTTCATCTTTTTTAGCTGGAGCAGCTTCTTTTACTGGTTCTGGTTTAACTTCTTCTTTAACAGGTTCAACTTTCTTTTCTTCTTTGACTGGTTCTGAAGCTTTTTCTTCTTTCTTAGGTTCAGGTTTAACTTCTTCTTTGACCTCTTCTTTTTTGGCTTCTTCTTTTAAAGCAGCGACTTTTTCTTCTTTCTTAGTCTCTTCTTTTTTGGCGATTGCTTTAGCAGTTTCTTCTTTCTTAGAAGGAGTGACGACTTTTTCGACAACCTTTTCTTTAACAAATAAAGCGCGTAAATGGACAATCATAGTCACCACAAAAGCGATTAATGTAATAGCGACAAATGTTGTAAAGACGATCAATAATAATGTTTCAGTTAAATGAGCTGCACTATCGGATAAGACAGCACCTGCATAATTCCAACTATAAGCATCAATTTTAACAAATAAGAATAAGTTATAAGATACAACAAATCCTAATGCTATTGATGATAAGAAATAAGCAATTCCGGCTGGTCTTTTTTTGGTAAGTGATAAAATCATCCAAATTAAGCCAACTAAACAGATGAGCATGCCGCTAATATAAGAAAGATTTGCAAAAACATCTGTTGGATAACCAATTGCGCTTTGTCCGAGTAATGATTTTAAAATGTAATTAGCAAAACGGGCATATTCGACAATTGAATTTTGAAACATTCCTGAAAGCAAGACAAGGAGCAATGCACCAACAAGGGCAATGACACCAGATATTGCATAAATCAAAGTCGAATCTTTGACACTTTTCTTAGATTTTCCCATAATAAAAACCTCCAATATAATGTATTATAACACACGCGAAAAAGAAAAATTATGTTTTATTTATCTTTATCGCAAAGAAAAAACTTCGGTCGCCCGAAGTTTAAGAATCTAGATGGTGGATGCTACAGGGCTCGAACCTGTGACCTTCTGTACGTCAAACAGATGCTCTCCCAGCTGAGCTAAACATCCAGCTAGCAATCTTTTAATCAATGGTGCCGTCGAAAGGAATTGAACCTTCAACCTCCTGATTACGATTCAGTTACTCTGCCGGGTTGAGTTACGACGGCATAGCGATTATTATAATAAGATAAGTAAGGCAACTTTTCAACTACTTTTTTTATAATTTTTTATAAGAAGGCAATTTATTGCTTTCGATAAGTGACGATCAATTGGTCTTTTGTTTCGTTTATATCGTATGAACGAAATTCTTTTTTGTATTTAAGTTGTTTATTTGAAATTATATAGTCAACATAATAAAGGAAAATTCCAACATCAATAAAATTGAAATATGTCGTCAATCTTTTTGATAACGCTAATAAAGCAAGACCATTTTTTGTTTTATATATTTCAAATTTATTTTCATCACCTTTAATAAAATATGGCGATGTATTACAAGCGCTAGGCGCTAATAATGATTGGTTAAGAAATGATAAGTTCTCGCTTTTTATAACAGAAGATAAATCTTTTCTTTTAAATTCACTTATATCTTTTCTAAAAGAAGATGGATCAACTTTTGAAAATAATAAAATAATTACAAAATCTAAGTCTGTAACAGTATTAGATTTATCTTTTCCAAAGCCATACCATAATGTTCCGAAATTGTTTTGCTGTAAAAACAAATCGATTTGTTCACCAATATAACCGATATTTAACAAATAATTATCTTTCTTTTCGCTATAGAAAATTAAGCCGTGAGTTGCACCTTTTGCATCATTAATTTTTGTCTCATCCACCAATTCGATATGGAATTTTATATCTTTGAAAAGAGGAGTGACATTATCACAAAATGATTTAATCATTGATAATTCATCATCGTTAATGGGTAATACTTCATTAAATTTGTGAAACGATCTGCGTTTAATTAATAAATCCATATTTAGATCTTCCTTGATTCGTGACATGTAAAATAAATGATTTGTTTTTCTTTAGCCAAATTATGAAGAAGCGTTTTAGCAACATTAAGATTGTCTTCATCAAGAAGAGCAAACAAATCATCAAAGATGATAAATGGTTTTTCATTTTGGAAAATATTATCGACCAAAGATAAACGAAGCAAAAGGCCAATAAGTGTTTTTTCACCATCGCTAAGTTGATCAAGTGATAAAGACGCGCCATTGCGATTTAAACTAATTTCAAATGTTTCGGTGAGTTTAACTTCATCACCATTAACACGTTTAAGCAAATTATTATAAGGAGCAAATCTTTC
>JALFFX010000059.1 GCA_022777645.1 Erysipelotrichaceae bacterium
CTTATCAGCATATTTTTTTATTTCTTCATCATGGCTTGCTACGATAATCAAATAATTTTTGCTTAATTTGTGCAATATCTCATATATCGATTTAGCATTTTCTTCATCGAGAGCGCCAGTCGGTTCATCGCATAAAAGAATTTTAGGGGAATTACTTATCGCTCTTGCGATGGCAACGCGTTGCTTTTCTCCGCCACTTAAATTGGCAACAATTTTATTTTTTAGGTGACTAATATGCAATAATTCAAAAGCGTCACTTACGCGCCTTGTTTTTATTCTTTTGACTAGTAAAGACGAGCAAGAAAGTGGGAGCATGACATTATCAAATGCAGTCTCATCATTAATTAATGAAAAATTTTGAAAAACATATCCAATATTATTTATTCGATAATCTTTTAATTTGTTGCGCTTTAATTTTTGTATATTAATATTTTCAAAATATATTGAGCCATTATAATCTTGATCAACACCACTTATCATATTTAATAATGTCGATTTCCCACATCCTGATTGTCCAATTAAGGCGACTAGACCTTTTCTTGGCAAGGAAAGATTTAAATTAAAAAATAATATTCTTTTATCGAAAGATTTTTCTTTGATATTAATTTTTAAGATATCATTCATCCTTTAATTCCTCGCTTAAATTGATTTTTCGATATAAAAGAAGAGGCCCTATTGTAAAAATAAGAGTGATTAATAACGCGATTAATAGAATTAATAAAGGCAACGCGAAAGGAATGTTGTTGAACGATAAATAAGGGAAAATAATAAAATTTTTGATATTTAAAATATTGTAAAAATAATTATTGAGCAATATCTCTAAAGGAAAAATAAATAAACTAGCTAAAAGAAACGCGATTAATAATAAATAAATATTTTCTTTTGTATATATTTTTATTAACGAAATATTTCTCAAACCAAAACAAGTTAAAATTGCCGCCTCTTTTTTATGAGCAATAAAATTAGAAAAAGAAAACATCGCAATAATAAAACTAACACCAACAAAAGAGATAAAGGCAAAAACATATAAAAACGATATAAGAGAATTCATAAATTCAAAATATGCATCTTTTTTATCAAGACCACTAGAAGAGAACTTTAATTTGTTTTCACCATTGTTAAAATTTTTAATAAATTCAGAGAATTTAAATATTTCATCTTTGTTATTAATAAATATGGAATAGCTATAAGATGATAATGGATCATCATTTTCACATTCAACTAGATAGCGATAAGCTGATATGTCTTCGCCTTCGTATTCACTTGCTTTTTTTAATATTTTTTCTTCTAAATATTGTTTGATGAAGGAATATTCATAATATATTGTTGGTGTTTCTAAAAATGAAAATTCGTTAATGACACCTCTAACATTTCCTTTTAAGGAAATATCAATATTTTCTTTAATGAATGGATTGTTTTCATCACGAGTTTTATATTTTATTGTCACTTTATTAATAAAATTAATCGTCTCTAAAAATATATTTTCTTCTCCATTTAATTTTTCATATAAATTTTTATTGATATAAATTGGAAAAGAAGATGGCTCACTACTACTTTTAATTAATAAATCATCGATAAGTGATAAATCACCAAGTGGACAAAAATATATATTTTCAAAATCATCCCCCATAAAGGAAATAACATTTATCGAATTAATAAAATATTCAATGTTTGGCACGATTTGAATAGAATCAAATAATTCTAATAAAAACAAACATTCTTCATTTTTTGGCCTTTCACTTTTCTCAAAACTTAATGATGAATTATCAATTTTAAAATATGTTGTATTTGAAATATTTGCATAACTAATAGAAGCAATATCATAAATGACTTGATTTCTTGAAATATTAAATCCGTTTGATATTCCAAAGCAAATAAACAAACACAATATTCCAAAACACGTCGATAAAATTGATAAAAAGTTTTTCGTTTTATTTTGTTTGAAATGACTTTTGATTATTAATTTTGATGCTTTTTCTTTCCTAATATTTTGTTTTTTAATATGTGTTATTGCTTTATCATTTGTTTTATTAAGCAATATTTCTTCTTTTATTTTCCCGCCTGCTAGGCAAATTATTTTATCGGCATATCTAGATACAAGACTTTCATCGTGAGAAACCATTATAACAAGGTGATTTAATGAAACGATTTTAAGCATATCCATCACAATTATCTTGTTATGAACATCAAGCGCTCCAGTTGGTTCATCCGCCAAGATGATTGGGCAATCAGTAATTAAGCTTCTAAGTATGGCAATTCTTTGCTTTTCTCCACCAGATAGAGATGACACCAACTGGTCTTTTAAATATAAGATGTTAAACCTTTCAAATAATTCTATTGCTTTTGTTTTTGCTTTATTTATTTTTTCACCCTTTATTAATAAAGGAATCATGACATTTTCTAAAGCAGAAAGATTCTCAATCAAATTATAATGTTGATATATAAAAGAAATAACGTTTGTATGAAACGAAGAGAAATCTTTATCTTTTAATTTAGTTATATTTTTATTGTTTATTAACATCTTACCTTTATCAGGCTTAACAATGCCAAAAATGATATTAAGAAGTGTTGATTTGCCACATCCTGATTTGCCTTTAATAATGATTAAACCATTTTGAGGTAATGAAAAAGAAATATCATCTAAGACTATTTGGTTTTGATATTTTTTTGAAATGTTTAAAAGTTTAAAAAATGCCACTTAATTTGCCGCCTATTTATTAATAGGCATTTTTTAGCAAAAAAGTGACAAAATTTTTAATCTTTTTTAACGCATTTATATTTTTGGTTGAATATATCGCGAGAAATTGTGATGACATTTCCGCATCCAAGGCATTTAATTTTTAAGTCAGCACCGACCCTTACGATTTGAAAAAGTTTTGATCTGGCAGCACACGGATGTGGTTTTTTCATTTCCACAATATCGTTTAATTGATAATTATAATCTTTCATTATTCGTCTTCCATTTTAACAGCTGCTGGAACTTTTGGTAATCCCGGCATTGTCATGATCGCGCCTGTATAACAAACGATGAATCCGGCGCCAGAAGATAATGACAAATCTTTAATGTGAATTGTATGACCTTCAGTAACCATATTGTTTTTTGCATTATCGGTTAATGAAAGTGGAGTCTTGGCCATACAAATTGGTAGTTTATCGCATTTATCTTTTTCATATAAAGCGATTTTTTCTAAAGCAAGTGAGGAATATTCAACATCTTTCGCACGATAAATCTCTTTAGCAATGGTTTCAATTTTTTCTTTGATGGAGGCGTTAACATCATACAAAGTATGATAATTATTTTTCATATCCAATAATTTCATAATCTTATTGGCAAAATCAACGGCGCCTTCACTACCTTTTAAATATGAATCAACAAAGCTGACTTCATAGCCATTATCTAAACACCATTTCTTCAAATAGTTAATTTCATTTTCTGAATCATCTTTGAAATGGTTGATTGCAACCATAACAGGAAGACCATATTTTTTCATGTTCTCGAGATGGATTTTTAAATTAATAACGCCACTTGCTAAAGCATCAACGTTTTCATTTGCTAATTCTTCAAAGGCGACTCCGCCATGAGATTTTAGTGCTCTAATCGTGGCAACGACAACTACCGCATTAGGTTTAAAGCCACCTGAAGGAGCACATATATCTAAAAACTTTTCTGCGCCAAGATCAGCGCCAAAACCTGCTTCAGTAACAACAACATCCGCTAATTTTAAAGCTATATTTGTCGCAATGATTGAATTGCATCCATGAGCGATATTGGCAAATGGACCACCATGAATTAAAGCTGGATTTCCTTCTAATGTTTGAACAATATTTGGTTTTAATGCTTGACGCATCAATTTCATAATAGCATTAGAAATACGAAGCGATTTTAAATAGACTGGTTTATCAGAATAATCATAAGCAACAATTATATTGTTAATACGGCGTAAAAAATCTTTTTCATCTTTGCTTAAACACATAATTGCCATCAGTTCACTAGCGACAGTGATTTGGAAATGATCAATTCTTGGAGTTCCGTTTTTCTTACCTAATGCAACATTAACTTCACGTAAAGCGCGATCGTTCATATCAAGCGCTCTTTTCCAGGTAACTTTTTCTGGATTAATATTGAGTTCATTGCCTTGGAAAATATGGTTATCGATAATCGCGCTTATCAAGTTGATTGAGCTTGTTAAAGCGTGCATATCACCTGTGAAATGAAGATTGATATCTTCACTTGGAATAACGCTTGCTTTACCTCCACCAGTCGCACCACCTTTCAAACCAAAAACTGGACCAAGTGATGGTTCTCTTAAACAAAGAAGAGAATTGACATTAATTCTTCTTAACCCATCGTGAAGAGCAATGCTCATTGTTGTTTTACCTTCACCGACCTTGGTTGGGGTAATTGCCGTGACAAGCACTAATTTGCCATTTTTGTTATTTTTAATTAAATTAAAAACTTTATCATTAATCTTTGCTTTATCATTGCCATATAAGTCAAGCATTGATGGTGTGATATCTAATTTTTTAGCAATTGTTTTTATATTTTTGATTCGCATATTATTCCCCCTTGTGCTCTTTAATAAATGAAATTAATTCCTCATCATTTTTATAAAAAATAGTCGGAAATTGATGACGAATAAAAGTCATTTGTCTTTTAGCATAATTGCGACTGTTTTTCTTTATAAGTTCAATGGCGTCTTCAAGACTTATTTCATTATTTAAGTATGAAAATAATTCTTTATAACCAATTGCTTTGAAACAGTTTAAATTATGGTCATATTTATTATATAAATGTTTGACTTCATCTAACAAGCCATGAGCAAACATTTCATCGACGCGATCGTTAATCCTTTTATATAATTTTTCGCGATCTAAATCACGGACAAAGAAAAATGTATCTTTATATATGAGTTCGTGTTTTTGTTCGCTTAACAATGTTGTTTTATTAATTTTATTTTCTTCATATATCGTTAAAGCGCGAATTATTCGCTTTCGGTTATTGACATGAATCTTATTTGCTTCATCGATATCAATCTTTTTTAATAAATCGTGTAACTCAATATTACTTAAATTATCATATTTACTTAAATCAAGGTTGTTCTCGCTTTCTTTAAATTCATAATCATATAAAGCTGATCTAATATATAGTCCACTTCCACCGACAATGACAACATCTTTTTTTCTTGATAATATTTCCTCTATTTTTTCTCTTAATAATTTTTGATATGTAAATATTGAAAATGAATCGGTTACAGGAATAAGAGAATATAAATGATGAGTGACTTGGCTAAGTTCATCCTTACTTGGTTTAGCCACTCCAATATCAAGTTCTTGATATATTTGAAAAGCATCACCATTGATGATTTCAGCATCAAAAGTTTTAGCGACTTCAATCGCGGTTTTACTTTTTCCTAACGCAGTTGGACCAGTTATAACAATAATCATTCTAATATTTGTTTTATTTCTTTTAATAAATTATTAACTTCTTCATATAAAATTTGATAATTCACCACCAAAGGGTCATTATCAAATTCTTCTTTTAGTTTTAAATACTTTTCTTTAACGGCTTTATCATTATTTTTGCAGCTTTGATGTTGCAATCTTTTTATATTTTTATCAAGATTTGATAATCTTTCGTTATCATTTATTTCTTGTTTTATTTTCAAAAATTCCTTTATTAAAGGAAGTGAATATAATTCTTCTTTTAATGAAAATAAAGCATTATCAAGATTAGGCATTGATAAGTTCACCAATTAATGAATAAGTATGAGACACAATAATTTTGACATCAACAATTTTGCCAACAAGTGATAAATCACCTTTAAAATGGACTAATTTATTACCTTCGGTATAACCAGATAACATCGAACTATCTTTCTCACTTGCGCCTTCCACCAAAACTTTAAACGTTTTGCCAACCATCGCCATACTTGATGCGGAAACACTTTTTTCAAGTTCAGCAACAAGTCTTTTAAAGCGCGATGATTTCTCTTCTCTTGTAACATTATCAACCATCTTAGCAGCAGGCGTGTTATTGCGAGGAGAATATATAAATGTAAAGGCTGAATCATATTGAGCAAATTTTACCATTTCAAGAGTTTCTTGGAATTGCTCTTCAGTTTCGTTTGGAAAACCGACAATGATATCAGTAGATAAATAAACGTCTTTGATCTTAGATCGAATAAGTGTCACCAATTGTTTATATTGATCACTTGTATATCTTCGACCCATCAATTTAAGTATTTCACTGCTTCCACTTTGAACAGGAAGATGAATGTATTTCATAATGTTGTCATATTTTGCAATGACATCAATCATTTCTTCTTTAAAATCCCAAGGATGTGAAGTTAAAAATCTAATGCGAGGAATATTAAGTTTTGCCACTTCTTCAAGAAGTTTTGCAAATGTTGTTCCATCTTTAAAATCTTTGCCATAGGCATTGACGTTTTGACCAAGCAAAGTCACTTCTTGATATCCAGCTTCTTTAAGTTCTCGACATTCATTTAAAATATCTTCCATCTTACGGCTTCTTTCTTTGCCGCGAGTATAAGGAACAATGCAATAAGTGCAAAATTTATCGCAGCCATAAGAAATGTTAACAAATGCTTTAAAAGAAGAAAGACGAGTACTTGGAAGATTTTCTTCAATTAAAGAAGGTTGTGATTTAACATCTACTATTTTGTTTCTCTTTAAAATTATTTCATCGAGTAGTTTTGGCAAGTCCGTAATGTTATGAGTACCAAAAATCAAATCGACATGTTTATAAATATCTAAAATCTTGTTGATGATGTGGATTTGTTGAACCATACAACCACATATGGCAATAATCGCATTTTTATTTTTAGCTTTAATGGCTTTTAATTCACCAATTTTGCCAAAGACTTTATCTTCAGCATTTTCTCTAACTGCGCATGTATTAAGAATAATAATATCTGCGTTTTCATCATTAGCTTTAATAAAGCCTGCTTTTGTTAAAATGCCAGAAATAATTTCTTCGTCTCGATAATTGGCTTGGCAACCATATGTGTGAATATAATATGTTTTTCCTTTTGCATAATTAGATAATGTTTCTGAAATATTAATTTCATCATATGAAAAAGAAAAAGAAGTATTTCTTTGTCTTTGTAATTTTGCATCAGGAAGGGATTTAAATTCACATTTTGCCATTTTTATTCACCTATTATTTTTATTAAGAATATTTCGCGACTTTTTTTGCTAACTTCGTCAACATCGATAACGACACCATTGAGGATATATTCACCTTGATCAAGAAGAGTGAAACGTTCGTTGTTGCCGAATATTGTTTTGTTGATGACGCTATTGCGTTCAAAACCTAAGACGCCAGTATTAGATCCACACATTCCTGCATCAGAAATAAAGGCTGTACCTTTGTCTAATATTTTGGCATCGTTTGTTTGAGTGTGTGTATGCGTTCCAATAACTGCGCTAACGCGTCCATCAAAAACATATCCAAAACACATCTTTTCGCCAGTTGCTTCGGCGTGGAAATCAACAATATGAATCGAATCTTCGTCTTTGATATCTTCGAGCAATTCATTTAATGATTGATAAGGGCTTTTAACCTCTTCTTTCATAAATGAAGCGCCAAGAACATTGCTAACACGAACAAGAACACCATTAACATCAAATAATTTTGTTCCTTCTCCACCGAAATCATTTAGCAAATTGAGTGGACGAACCAAATTTAAAGCATCATCAATATATGCATCAATTTGATATTTCCCACGATAATGGTTTCCTAGCGTTATCGCATCAACACCAGAAGATAATAATTCTTCATAATGTTTTTCGATCAAGCCTTTTCCGTGAGTGGCGTTTTCCGCATTTGCAATAACAAAATCAATTTGATGTTTCTTTATTAAAGAAGGAAGATTTGCTTTGACAGCATTTCTTCCAATTTTTCCAACAATATCACCTAAAAATAATATTCTCATTATTTTGCTGTTTCTATCGCACGATATTCACGAATAACCGATACTTTGATTTGACCAGGATAGGTCATTTCGTTTTCAATTCTTTCACGGATATCACGCGCAAGTTTAAAGGCTGCTAAGTCATCAACCTTATCAGGAATTACCATGACACGAACTTCACGACCTGATTGCATGGCGTAGCATTGATATACACCTTCATATGATTTGCAAATAGTTTCAAGTTGTTCAATACGCTTAATATAATTTTCAAGAGTTTCGCTTCTTGCTCCTGGACGAGCCGCTGATAATGTATCTGCAGCTTGCACAAGATTAGCAATAATATATTTTGCTGGAACATCACCATGGTGAGATTCGATTGAATTGATAACAACATCTGGTTCACCATATTTTTTAGCAAGGCGAGCACCAAGTTCGACGTGGGAACCTTCTTGTTCGAAGTCAACGGATTTACCAATATCATGAAGAAGTCCGGCGCGTTTTGCTAGATTTG
This sequence comes from Erysipelotrichaceae bacterium, assembly GCA_022777645.1. Taxonomy (GTDB): domain Bacteria; phylum Bacillota_I; class Bacilli_A; order RFN20; family CAG-826; genus Fiminaster. The sequence goes on from JALFFX010000059.1 coordinate 8,446, forward strand.
GATCAAGTCCTAATTCGCTTGCCATAATACCTGCTAAATAAGCAACTTCCATAGAATGGTCAAAGGCATTTTGACCATAAGAAGTACGATATTTTAATCTACCGATGTAAACGCTGAGTTCTTTGTTGATTTTTGGCAAGCCAAGTTTAAAGCAGGCTTCTTCACCAGCTTTGCGAATTGTTTCATCAATTTCTGCTTTGACTTTAGCTGTAACTTCTTCGATTCTTCCTGGTTGAATACGACCGTCTTTAATTAAAATATCTAGGACGCGTTTTGCTGTTTCTCTTCTAATTGGATTAAAGCAAGATACAGTGATAACTTCTGGTGTGTCATCAATAATTAAATCGACGCCGAGAAGTTGTTCTAATGAACGAATATTTCTTCCTTCACGACCAATGATTCTTCCTTTCATTTCATCGCTAGGAAGAGAGACTGTTGAAACAGTTTTTTCGGTAACGACATCTTGCGAGAATTTTGAAATTGCATAACTTAAGATGTTTTTAGCTTTTTCTTCACATTCGGTTTTAGCTTCATCTTCACGGTTTTTGATATACGCCGCAATTTCCATCGACATTTTGCTTTCAACACGAGCAAAAATTTCATCACGTGCTTCTTTGACAGATAATTGAGCAACTTTTTCTAATTCAGAAATAATCGAATCAATTTTTGTTTGAAGAACATTTTCTTTTTTATCGCATTCTTTTAAACGACGATTCAATAATTCATTTTTCTCTTCAAGAGCATTTTCTTTGTTGATCAAATTAGCGTCACGCTTATCGATATTCGCTTCTCTTTGATTGAGTTTGTTTTCAAGCTGATAATATTCTTGTTTTCTTTCACGAATATCTTTTTCAGCTTCGTTGCGCATTTCTTGCACAGCTTGTTTGCCATCAATTTGGGCATTTTTTCTAATTTGTTCTGCCTTTATTTCTGCATCACGAATAATTTTGTCAGCTTTTTTAGCTGCGTTTTTGGCTTGTAAAGCCGGAATTATTTTGTACAAAACGAAGGTGACTAATGCACCTACGAATAAGGCGAGAACTATTAGAATGATTCCTAAAGTTAAATCCATATAGTCCTCCATTTTAAAAAGTTTAAAACTTTATTAATTATTACCAGATGTTGCCTATTGAAAAAATCATGGGCATATTATTTAAGTTAAAATTGGGCAAAACCCGAATTAATAAATTATAAAGGTAATAAGTATCAAAACGATACGTTAATATTATAACCAATAAAATATTATTTTTGAATAATAAAAGCAAAAACTATCTAAGAACTACATAATTGACGGAAATTAAAAAAAGACAACAAAGTTGTCTTCTTAGTTTTCTTTTATTTTGGCGATAAGTTCATCAGCAATTTCTGGATGTTCTTCTAAATATCTTCGCCCTTGATCTTTACCATTTGCGAATCTTTCGCCATTGTATTCAAACCATGAGCCAGATTTAGTTAAGATTCCTTTTTCAACACCTAATTCAAGGATTTCTCCATTGCGATTAATACCTTTGCCAAAAATAATATCGATTTGACAAGATCTAAATGGAGGGGCAACTTTGTTTTTAACAATTTTAACGTTGACTGTATTGCCGACTATGCTTGTGCCATTTTTAATCGCTTCGCTGCGACGAATATCAATTCGCACTGAAGCATAAAATTTTAAAGCACGTCCACCAGTGGTTGTTTCTGGGTTGCCGTATAAGACTCCAACTTTTTCACGTAATTGGTTAATAAAAATAACTGTACAAGAATGTGAATTTAAAATTCCAGCAAGTTTGCGCATAGCTTTTGACATTAAACGGGCTTGTAAACCGACTTGATTATCTCCCATTTCGCCATCTAATTCAGCTTGTGGCACTAAAGCGGCAACGCTATCGACGACAATAATGTCAAATGCACCACTATTGGCAAGCATTTCAACAATTTCTAATGCCTCTTCTCCACATCCTGGTTGCGATAAAATTAAATCATCAATATTAACACCAAGATTTTTGGCATAAAGTGGATCGATGGAATGTTCAGCATCGACGAAAGCTGCTCTTCCACCCTTTTTTTGCGCCTCCGCAATCGCGTGAAGTGCTAAAGTGGTCTTGCCACTAGATTCAGGACCATAGATTTCAATGATACGTCCTTTCGGATACCCGCCAACACCTAAAACAGAGTCAAGCAATAATGAACCAGAAGGAATGACATCGACATCGATGTTTGGACGATCTCCAAGGCGCATAATCGAGCCTTTTCCAAAAGCGTGTTCAATTTCTTTTAGTGCTTCTTCAAGTGTTGGTTGAGTTGTTTCTTTTTTCATAAATATTTTTCTCCCTTTCGCAATTATTAATAGGGGTTATTTGTGTTTATTTTTAACATTTTGTAAGACAAATTCGATCATTTCTTTAATAGACATACTGCGTATGTCGTTTCTATCGCCTTTGAGATTAATTTTTTTGAATATTGATTTGTCATCAAAAGCAAGACCGATATAGATTTCGCCGACTTCTTTATTTCCTTTATCAACGCTTGGACCAGCGTTACCTGTAATTGAAAGGCAAACATCAACATTTAAAGAAACCTTACCACCTTGTGCCATTTCAAGTGCGACTTCAGGCGAGACGACACTATATTTGTCGATTGTTTCTTTTTTAACATTTGCAAAACGAATTTTTTCTTCAGCAGCATATGTTATTAAGCTTCCTTTATAAAAAGAAGAAACACCAGGATATGAAGTTAAAGTAGCAGCAAATAAACCACCAGTCATCGATTCTACTGTGCCAAATGTTAAGTTGTTTTCTTTGAGTAATTTAATTAATCGTTCCATTATTTTTTCAAGACATGACGATTTTGGATTATATAAATAATGCCGCTGACAAGTGACATAATTGTCGCTAGATAAAAGAAGATATTGGATATTTTTAATGGTTCGGGAAGTGCTCCATCAATATATGAAAATGGCCAATTGTTTAATAAAAGCATTGGAATAGCGACCATTTGAAAAACAGTTTTTATTTTGCCAAATATATTAGCAGCAATAACTTTTCCTTGTTCAACTGCAATCATACGCAACGCATCGACAACTAAATCACGGGCAATCATGACAATTACACAAATCATAAGAATAGTTAACATTGTTGAATCGTCTCTTTGATTTGGAGCGTACGCTTGAGGCACTAAAAGAAAAATCATAGTCGCATCATTGAGAAGTTTATCAGCAATAGGATCTAAAAATTTCCCAAAAGATGTAACTTGATTTAATTTACGGGCCAAATAACCATCGAGAAAATCAGTTAAAGCCGCAACAATAAAAACAATAGTAAAAATTAAATAAACTAAATTAATTTCGCTGCTACCAACATCTATCGCAACAAAATCAGGAAAAAATGATAAAACAAGCATTGAAATAATCATGCATACAATTAAGACAATTCGAGAAATTGTAATTTTATTAGGTAAATTCATCTTCTTTTCCTTTCTTTTTTTGAGTCCCGACCCGATAAGCCATGTTTTGTCGAGGGCAAAAATTTATCTATGCATTGCTGCATGCTGGCTTCGATTCAATTCTCTAGCCAACCTCCCCTACCAAATTTGGGTTTCTCGCTTGAGGGGTTTACCAACGTTTCATCCTAATATTTCTACTAGGCTCGTCTCTGTGGCACGTTAAGAAGCATCACCATGAACATAAGTTTTTAGGCTAGCCTCGCCGTTATGTACTCCTACATACCTGGCGTTATTTTTTCCGCCAGCACAATCACTACCTCCATCGCAGAAGGTGCGAGCATGGACTTTCCTCTAGTTTCCTAGCAATTGCCTGGGTCGGGTAAATCTATTTTATTTTTGTTGGATCTACGCCCATCTTGAATAAGTATCTTTCGTACTTATCAATTTTTTCATATAACTGGATATTATCGAAATTGGCGCCTTTTTTATTTTTTACTGCATCTATTGTTTTTTTCATTCCACTTATTTGAACTTCAAGTTCGCTGTTTTTGTCACGAAGAGTTTTGAATTTGCTTTCAAGTTCAGCGATATAATCTTTAGCTTCTTTGTAGAAATTTTCATAATATCGTAAATCACTGATGACTTTATCAAGAGTGGAATCTACATGATATGCGTCATAGCCTTTTACATTTTTCTTGAATTTGAGATTCAACAAATCGTCCGCACAGTAATTAAGTTTAACAGCCATATTTTCTCCAGTGCTTTAATTATATTAAAACTCAATAAATAAAACAATCATCAACAGAACAATTTATACTTCACCTAATTAATTTTTTAATGCAGTTATCGGAATAATATAAACTCCATCAGCATTTTTATATGCCATATTACCAGCACCATAAATAACACATTTCATTATTGGCTCTTTACCGCCATTATTAACTATATCTTTGCAAACTTTGATTAAATTGTTTGAGCCTTCTTCTGCTTTGTTTAATCCTAATTTTATTTCAATAGCACACCAATTGCCGTCTTCAAGTTCTATAACTGCATCAATTTCATTATCTTTATAATCTTGATAGTGAAATAATTTGGCATTCATGGCTTGAGCATATATAGACAAATCTCTTTCAACCATTGCTTCAAACATGAAACCAAAAGTATTTAAATCATTCATCAGTTTCTTTGGTGTTAATTTAAGCATTGCGCATGCCATTGCAGGATCAGAAAAATGTCTTTTTTCCATTTGTTTAACACGTAAAGAAGATCTTATGTTCGGTGAAAATGGTTCTTGATTGTTAAACAAAAACATTCTATTAAACGCATCTAAATATTTGGATAAAGTATTTTTGCTAATAGATGAATTATCGTTTTCAATTATGTCATTTAAAATGCTTTGATTAGAAACGGTTGTTGATTCGTTTCTAGCAAGTGATTTCAAAATAAGCTTTGCTTTATGTTCATTAAAATCAATATCTTTATTTATTTGTTTTAAATCTGTTTTAACAACATTCTCCATGTATCCTAGGGCTAATTCACCACAATCATTTACATTAACATTAATATTTCCAGGCCAGCCACCTCTAACAATTAAGTAGGATAGTTTTTCAAGAGTCGTCTCTTCTAATATTTTTGATTCAAATTTATTTTCACATAAGTCTTTTAATGAAAATAATCCACTCGAATCACCGGATTCGTATAACGACATCGTATTCATTCTAATACTTTTGATTCTTCCTGTACCACTATGCAAAATGCCTTTATTAACTGGCGTTGAGGATCCCGTTAAAATTAGTTGACCCTTGCTACCACTTTTATCAACAAACGCTCTTGTTGCATCCCATAATGCAGGAACTTCTTGCCATTCATCAATTAAGCGAGGAGCATCCCCTTTTAAAACGGTATAAGGTTCAAGTTCAGCTAACATTCTATTAGAAAAATTCCCACTTGGATCGCCAACTAGAAATTCGCTATTAGCGTGATGTGATGATGTCCACGTTTTTCCACACCATTTAGGTCCTTCAATACAAATAGCGCCAAATATTCTTAAATCCCTTTTCACTTGTTTATCGACTATTCTGGCTTTATAAATAGAATCATTAGTTATTTTCTTCATAGCATCACAACTCCTCTACGTTACTATTGTAAGTTTATTAAACTGACCCATATTTGTCAAGATAACTGACCCATATTTGTCGAGATAACTGACCCATATTTTAGCTTTATACTGACCAAGATTTTTGATTTCGCTTTATAATTTTATTCAAAAATATTTAAAAACAAACCCAATAAAACATTCGTGTTTCCTTAGAATACCACCGCCAAACTAATTGAAAGCAAGATGATTCGAGACTAATTTTTAATATTTTTGCTAATCACAAAAAAATCTTTGCTATAATATTGAGCGAAATATGAAATATTTAGAAAAACATCTCAACAAACGTAAAGTCTTGTGCTTTCTTGACTTAGAAGGCACTCAATTTAGTCATGAAATGATCGCTCTTGGTGCAGTCAAAGTCGACATTAAAAAAGATGGCTCAATCAAAAAAATCCATAAAGGATACTATTCTCTTGTTAAAGCTAAAAATAAAATCGGAAAAATCGTTACTGATTTAACAGGCATCACTGAAGCGATGGTCAAGCAAAATGGCAAATCACTTCGCGTTGTTATTTCCGAATTTAAAAAATACATGGGCAAAGATTTTAGCAAAACATTGTTTGTGACTTTCGGCTCTCATGATTTACGCATTTTGGCGCAATCACTTGCTTATAATCTTGATGCTCCAAAAGAAGAAATTCAATTGATGATTAAACACGGCTTTGATTTTAGCGAATTCATGAGCCAATATGTTCGCGATGATAATGGCAACACATATTCCCTTGCTAATAGTTTAAAATTATTCGGCGTTGATTTTGAAGGCACTCAACACGATGCTTATGCAGACGCCCTTAATCTTGCTTATTTATATGATGCCTTTATTAAAAATAAAGACATATTAAAAAATGAATACAAAAAAGTGTTATATAATTATCGACACATTCCAGCGCCAATTAAGGAATTATTAACAAATCTTAAAGAAGGCAAATCAATAACTCCTGAAATATTTGATCATCTTGTTGAGGAAGATTTGCAATGATTTCGTATCCTAATGGCAAAATTTTTCGCCAAGCAAACATTAAAAAAGAAAGAAAACAAAACAATATAAAATATAAAGCCGGAAATCGCGGCATGGCCCTTGAAGATGATATTAATATCTCCAATAGTTTTTATGATGAAAAAGGACTTTGTCTTATTACAAAAAGACCAACTCCAATCAATGTCGTAAAAGTTGATTATTCAAAAGGTGCAACGATAACAAATGCATATTATGAAAAGCAATCAACTACTGACTATAACGGTATCTACAAATCTCGCTATATAGACTTTGAAGCGAAATCGACAAACAATAAATCTTCATTGCCGCTTAGTAATATTCCAAAACAACAAATTGAGCATTTAAAAAAAGTAATAACTCATGGTGGCATTGCCTTTTTTATCATCTCTTTTAATACAAGAAATGAGATATATTTTCTAGAAGCACAAAAAGTCATTGATTTTATCAAAAACGAAGATAGAAAATCATTGCCTTATGAATATATAAAAGAAAACGGGCATTTAATCGAACAAGGATATTTGCCACGTCTTGATTATTTAAAAATTATTGATAAATTGTATTTTTAATTTGTTTTAGAACAATATTGTTTTAATTCGCATTCACTACATTTAGGATTTTTTGCTTTGCAAAAATAACGGCCAAACCATATGAGCTGGTGATTTGTTTTAACTAATCTTTCTGATGGAATAAATTTTGTAATTTTCTTTTCCATCACATCAAGCGAATCATTCTTTTTAACTAATTTTAATCTTTTGGAAATTCTTTGAACGTGGGTATCAAGCGCTAATAAAGGATAATTATACATTTCAGCTAAAAAGCAATTTTTTGTTTTATTACCAACACCTGGAAGAGCAGTTAATAAATTAGGATCTTGAGGAACAACACCATTATATTCATCAATTATTTTTGTGGCGATACCGATAACATTTCTTGCTTTTACTTTATACATTCCAATCGATGAAAGGATATTTTCTACATCTTTAATATCAGCATTTTTAAGCTGTTCTAAAGTAGGATATTTTGCAAACAAAAGCGCAGTCACTTTATTGACTGCCTTATCAGTTGTTTGACTTGAAAGCATAATCGCAATCAAAAGTTCATAGTCTTTTGAATAATTTAGTTCGCAATGAGCGTTACTAAAATTCTTATCTAAATAAGAAAATAAAATATTTTTATCAATCATCAATCCATTTGGCTTTAGCAACTTCAAGAAGCGATTCCATATCATCATCCCAAACTTCTTTAACATTGCTCATGCCAGTTTTTTCCATATCTTCTTTCGCTTTATATTGCACTAAAATGCGATCGACACTGCGAATTGTTTTTTTGCCTTTTGACAAAGCTTCATTTAATGCGCGAATAATTGTTTCATCATCAAAACCATCATTAACCCATTCACCAATCATTGAAAATTCTAAAGGTGATAAGGTGCGGTTTAATTGTTTTTCAAACACTTCATATATATTTTTTAGATAAGCTGCTTTCTTTTCGCTAACTAAAGATTCTTGTTCTTTGCTCAAAGCAACTTGGAATGTTTCATAAAGTTTTTTATGAAGTGATTTTAAAGATACTTTAACCTTTTTGCCCATGTCATATACAATCAAATCTCTTTCGAGCAAGGAGACAAGAATTTTATCGAGTTCTTTGCTAGAAATATTCATTTTCAAAGATAATAAATCAGGCGTAATTAAAGTATTTTTTTGCTCTAATAAATGGTCAATCATTAAAATGACCATGACTTCATTTTCACTGAGTCTTAGTTTTTTATAATATTCTAATAATAAGTAGCGGAAGTCCAACGCTTCCATTTGAACACTGCTCATAATAATAATGATACTAAAAAATTAATTTTTTAGCAGTTAATTTTTCATTTTTCGCATTTCCTCATTGATTTTTTGAGGATTTAATTTATTAATTAAATGATAATTTTTTAAGATGGCATCGAGACTATTTTCATCAATCTCAAAGCCAAGTTTTTCCTTGAAGCGAAACGCTCTTAAGATGCGAAGAGGGTCTTCATTAATGCGCTTAACCGGATCACCGATAAATCTAATGATCTTATTTTTCAAATCATCTTGACCATGACAATAATCGATAACATTATAGTCTTTATCTAAATATAAAGCGTTTATTGTAAAATCGCGCCTGACGAAATCTTTTTCTAACGAAGCAGTGAATTTTATGTGGTCTGGATGACGAGAATCAATGTATGATTCTTCTTCTCTTAATGTTGTGATATCGCATTTAACATTTTTGTATTTAAGTTTGACGCATCCATATTTTTCGAAACGATAATTCGCGTCAGGTAAAAATGATCTCATTTCACTAGGCAAAGCATCGCTAACGAAATCATAATCAAAAAATTCTTTGCCTAAAAGGTAATCGCGAACACTACCACCAACAAGAAATAGTTTGTATCCGTTTTTATTAAATAATTCCGCTAATTCATCAAATATTTCTAAATGTTGCATATCACTATTTTATAAAGAAAATGCTTCCAAAAGGAAGCAAATATTCTTATTTTAAAAATTATTAATTGACTTTAGCTTTGAAATTCTTTGAAGGTCTAAAGGCAATTGTGGCTTTGCTTGGAATAGTAATAATTGCGCCATCAGATGGATTTGTGCCTTTTCTTTCTTTGCGAATTTTCTTTTCGAAAATACCAAATCCAGACAATTTAACGTCTTCGCCTTTGACGATTTCTTTTTCAATCATTGTCAAAAATTCATCGACAATTTCTTCAACATCAAAACGCGAAACATCGAGTTTTTCACTTATCTTTAAAATTAAATCTGCTTTATTCATTATTTTTCCTCCAAGCTTACTAATATTATACACGTTCTCTGAGGACAATTTCAATCGGCGTCCCATCTAAATTGAAAGAATCGCGTAATCTATTTTCCAAATATCGCATATATGAAAAATGGGCGTATTTTGGTTTATTGACAAATAAGACAAATGTTGGTGGGCAGCTATTCGCCTGGTTTGCAAAATATATTTTTAAACGACCATGATTGAATTCAGGTGCTTCATTCATCATTTGGGCATCTTGTAAAACATCATTTAAAAGCGATGTTGGAATATGAGTGTCATATGCTTTATGAACTTTTTCAATGTATGTGAAAATATTGCTCACTTTTGATTTTGTTAATGCGGAAACAAAGATAATTGGGGCATAACTTAAAAATTGGAATTCTTTGCGAATTTTCTTCTCGTATTCTTTTTGAGTATTTTGATCTTTTTTTATTGTGTCCCATTTATTGACAACAATAATAATTGCCTTTTTTCTATCAACAGCATAGCCGACAACATGTTTATCTTGTTCAATAATACCTTTTTCAGCATCGATAACAAAAAGGACGATTTCACTTCTATCAATGGCAGAAAGCGCTCTTAAAGCGGCATATTTATCAATGCTTTCATATATTTTTCCGCGTTTTTTAAGACCAGCAGTATCGATAACTACATAATTGTTACCATCGCGAGAAAAAGGAGTGTCAACACTGTCGCGTGTTGTTCCTTCAATATTTGAAACAATAACTCTTTCTTGGTTAAGCAAAGCGTTAACTAAACTTGATTTGCCAACATTAGGTCGACCGATTAACGAAAAAGTAATTTGATTTTCATATTCTTGTTCAACTTCATCAGGAATATAAGAAACGATTTTATCTAAAATATCACCAATGCCAATGCCGTGTTCACCACTTGTTGGAATTGGCTCTCCGAGTCCGAGAGCGTAAAATTCGCTTATTGATAAACTCATGTCAAAATTATCAATTTTGTTAACTGCTAAAATTGTTTTCTTTTTTGCTTTATGAAGCATATTAGCAATTAAACGATCATCACTTGTTAAACCGCGTTTTCCGTCCCCGATAAAAACAATGATATCAGCTTCTTCAATCGCGATTTCTGCTTGCATGCGAATTTGTTCTTGAAATGGTCTATTTTTTACTTCGATTCCACCGGTGTCGATCAATCGAAAAGACTTTCCAAGCCAGGATGTAGTTTCATATAAACGGTCACGAGTAATACCTGCTTGATCATCAACAATTGATCTTTTGCGACCGATGATACGGTTAAAAATCGTTGATTTACCAACGTTTGGACTTCCAATTAAAGCAACGACTGCAAGTGCCATTAAAATTCACCTACTTTATCTTTGATAATTTTTAACACAGCGGCGTGAACTTGTTCAATGCTCAATAAAGATGTATCGAGCAAGATTGAATCTTCAGCTGGTTTTAATGGAGCAAAGGCACGACTTGAATCGATGCGATCGCGTTTTTCGACATCTTCAACAATTTCTTCATATGTGCAAGGAATGCCTTTTTCCATATTTTCTTTAAAGCGGCGATCAGCTCTTTCTTTAACTGATGCGACCATAAATATTTTAACATCGGCATTAGGGAGAACGTATGTTCCAATATCTCTACCATCCATTACGACAGATTGAGACTCCGCCATTTTACGTTGTAATTCTACTAAAGCAAGACGAATATCTTTATAAGATGCGATATAAGAAACGTTTGAAGATACTTTTTGTTCACGAATAACTCGTGTGACATCTTTTCCAGAACACATAACTTTGCCATCAGGATATAAAACAATATCAACTTCTGGAATGAGTTTGACGCATTCTTTTTCGTTTTTTGGATCAACACCTTTGTCAATGACATAAGATGTAAAAGCGCGATACATTGCACCGGTATCGATATAAGTAAAACCAAGCGATTTAGCGACAAGCTTTGAGATAGTGGATTTTCCGGCGGCAGCTGGTCCATCTATTGCAACAACAACACGTTTCATAATTATTGACCTCCAAAATATAAGATTCCGCTTATTAAAGCTGTTATTGATAATATTGTTAATATTATTGATACAATGATAACATAATTCCTTCTTTTCTTGTGAAGCCAAAGTAAAGGTGATATTTCTTCATGCTCACCTTTATCATATAATTCGTAGGCATCAAGCAAATCATCATAAGGAATCGAAGTTGAATCTTTATTTTCTGCTAAGACTTTATCGACTCTATCGCTCGTCTTTTTCATAGTTGAATCATCGTTTGATGGAAAAGATGCAGCAATTTCATCGCGATATTTTTTAAACTTTTCAACCCTTGTCTCAGCCATAGTTTATATTTTAATATAGGTCTTAAGTTTTTTTAAGGAAAAGTCATTCCAATTTATATATATCGTTTTTGAATCACATTAAAACGAAAATATAGGGAAACAAATTGTCTTTTATTTGATATTGCGAGAACTCTTTATTATAATAACTTCAGTTGGAGGGAATTTTTATGCCAAAAGTAAAAGTTAACACCGAAGCATGTGCCTCATGTGGTTTATGTGTTTCAAGTTGCCCAGATGTCTTCGAATTCGATGATGAAGGACACGCAAAAGCAGTTGTCGAAGAAGTTGAAGGCGATCTCGGTTTCGAATGCCCATTTGGTGCAATCGAAGTTGAATAATTAAACACAAAAACTTCAATAAGCATTATTGCAATTAAGGAAAAAAATAAAACCTCATCAATAACAACGAATAAAGATGAGGTTTTTTCTTTGCTGTTAAATCGCGTTTATTGCAAATTATCGATGAGTTTATGCGACGACTTATAAATAAGAAATGTCGCTAAAATAACAATCGCGTCTTTAATCACATTAAACGGCAATACAGCGATTAATCCATATGTCCAACCAACATCGCTAATATTTGGATTGGCTAATTGGCAAATGAAAAGCAATTGTTCTGCACTCATTCCATACATAAACATATAAAATGGAACCATAACATAAATGTTACCAATAACTGAAATTACAATTTGAATAAAAGAGCCAAGTAATAAGCCAAGTATCGCGCCTTTGATGTTGCGCATTTTTTTGTAAATAATCGCACTTGGTAAAACAAAAGCAGTGGAAAATAATAAATCAGATAATTCACCAACAAGCATTGTGCCGGTAAAAGGAAGTTTGATAATGGTTTTTACTAAAATTGAGCCAAACGCTACTAAAGGTCCATAAGCAAATCCGGCAATAAATAATGGGATTTCATCGAAATGGAATTCAAAAAAAGATGGGAATATAGGCACAGGAAATTTAAACAATGGAACAATATATAATATTGTTGATATGCCACCAAAAATGCCAATTCGTGTAATGGTTTTAACTAAATTGCTGCGTTTTGTTTTGATTTTGTTATCGCTATAAACTTTTATAAAAGCGGCAATAAATAAAAGCAAGACAACAATTTCAACAACTGAATAGAAAATATTCATAAAAAAATACCCTTCTATCAGGGCGAAAAACAATTGTTTCTTTCATCCAGACTTTACTGTCGCCTCTAGAATTTCACTAGATCAACCATTATATGGTTCGTGGGGTTTACCACCGGTCAGGAATTTCACCTTGCCCTGAAACTAAAAATAATTATAAAGGGTTTTTTACAATAAGTGAATAATTTCTTGGGTATTTATTTTTGCTTTTTTTATTTTTCTTAATAAGTAATATCGCTCTTTTATCAATATTGTTTGGCAAGACAAATTTATTGACACTTTCAAGACTGCAATCAAGAATTTTAAGCGATGTTTTTGCACGAGCAATTTCTTCGTCAACATCATATTTTTTATACGCTAACAAGGCACCATTAACCTTGAGAAAAGGAATAGTTAATTCTAGTAAAATATTTAGTTCCACAACAGCGCGAGCAGAGGCAAAATCATAATATTCTCGATTTTTATTTTCTTCCGCGCGCTTATTAAATATTGATACATTATCTAAAGATAATTTATTTTTTACTTCATTCAAAAATGATACTTTTTTAGCATTTGATTCATATAAATCAATTTTTAATTGTTTATTTAAAATCGCTAATGGAAGAGCAGGAAATCCAGCGCCAGATCCAATATCGAGCAAATGCTTATGTGAAAAATCAACAAAATTCATCACATATAAAGAATCGATGAAATGCTTATATAAAACATCATTTTCTTCAAGAATTGTTGTTAAATTAAATTTTTCATTCCATTTCAAAAGAAGATCATAATAAATGTTAAATTTATTTAATGTGTCATCATCAACATTTATATGAAGACTGTTTTCAATAAAGTTTTTCAAAATATCTAGATTTTTCATTTATGTTTTTTAAGTTGCAAAATAAGAATCGAAATATCGCTAGGATTGACACCAGATATACGTCCGGCTTGACCGATTGTAAGCGGACGAATTTTATCTAATTTTTGGCGAGCTTCTAAAGCGATTTGATCCATTGAAAGATAATCTATATCATGTGGCAATAAATAATTTTCATATTTTTCAAAAGATAACGCTTCTTCTTTTTCGCGTTTGATGTATCCATCATATTTAACTGATACTTCAAGTTGACTAACACCAATATAATCGAGTTCGATATCTTTTAAATCGTCGAGCAAATATTGCAAATGCTCATATTTAACATTTGGCCTTTTTAATAATTCAAGACCACTTACACCACAAGAAAGTGTTTCAAGATTTTGCGAAAGCAAATAATCATTTACTCTTTTACTTGAGCCCAAATAATTTTTCTTTAATATTTCTATCGCTTTAGCGATATTTTCATTTTTCTTCAAGAATTTTTGATATCTTTCTTCACTTATCAAACCATATTTATAGCCATATGGAGTAAGGCGGATATCGGCGTTATCATGACGAAGAAGCAAACGGTATTCTGCTCTTGAAGATAATAAGCGATATGGCTCATTTGTCCCTTTTGTCACCAAATCATCGATCATAACACCAATATAAGATTCATTTCTTTTTAAAATAAATGGTTCTTTGTTTAAAACATATAATGCGGCATTAATTCCGGCAACAATGCCAAGTCCGGCTGCTTCTTCATATCCTGATGTTCCACATATTTGTCCAGCACCATATAAACCTTTATATTTTTTAAGGGCAAGTGTTAAATCAAATTGAAGAGGATCAAAAGCGTCATATTCAATCGCATATGCATATTTTAAAAACTCGGCATTTTCAAGTCCTTGTAATGAATGAACCATCTTTTCTTGAATATCTTCGCTCATCGCCGTTGAAAAACCTTGTAAATAAATAGATTCTCCATCGAAAAATTCTGGTTCTAAAAATAATTGATGACGTAATTTATCTTTAAAAGTCATCACTTTGCTTTCAATCGATGGGCAATAACGAGGACCAACCCCACTTTGAAGACCATTGTATGTGGCGGTATTATCCAAATTACTGCGAATGATATTATGAGTATTTTCGTTTGTATAAATTAAATAACATGGTAGTTGTTCAGAAAGAGGAATAAATTTATCAGTTTCAAAAGAAAAAGCATAATTTCCTTCCATTCCTGGTTGAATGCTTCCACATGAGAAATCGATTGATGATTTTTTAATTCTTGGAGGTGTTCCGGTTTTAAATCTAATGATATCAAAACCCATTTTTTGTAAGCATTTTGATAAACCGCATGATGGTTTTTCACCATCTGGTCCACCACTATATTTATGATGACCACGCAATATCTCGCTTTCCATATATGTGCCAGTTGCAATGACAACTGCTTTAGCAAAAATATCGCCATTTTTAAAAGCTTTTACACCTTTAATAATATTACCTTCATATAATATTTCTTTAACTTCATCTTCGATGATTGATAAATTTTCTGTGTTATCTAAAATATCTTGAATAAAAGATGGGTATAAATATTTATCTTCTTGAGCACGTAAACATTGAACACCAGGGCCTTTACCGGTGTTAAGCATTTTGATCTGAATATATTTTTTATCAGCAGCCTTGCCCATTATTCCCCCTAAAGCATCAACTTCACGGACAACAATTCCTTTTGCTGATCCACCAATTGAGGGATTGCAAGGCATATTTGAAATCATTTTTTTGTTAAGCGTAATCAAAAGTGTCTTCAAGCCCATAACACTTGAAGCATGACATGCCTCGACTCCAGCATGACCACCACCGATAACGATAACATCAAAATTATCCATTAACCAATGCTCCCATCCATATCCATTTTGATAAGTTGATTTAACTCAACCGCATATTCCATTGGCAATTCTTTGGAAAATGGTTCAATAAATCCCATAATGATCATTTGAGTTGCGTCTTTACGCGAAATACCTCTGCTCATCAAATAAAATAATTGATCTTCATTGATTTTTGAAACAGTGGCTTCATGTTCAATAAATGAGGTATTATTTCCGACTGCGTTTGTTGGAATTGTATCTGATTTAGAAATATCATCTAATATCAAAGTGTCACATTCGACATGTGATTTGCAATTATATGCATTTTTCATCATTCTGACCGTGCCGCGATAATTGGCAACACCACCATTTTTGACAATTGATTTTGAAATAATTGTTGATGATGTATTGCTCGCTAAGTGAATCATTCTTGCGCCAGCATCTTGATATTGATTTTTACCCGCAACAGCGATGGAAATACAATTTCCCCTCGCTCCTTCTCCTGCTAAAATACAAGCTGGATATTTCATATTTGTTTGACTGCCGATGTTACCATCGATCCAATCCATTTGTCCATTTTCTTTAACGAGTGCTCTTTTGGTGACTAAATTGACAATATTTGTCGACCAGTTTTGGACTGTTGAATAGCGACATTTTGCATCTTTTAAAACAACGATTTCAACCACGGCAGCATGTAAACTATCTTTGCTATATATTGGAGCAGTACATCCTTCAACATAATGAAGGTCACTGCCTTCTTCACAGATAATTAATGTTCTTTCAAATTGACCACTTTTTTCGTTATTAATACGAAAATATGATTGCAAAGGTTTGTCTAATTTAACGCCTTTTGGAACATAAATAAACGAACCTCCAGACCAAACTGCTCCATTTAACGCTGCGAATTTATTATCGCGATATGGCACGACTGTATTGAAATATTTTTTGACAATTTCAGGACAAACTTGGACTGCTTGATCGGTTGATAAAAAGATAACGCCTTTGTCTTCAACTTCTTTTAACATATTGTGATAAACAGCTTCACTTTCATATTGAGTTGTAACACCTGCTAAATATTTTTGTTCAGCTTCAGGAATACCAAGTTTTTGGAAAGTATTTTTAATTGTTTCTGGAACTTCATTCCAGTCTTTTTCAACCTTTTTTGATGAACGTATAAAATATGTATATGATTGGAAATCAAGACTTGATAAATCTGGTCCAAAAGAAGGCATATCCATTTCCATAAAAGCTTTATAAGCTTTAAGGCGGAATTCAAGCATCCATTCCGGTTCGTTTTTAAGACGTGATATTTCACGGACTACCGCTTCATTTAATCCTTTTCCAGTGTTGATTAAAGATACGTCTTCATCTTTGAATCCGTATTTATATTCTTCACCAACACTTTTTTTAATATCTTTTTCTTCCATAATTATTTATGTTCCTTTGAACAAGAATGGATAATCTCTTCCATCCCGTCCCAGCCAATCGTCGCACATTTTATGCGGGCTGCCTGTTTTGATGTATTCATAAAAACAATTGCTTCATCAAGAACAGTATCATCATAATCTTCTTCATGAATCATATGTTTGTATTGATCGATAATATATAATGCTTCATCAAATGATTTGCCAATTAGCAATTGACACATTATATCAGTGCTCGCAGTTGAAATCGTGCAAGCAACGCCATCAAAACAGCAATCAGAAACGACTCCATTATCATTTAAAAGATAAATAGTAATATCATCAATACAATTGCTGGAATTCATATTGATTGACTCATATTTTTCAATATTGCTTTCCGGTTTATGTTTAAAAGTTGGATTATCATAATGCTCCATAATAATTTGGCGCATCATTTGGGGACTAAGCGAAATAGGCATCGAGGAAATTACCACCTTTCTTTAAAGCATCAACTAAAGCATCGATATCTTCTTTAGTTGTATAAAAATATATTGAAGCGCGACATGTCGCCACTTCATGAAGAAAACTCACCAATATTTTGGCGCAGTGTTGACCACTTCTAACCGCAATACCTTGAGAATTTAAATAAGTTGCTAAATCTTGGGCAAAAATGCCTTTGACATTAAATGTAACAATGCCAGCTTCAGCATCTTCATTATAAATAATGATATCGGGAACTTCTTTCATTTTTTTAATCATATATGAGCGAAGTTCTCTTTCATAATTTTCAATATTTTTCATACCGATGTTATTTAAATATTCAACAGCGGCTTTGACCCCATAAATACCTTCAAGGTTTAATGTTCCGGCTTCAAATTTTGATGGTGGATTTACATATTTTACATCACCGCACATATCAAATTTTGCGTTCATTCCACCGCCAGACATAAGTGGGTCGGTTTTATTTAAAAGTTCATATTTGCCATATAATATTCCAACCCCAGTTGGACCACACATTTTATGAGCAGAAAATGATAAGAAATCAATATCTAAATCTTTGACATCAATTTCCATGTGTGGCACAGATTGAGCGCCATCGCAGACAACAATAACATTATGCTCATGGGCAATCCTAGCAATTTCTTTGACATCGATAAGGAAACCAAGGACATTTGTCACTTGGGCAATTGCAATAATCTTTGTGTTCGGAGTAATTGCTTTTGAAACATTTTCTGGTGTTAATCGTCCACTTTTATCAAGAGGAATATACCCGATTTTAGCACCAGTAATCTCATGAACTTTAAACCATGGAAGAACATTTGAAGCATGCTCTGCTTGAGTGATTAATATCTCATCGTTTTCATTTAAATATTTCGCGCCATAGCCATACGCAATCAAATTGATTGACATGGAAGTTCCACTTGTGAAAACGACTTCGTTTTCCTCTGCGTTAATAAATTTAGCGACACTTTTTCTTGATTCTTCCACACGTGTGTCAACGTTGAAACATAAATCATAATCACCGCGATGAGAATTTGCAGTTTCATTCATCAAATAATTATTAACCGCTTCGATAACACAATCAGGTTTAAATGTTGTGGAAGCATTGTCTAAAAACACAAGATCATGTCCTTGCATTTTCTTGTTGTTTCTATACATTGGAAAATCTTTTCTAATCTTATATGGATCTATCATTTTACATAGCCTCCATAATTGCTTTTTCAATTCTTTCTTGAGCATCTGGTGAAAAATGTTTGCTAATTGGTTGCAAATAACCTAAAGTAATCAATTCTTTAGCTTTTTCTTTAGAAAGACCACGACTCATCAAATAGAACATATGGTTTTCATTGAGCTGTCCAACGACCGCAGAATGAGCAGCATTTACATCATTTTCATCAATTTTCAAAATCGGTGATGCAACTCCGCTTGAAGATTTATCAAAAACAATGATTTTCGCAATTTGATTAGTTTTAGAACCTTTTGAACCTTTTTTAATATAATTTATTCCTTTAAATACAAGGTTGGATTCATCTCGAGCGACGCCATAATTATCCATAATTGATTCACTATGACCGATGTGATGAATAAAGGAAACATCATATACTTTCTTATCATTATTAGAAGAAAGAGTAGCAAGCGACCATGAACAAAATGAATTCTCGCCATTGATATCAACAAGGGAATTAATTGAGACATTTCCTTTGGAAAAATCAGCAAAAATAATATTTAATTTACAACCTTCTCCAACTGAGGCATGAAATGAAACATTTTTCTCAGGCAGTAAATTCAATATTTTTAAATCTAGAGATGAAAAATTATCCAATTTGATTTCCAAATCGGAAATATCATCTATTTCTAATTCTTTTATTTCGTTATTGAGAATGATTTCGTTTTTCATTTTTATTTTGCCTTAAGCGCTTCTTTTGTGGCGCATGTTCCAAGGACTACTTGTCTTTCCTTTTCAATTTCGACGCCCAATTCTTTTTTGAGCCATTCGTATCCTTCTTTATCGATTTTTTCGATTAATGAGCGATCGCCTTCAGTGGCAATTTTGCCATTGACCAACACAATCGCACGATCAACATTGATCAAATCATATAATCTTGCATAGTGAGAAACGATTAGGAAACCTTTGCCTTTTTCTTGTTCTTCTTTAATTACTTTTGACACAGTTTGGATCGCGTCAACATCAAGCCCAGAATCGATTTCATCGAGCATGGCAATTTTTGGATTCAAAACGAGCATTTGAAGAATTTCATTTTTCTTCTTTTCACCGCCTGAAAATCCTTCATTAAGATTTCTATTAGCCATCTCGAAAGGAATCTCAGTTCTCGCATATGCTTTATTCATTACACTATAAAAAATTGCAAGTGGGACCCTACGATTTTGATGAGCGTTTAAACTAGCTTTGAGAAAGTCACTATTATTGACTCCCGGTACTTCGCTTGGATATTGCATACCAAGGAATAAACCAAGTTTGGAACGTTCATCAACTTCTAAAGAAGTTATATCTTTACCATCAAAGATAATTTGTCCTTGGGTAACGACATAATTTGGGTTGCCCATAATCGTTTGAAGAAGGGTAGATTTTCCGTTTCCATTAGGACCAAGCAACGCGATTGTTTCGCTTGAATCTGCCACCAAATCAACACCTTTTAATATTTCTTTATCTTTAACACTTACGTGTAGGTTTTTTATTTCAAGAATAGCCATATTTTGTCTCTCCTAAATCTTAAATATTTTAGTAATTTCTATTATTCTATGCAAATGAAACGATAAAAAACTATTCAAAGATTAATCTTTGACGTAAAATATGGTAGAACCGAATCAATCAGAAATCAATAGATTTATCTATTAATGATTTTCTAAAAGTGTATTGTATTTATACAAATCTTGTTGTAAAATACATTCGCTATGTTTGAAATAAGGAGGCAATAAAGGTTAGATATGAAAAAATCAAAAATGACCTTAAGTATTGCTCTTGGTGCAATTGCATGTACTATCCTTGCTGGATGTGACAATGCTACCTATTCACCTGAGGGCTATATCTTAACCTATACGAACTCTGCCGGCGAAACAATGCGTTATACTGCTGAAGACTTATTCGGAAGCTATTATAACGACTCAGGCAAAGTATCGACAATGTTCGACAGTATTTATAAAGTCATCGTTCGCAACTACTTCACAAGCGAAAATGCTGGCTATGCAAAATACTCAGAAATATTGAAAAATGCAAAAAATGATGTTGAAGGTGTTAAATCAACAGCTGAAAAGAACGCTGATACAAATTCAACAAGTTATGATGAAGAATGGGACGCTCTTCTCAAATCCAATAACTGTGATAATGAAGAAGAATTGCTCGAAAAATTCATCTATGACCGTGAATTGACAGAATTCAATGATCAATTCTACGAAAAGAATACAGATTTCTTACGCGATGCTGTTCCATCAGCGGTAGCTACACAAGCAAATCCAACAAATTATGAAGGATACTTGTACACTAAAGCTCCATACCATGTTCGTCATATCTTAGTTAAAGTCAATGACAGTGGTTCAACAAATTATTGGAATTCCACCATCGATGAAAGCAACGCGATTAAGTTATACGATGTCGCCAGCGCTCTTGCAAATGGCGGACAAACATTTGGTAAAATCGCCCAGCTCAACTCTGATGATTCATCAGCTTCAAGTTATGGTGATCTTGGCATAATGGATAAAGATACTGGATTTGTTAACGAATTCAAATTAGGTATCTACGCATACGAAAACATTTATAATAACATTACTAAAACAGCTGCTGCAGCAAGCGAAATCGCAATGAATAGCGAAATTGTTGCTGATTACAAAGCTGTTGGCGGAACAACAATTGCCAAAATTCCATATGGCGCATTCGTAAAATTATACGAAGTCAGAGATGTCACAAAAGATAACCAAAACCGTGATGTCAACGATGGCAACGCCAATTTCTATCCACGTAACGTTTACTTCAACAAATATTTGAATAAACATTATGTTGGTGTTATCACTCCAGAAGATGTCGAAGAAGGAAGCAATGATTATTCTTCATTAGCAGGCTTCAAAGATGTCGATGGTCTTGGCAAAGTATTATGCACAAGTGAAGGTCAACCAATCTTAGTTGTTCGTGCAGGTACAAGCGATTATCAAGGTATTCATTTCATTGTTATTGAACGTAGCCCACTTATTTCCGGCGAAGTCAAAGGAACAACTCTTTCTGAATATTACACAACAAAATATCCATCACAAGAAGGTTATCCAGTTGACAGCAATAACAATCCAAAACAAACATACGTTAACTTCCTCAACCAAGATGTTAAAGCTTATAAAGAAAGAGCAACAACAGTTGAGAATAAAATTAAAGGTTTTGATACCGACCTCAATAAATTTATTTATAGCAAATACGTCAGCGAAGAAAAAATCAAATTCAATGACGCAAAATTAGAAGAAGCTATCAATAATTGGATTGATGCCAGCAAAGTTAAAAAAGCATTCGATGCTGATATTTCATGGGAACAAACATGGGATTCGTACATCGAATCACTTAAGGTTCAAAACAACGAAAGATTAAAATTAATCCCAGAAGTCTGTGCTATCGGATTTAAAACACACACAGGTGCTGATTGGGCCGATGGAGGAGTTTGCTATGACAACAAGAACAGGTAAATTATTGCTCGCCTTATCCGCAGCAATGATTCTTGGTGGTTGTGATCCAATCGAAGCTCTTCCACCAAATTATGAATCACCAATCGCTGTCGTTGGCGAAGGCGATACAAAAGTTGATGTTTATGAAAACATGATGGGTGTTCTCTTCGATGGCACAACATCAAACAAAAAAGATGATGTCTTATCAAATTTCATCAACATCATTGCTGAAGACCAATTCGGTAAATATAGTGATATCAAAACATTAGTAGAAGAAAATAATGACGCTAATATTGCTGCATTCATTGCAAATCACAAAAACGCCTATGTTCACGATAACAAAGTGAATGATGGAGACAACGAAGTTGAAGAAGATGCTTATTTAGCAGCTAAATATAACACAACTGTTGCTGCTATTCAAAAACAAAGATTAGTCAATTTCTACAATTCTGTTAAAGACAAAATCAATGAAGCATTCTACAACGAAATTGTTGGTAAATCATACAATGATGACACCGGTAAATTCCATGAACAACGTTTAGCCTATGCTCATTATGCTTCCCTTTATGATGTCAATATCAATGCCGCTACTTGGTATGAAGGCTATCTTACTCCAGAACTTAAGAAAGATGATGTTTCAAGCTTCATCCACTTAGATGATGGAAGATATGATGACTACATCAATCGCTCGCTCGTGCGCAATATATATAAAGATAAATTAGTTGAAGAATATTTGCTTGCCAATAACTATTCAACACTTGGTCGTGCATATGGTCGTAAAGTCAACATCATCAAATTAACACGTGATGAAAAATATAAAGACTTACCAAATACTCTTCTCAACAAATATGCTGAATTATATGTTCACGCCGGACAAGACATTGACTTTGAAACAATCGCCAATGCATGGAGAGGATTCCACGGTATTGATAAAGACGGTAACATCGTCGGATTAAGCACTAATGAAGAAGCTCTTCTTGAAGCCTGTGGCTTAGTTAAAGTTACAAAAATTATCGACGGAGTAACATATAAATACTTCAAAGAAACAAAATACGGTCAATTAATCGAAAGATATTCATTAATCGATGAAGATAACCGTTATGCAAGTGAAGAAGCTAATTCCGCTCTTCAAGAATTCACATCAAGCCTTAAATACACCAAAGAAAAAGGTTTAAAAATCAAATTAGCAGAACTTGCTTTATCTGATTACACAACCGATGGCTGGTATGTGAAAAATGGTGGCTTAACTGATTTACCAGAAGCAATTCGTAACAGATTGTTCAACATTAACGTCTCTAAAGAAGTTGACAATGTTGATCCAGCTACTTATGAATATGCTCAAACAGATTACACCAAATATATCAAGGGACATTATTATTTAACACCAGCAACAAGCGAAGCTGGCGATGAAAATAATTTCATCATCTATGATGATGGTAGCTTCTACATGATTGAAGTTGAAGAAGCTGTATCTACTTCAAAATTAAATATTGATGGATCAGCAAGCTATGTTGAACTTAAAACAGGTGTTGGTGCCTTATTCACCGAAGAAATTGCTCGTGAATTAGCAGCAACTCTTGGTACAAAAGATTCATACGTCAACAACGCATATGCCTCATATATTGAAAAATATGCTGTCATGTATCACGACACATCAGTCTTAGATTTCTTCAAAGAAAAATTCCCTGAATTATTCGACGAAGAAGAATAAAAAAATATTTAAGGGGCAGCGTATTGCTGCCTCTTTTATATAAAAAGGAGATAAATAATTATGGCAACTGATTGCTTATTTTGTAAAATCGTAAATGGAGAAATACCTTCCACAAAAATATATGAAGATGATGATGTTATTGCCTTTTTAGATATTTCTCAAACAACTATTGGTCATACCTTAGTCGTCCCTAAACAACATTTCGATAATTTCTTAACAACAAATAAAGATATCATGCACAAGGTTATGGACGTTGCTCAACGCATCGGACAAGCCGAAATAGCGATGTTAGGAGCTAAAGGAGTAAATATCTTAACAAATGTCAATAAAGAGGCAGGACAAAGCATTTATCATTTCCATGTCCATGTCATCCCGCGATATAGTCGCGATGAAGGATTTAGAATTGAAATGAAAGAAAATCCTGATCTTAAAAAATTATCTCTTCCTGCTCTCGCAAGCGAAATCAAAAAAGGGTTATAAAAAAACAAAATCGCAAGCTTCTCACTTGCGATTTTAATTTGGAATCTATTCAATTTTAAGCGGTCGATTGAAAAGCGTCGTAACCGCATCAAGCGGCGCAACATTATTAAAGACAATATCATATATTGCTTCAACAATCGGCATTTCGACATGATATTTATCTTTGAGTTCTTTGGCTGCCATTAAAGAATTAAGACCTTCAATAACCATGCCAATTTTTTCTTGAACTTCATTTAATTTATAACCTTGGCCAATTAAATAACCGGCATTAAAATTTCGAGAATGAGTAGAAGTTGCAGTAACAACAATATCACCAATTCCTGCTAACCCGGAAAATGTTTCTTTCTTTGCTCCTAAAACAAGGCCTAAACGGGTGATTTCAGCAAGTCCACGGGTCACAATCGCAGCTTTCGCATTATCGCCAAAACCAAGGCCACAAGATATGCCTGATGCCAAAGCGATAATATTTTTTAAGGCTGCACATAATTCAACACCTTTTAAATCATCATTTAAATAAATGCGAAAATAAGGAAGAGAGCATTCTTTTTGAATAAATTTAGCTGCTTCAACATTATTTGATGATGATGTGATTACTGTTGGAAGAGAAAGAGAAACTTCTTCGGCGTGACTTGGACCGGAAAGACAAACAACATCATAGTCAGGTCCAACTTCGCT
The DNA here is from genome assembly GCA_022777645.1 of Erysipelotrichaceae bacterium. Lineage (GTDB taxonomy): Bacteria > Bacillota_I > Bacilli_A > RFN20 > CAG-826 > Fiminaster. The sequence continues at coordinate 33,432 of JALFFX010000059.1, forward strand.
TTGAATAATTTCACACATCGATAAAAGGCTGCCTTCTTCAATGCCTTTGGCGACATCTACTAATATTTGACCTTTTTCTAAATACGCTTTTGCGTTTCTAATCGTGCTTCTAACAAAAGGCGAAGGAGTTGCAATAATAACAATTTTCGCGTCTTTAATAACTTCTTTTAAGTCGGAAGAAAAAACAATTTTTTCGTCCAATATCGCACCTTTTAAATTAGGATGAATACGACTAGTTCTTAATTTAAACGATTCTTCTTCGAAACGAGAATAAACACTTACGTCATGCTTTTTAATAAAAGCATTCGCCAATGCTGTTCCCCAAGTTCCTGAACCAAGAATTGCAATTTTCATTATTTGCTACCTTTCGGTTTATAAAAGGAAACATTATCCATTGCCCAGATGCGCTCACTAAATTCGCCTGGTTTAACATTTTCAAGCGCTTTATCAAGAACCATCATGCGTGAATCCAATAAATCAATCATTGATAAAAGCAAAGCTTCACGAGTTGATGGAAGAACAGGAGAGCCAAATTCAAGTTGGCCGTGATGCGCTAAAATCATATGTTCAAGAAGAAGTGGAACTTCGCTTTTAATATTAAGTTCATCAACAATCTTTTTAAATTCAGCATACATCAATGAAATATGACCAACTAATTTACCTTCAACCGTTTGTTCTGGAACTGGTAGATCTTTATATTCAATTGTTTTACCAATATCGTGAAGTAAAGCACCAGCGACTAAAATATCGCGGTCAACACTTGGATATAATTTGGCAACTGCATCAGCAAGATCTGCCATCGCTAAAGAGTGATGGATAATACCACTTCCAAATTCGTGATGAATTTTAATCGCGGCAGGATATGTAACATATTTTTTATAAAATCTTGAAATGACTGTATTTGTAATTAATTTAACATCTTCATTTTTAAATGAGGCAAGATATCTTTCAAGTTTTTCTTCCATTTCGTTTAGAGGAATTGGAGATACTTTTCTAAAAGCGCTTAAGTCGATTAATTCTTCATCAACTTTATAAACGGAAACAATTTTCATTTGCAAGGCGTTTTTATATAAAGTGACATCACCATCAATCTCGACAATTCTTCCAGGAACAAGAAGAGATAAATCATCATCTAATACATCCCATTTTTTAGCAGGAATAACGCCTGTTTTATCTTGAAGAGTGATATTTAAATATGTTTTTCCTTTATCGGAAACACATTTGTTGACGCTGGCAACGATAAATTCATCATGAACATGGCTGCCATCTTTTAAATCTTTTACGAATTCGACTTTCATTTTTGTTGCTCCTTTTTAACAATTAAAATGTCGTTATATGAAAAACCTTTATTTAATAAATAAGATATTGTTTTATCAATCGCCTCATCTTTTGTCATTTTATTGATATATCTTTTCAATGTTTTTGGATATTCGTTGCGGAGAATTTCCATTTCTTTATCGTGTTGATGATAAGAAATGTTATTAATCATTTTCTTAATGACTTCGAAAGAATATCCATAACGCACAAGTGCATCATGAATGTGGACTTGTTTCATCGTGTTGTTATAATTATCGAATTTTAAATCAAGCTTATCGATAATGTTTAAAGCACGATTATATTCTTCATCTTCATCAAAAGTGATTGAAGAAATAACTTCTGGATCAATTTTCTTATTTTTAAGGAAATCAATAATGCGATTTTTCCCGTAATTTTTCGCAAATAAATCGTTTAACAAGCTTTTTGCGTATTCATAATCATTAAGCAAATTAGTTTCTTTTAAATAAGATATGGTTTTTTCAACAATTTCATTATCAAAACATTTCCAAGATAATTTTTCTTTCATCAATTCGACGGAAACATTATTTTTGGCAAGAATCTTGTTCGCGGCATCGATAAGTTTTCCTTCTTCATCATCTTTTTTTAATAATGAAATATCTTCATCACTTAACTCTTTGCCTTTGAACAAATAATTATTTGTATATGTAAAAGGCAATATATCAAGACGTGATCCATCAGAAAGCTTGATAATTATTTTTTTATTGCCAATATAAATATCATTTATTGTTCTACCAGCATTTTTTGATTGCATGTTTATATGCTCCTAAAATTCTTTGATAAAATGTATCAATTGAATAATTATCAATCGATTTAAGTGCTTCTTCTAGCATTGTATTATCATTCTTTTTATGCATTTGATAAGCTCGATATAATTTATCGGAAAATTCCTCTTCGTTTTCGAAGAAATAACCTGTTACATTATCGGTAATAACATCGAGGAGATTGTGATCATATCGCGCGAGTGTGTAAAGACTTGCCGCCATTGCTTCCATGTATGTTAAACCTTGTGTTTCTGTTAATGAAGCCGATACAAAAGCATGACCAAGTGCATAATAATATTGCACTTCACTTGGAAGAGATGGTCCAGTGAAGACAAATTTATCTTCTTTATTTAATTTCTTCGCCAAATCTTTTAAAATTTCTTCATCTGGGCCTTTGCCTACAATTAACATTTTTGTTTTTATTTCAGGGTGTTTATCGACAAAATGTGCAAAACATTTCATTGAGAAATCGATAGATTTTTCTTTGGCTATTCTTCCCACTGACAAAAGAATAAATTCATCATCGCTGATATTAAATTTTTCTTTTAATTCTTTAATTTTTCCTACATCTAAATTTGCTTTGTTAAAGCGAGAAAAATCAATGCCTGTTGGAATAACGTTGATATAAGAATCAACGCCAATGCGGCGCATATAATCTTTCGTTTTTTCACTTGGGGTAATAAATTCGTCGCTTGATAAAATCATCGTTTTTGAATATGAACGAATAATTGATTTGCTCAATCGGTCAAAATGGCCTTTAGTAATATAGTATGTATAATCTTCATACATAGTATGATATGTATAAATTGTTGGTGTTTTTAATTTATTAGCAACCATACGGGCAAAGATGCCAATTGAAAAATCGGTTTGAATATGAATAATTTCTGGACGAAATTGACGAATAATTTTCATCGCTTCTTTTGAATATAATCCTGCAAATCGATAACCATATATCTTTTTTAGTTCAATGCCAGGAATACGAATAATATTATCTTCAAAAGTTACTTTATTAGAGAATGGGTTAGTGGTCACAACTAAAACTTTATGACCATTTTTAATAAAAACATCACGAAGCGATTTGGTGGAAATTGCAACACCGTTGATTTCAGGTGGGAATGTATCAGTAAATAAGGCGACACGCATTAGTCATCACCTCCACCAATTTGTATTTCATCATAATCATTATTTGATTTACTAATCGATTTTTTCTTTTTTCCTTTTTTGGAAGTATTTGTTTTTGACTTATTTTCATCTTCGACAAAATCATTGATTTCATCGCGCTTATTTTTCTTACCAATTGTTTTTATTTTCATTTGAATTTCTTTACGTGAAATAGATGCAGTTTCAAACATTGTGTCAGAACTTGCTTTTCGTGTCTCAAATGTTTCATATTGCATAGTAACAAATGTTTTTCTGTCGGCGTGATGAATTTCGTTTTTCGGTGAACTACGATATGTTGCTGAAACAATACCTGCAAACAGTAAAACAATATGGAATGTCGAGAATCTCCAAATGATTTGGGCAGCTGATACAATTTGAGGTGAGCAGAAATAATTGCCGAACATCAAATTAAAGAAATATTCACTAACACCAGCGCTGCCAGGAAGAGGAATTAATCCGGTTGTCATTTGATGATAAGAACTCAAAAATACTGATTGCCAGAATGATTCGATATTCGCGCCACCAACACTAACAACAGGAGCGACACCAATTTGATTTCCACTCGCATCATACACCGCTTGAGTAATTAATGTTCCATCGATATTAGTCATATAGCCATATCCATCAAGGGCTAATCCAGCAAAAAATGGAATGGAAAATCTAATAATCAAAATCAAGGAAAAACAAATAAATACAACAATCAAAATTGGAACATTTGAAAGCAAACGACGAAGTTCGATTTTAAAGTTCTCAACTTGGATGCGAAGTGATTCACGTGTTTTATCTGGGTTCTTTAAGATTTTTAATTTTGCTAAAAGGTTAACACCTCTATGCATAATAAAATTATGGAACACACGAGAATAAGACATTAAGAATAAGCCTAAAATAACAAATAAATTAAGCAAGAATCCCACGATTGTTAATGGAATAGCAGGAATATTGATAACCGTATCACCAAAATTAAGAGTGAATGTTCCAATCGTGCCAATTAATTCACCTGCGGAAAAGAAAAGTGAAATTGAACCAAGCATAATGAGGGCGACTTGATAGACGATAAATGACATAATCATAATCGAAGCACCATTACTTGTTTCAACTCCTTGCTTTTTAAGGGTGTATACTTGCATGACTTGGCCACCACTTGCCCCTGGAGTAATGGCACTATAAAATGCGCCAATCATCGATGTGGCAAGGCCTTGATGATATTTATATTTCCTTGTGTATAAGCGAGAAAATAAGAAGATAATAAACCCATCAATGCAATAAGAGAGAGCAACAAGAAGGAAGATAACAATAATCCATTGATAATTTGATTTTCTTAAAGCATCGATAACGCCGTCAAAGTCTTGATAAAGTGAAAAGAAAAGAGCAAGACCTGTCAAAACAATAATGACAAGAAAATAAATTAAAAATTTCAGCTTTGGATGTTTCTTTTTTTCTTGAGCTGGTTTTTCTTCTTTTAATGTTGATAATTCTTCAACACTTTGTTTTTCTAAATTCAATTCTTTTTCTGCCATGAATAACTTAACAATAATTTTATCATATATTTATTGTTATTTAATCGAATAACAAAAAATATTTTTTATACCAAAAGAAAAGAGAGCAAAGCTCTCATTCTTAATGGTGATTTAACACTTGAATCGATACTGCGTGAGCGTCGTTTTCGAGACGTTTTATAATTTCATCAATGTCAATTTCTTTGTTTGTTTCTGGTGATAATTTGAATGTAACTTCAATTCTTGATGCATCGCCATCTTTGACGATTTGGCTTGTTACATCAGTAACTGAGCAACTATAATCTTTTGCGACTTTAAGAAGAACGGTCATAACAGGAACATCGCTTGGTGCAAGCATGATGAGCAACGGATTGCTTTTTGAGATTCTTCTTTCAAGACTTCTAAAGCTAATGAGAACAAGCATTACGACAACTGTGCCGCATATAGCAAGGATGAAATTCATTGATCCACAGCATAGACCAATCGCCATGACAAGCCAAATAGTAGAAGCAGTTGTTAAACCTTTGATACCACCATTATTGTGAATAATCGCACCGGCGCCAAGGAAACCAACGCCAGCAACAACTTGAGCAGCAAGTCGAGCCGGATCACGAGTGCCAAATATCGCAGAAAATCCATAAATGGATACAATCATAATCATACAAGAACCAACACCGACTAATAAGTGAGTTCTAAGACCGGCGCTACGTCCGCGTTTTTCTCTTTCGTAACCGATAATGCCACAAAGAGCAACACAAAGGACCAATGAAATAATACATAAAATTAAATTGCCCCATGGCCATTCTCCACCTAAACCGAAGTTGCTATTAAACCATTCAGCAATTTTTTGATCGATAGTTGTTACCATATTTTTCACTCCTTTGTCCGGTTGACTACATTATTATATCATATAATAATAATTAAAAAAGATAGGGCTTACATTATTACACTTTATTGTATAAATGCAAAGGAAATTTTTATAAAGTAGCAATATATTCGTGAATGCTCTTTAATTCATCGCGATTAAAATCTTTTTTTAGATTCTTTGCTAATTTTTGTTTTGATGGATATCCATATGCGTGAGCTAATCCTCTTGGACCAACCCAATTATTATCTTCAACATCTTCATTAATGCATTTAACCATTGGAAGAGATGCTTTGTATGGATTCATAAAAATCACTTTCATGATTGGAACACAAAGGGCGTAAAAAAGAGCAGGATAATTCTTTTTGTCTTTGCTAAATAAATTAGTGGTCGACACACCAGGATGAGCTAAAACAACATCATATCCTAAAGATTTTAAATATAGTGAATATAACATCAATAGTCTTTTTGAATTCGCATATATTTTTGTTTTATTTTTGATGTTACTTGCTTCTAAATCTTGATAATTGATATTTGTAAATGTATAGGATAAAGATGCAACATTAATGACTTTTAGATGATTATTATTTTTTAACAATTTATTTGTTAAAAGCATCGGCATTAAGAAATTGACATAATAGGTGATGTCGTGATTATCAACAATTTGTTTATCACAATGATATATGCCTGCATTATTGATTAATACATCAATATTTAATTCTGTTAATTTATTCGAACCTTCAAGAACTGTTTCTTTTTTCATAAAATCAATAACAACAATGTCGATATCGTTATGAAATTTATCAAACAATTCTTCTTTTAACATTTCTAATCTCTTTTTGTTTCTTCCAACTAAAACAAGACGATATTTTAGATATGATAAAAATGTGGCAATGCCTTTACCAATTGAACCAGTTGCACCGGTGATGGCAACACATTTTGTGTTATCAATATTTTTGAAATGTTTATCGATATAACGATAATATTTTTCTAATTTCATATGCTTATTATCTAATAAAATTAATGATAAATTAACCGCTAATTAAATTTTCTTTTATTTGTAAGAAAAAAGGTAGCAAATAATCGCTACCAAATTGTTAATCTAATTAACTTATTTCATCCATTCAGCTGAAATTGAAGTTTTAAAATCAAACGAATCAGAATCACTGTTGAAATGTGCATGTGTAGATGAGCCAGCAAGCGTCATATCAGCATTTGTTTTATATTCGCTTTCATAGTAAAGAGTTAACGATGATCCTCCAACTGAAAATGATGTAGTAAGTGATGATTTAATTGAAAGCGCATCACCATCTAAATAAAATTTAACATAAGAATCTGATCCTACATCGGCTTCTTTGAGCTCTGAGAGTATTTCATCAATTGCGCTTTCGCTTACGCGATATTCGGCAATTTCGCTGGCAGATGTAGTGAATGTAAGTACTACAGTTTTTTCGGTTCCTTCAACACCATAAATACTTTCAAATTGACCTTTCATGGTTGTACCAAATGTGCCAGTTCCTTGAAGTGTTTCAACTTTAGTTGTGAGTTTGACGCCAGTATAAACAGTTGAAATATCTGGTGTTCTTTCGTTTGCTTTTTTGACAGCAGCTTTTGCTTCATCAGCTGTAACTTCTTTAGCGCAGCCAGCAAGCAAACAAACGCTTGATAAGCATAATAATGTTTTTGTGATTTTCTTCATATGAGTAAAATCCTCCCTAATTTACTTAATTATTGCATATAGAAAAGATTTTATAAATATTTACTAATATATTTTTTTATTTTCAAAGAGAGTTGTTTTATAACAAAAAAGGTAGCGAATAATCGCTACCAAATTGTTAATCTAATTAACTTATTTCATCCATTCAGCTGAAATTGAAATTTTGTAATCAAATGAATCGGATTCACTGTTGAAATAGATATGTGTAGATGCACCAGAAAGTGTCATATCAGCATTTGTCTTATATTCAACGTCAGAGTACATAGTAAGTGCTGATTCTCCAACTGCAAATGAAGTTGCAATTGATACATTTATTGAAAGCGCATCACCATCTAAATAGAATTTTGCATAAGAATCTAAGCCCACATCAGGGGTTTTGAGTTCTGCGAGCATCTCATCAATTAAATCTTCGCTAAGGCGATAAATAGCAATTTCGCTGGCATTTGTAGCGAATGTAAGTTCTAAAGTGGTTTCAGTTCCTTCAACACCATTAATATTTTCATATGTTGTTTGCATGGCTGAACCAAATGTACCAGTTCCTTTAAGTGTTTCAACTTTGGATGTAACTTTGACACCAGTATAAACAGTTGAAATATCTGGTGTTTTTTCGTTTGCTTTTCTGACAGCAGCTTTTGCTTCATCAGCTGTAACTTCTTTAGCGCAGCCAGCAAGCAAACAAATGCTTGATAAACATAATAATGTCTTTGTGATTTTCTTCATATGAGTAAAATCCTCCCTTGTTTATTAAATTATTGCACACGAAAAAATCTACATGCAAGAATTTATAAATATTAATAGGATGACTACTTTTTTTATTTTTAAATAGTCTTAATTTATAACAAAAAAGGTAGCGAACATTCGCTACCAAATTGTTAATCTAAATAACTTATTTCATCCATTCAGCTGAAATTACATATTTCAATTCAAATGAATCAGAATTACTGTTGAAATGTACATGTGTAGATGAACTAGCAAGTGTCATATCAACATTTGTTTTATATTCACCTTCATAGTATAAAGTTAATGATGATCCTCCAGCTGAAATTGATGTAGCGAGTGATGTTTTAACTGAAAGCGCATCACCATCTAAATAGAATTTAACATAAGAATTTGAGCCTTCCATGGCATCATCAAGATCTGAGAGCAAACCATCAATTAAACTTTCATTAACGCGATATTCAGCAATTTCGCTGGCAGATGTAGTGAATGTAAGTTCTACAGAGTTTTCTGTTCCTTCAACACCATAAATCTTTTCATATTGTGACTTCAGGGTTGAGCCAAATGTGCCAGTTCCTTTAAGTGTATCAACTTTAGTTGTGAGTTTGACACCAGTATAAACAGTTGAAATATCTGGTGTTTTTTCGTTTGCTTTTTTGATGGCAGCTTTAGCTTCATCGGCTGTGACTTCTTTAGCACAACCAGCAAGCAAACATACGCTTGATAAGCATAATAATGTTTTTGTGATTTTCTTCATATGAGCAAAATCCTCCCTAATTTATTTAATTATTGCACATAGGAAAAATTTTATAAATATTCATTAATAAATTTTCAACTTTTTTTATACAAAGAGAATTGTTTTATAACAAAAAAGGTAGCGAATATTCGCTACCAAATTGTTAATATAATTAACTTATTTCATCCATTCAGCTGAAATTACATATTTAAAATCCAATGATTCAGATTCAGCATTGAAATACATACGTGAAGACATGCTGGCAAGTGTCATATCGGCATTTATTTTATATTCAACGTCTGTGTACATAGTTAATGTTGTTGTTCCAGTTGATCTTGATGCAGCAATTGATGATTTAATTGAAAGTGCATCACCATCTAAATAGAATTTAACATAAGAATCATTTTTGCCTTCTACATTTGAGACCATATAATCAATTGAACCTTCGTCCATGCGATATTCAGCAATTTCGCTGGCAGATGTAGCGAATGTATATTCTACAGAGGTTTCAGTTCCTTCAACACCATACATTTTTTCAGCTGATGCTTTCATGGCTTCACCAAATGTACCAGTTCCTTGAAGTGTTTCAACTTTGAACGTGAGTTTGACACCGGTATAAACAGTCGAGATATCTGGTGTTTTTTCGTTTGCTTTTTTGATGGCAGCTTTAGCTTCATCGGCTGTAACTTCTCTTGCACAGCCAGCAAGCAAACATACGCTTGATAAGCATAATAATGTTTTTGTGATTTTCTTCATATGAGTAAAATTCTCCCTTGTTATTAAAATTATTACATATGAAAAAATCTATATGCAAGAATTTATAAATAACTACAAATAAGATGGCTACTTTTATATTCAAAAAAAATTTTTTATAATTTATGTAATTTTGTTTTTGATAAAACCAAAATCACTTTTGGATCATCATATTCTTTGTATAGATATTCTTCAATATCGATAAAGCGTCGATGAAGTTCTTCACTTTTCATCACCACTTTTGGATAAAGGCAAACATATATCGCGCCTTCATGATCGCTATAAGAATAATAAACATCATAATATTTAAATTCAGGGAAAGAAGAAACAAGTTTCTTTAATATTTCTTGCTCTTCATCGACATCGCGTCTTTTGTCTACTAATACCTTGATTTGATATATGATTTCTCTTATTGGCGAGATTGCATAAATAAGCGACAAAATAATCGTGACAATAGAGTCGATATAATCTTTAAGTGGGTTTAAGAAATCAACAAATGTGAAAAGAAGAAGCGATGATGTTGCAAACAAAGTGACAAGACCATCATAAATCGATGCTTTGATTTCGAGTTTTATGATTTCAGATCCACCATCGATTTTCTTATTACAATATGCGTAAATAATCGATATCAAAAAGCAAGAACCAACCATCAATCCAGCATAAATAGACATGTTCAGGTATGAAACATTTAGTTGATCGAAAGCAGCGTTCGTCGCCACGCTTACAATCGTGGAAATGCTATTGATAAGTGAAAATACGATGATAAATAGCATTAAAATGCTACGAAAAATTAAAAAGATATTTTCGATTGCCCAACGACCAAGAGGATATGAACTATCAGCTTCTTTTCGCACTGAATTGCTCACAAATAAAGATATCAAAGTGGACGCAAACAAAATAAAGGAAATAAAAGCATCAAGAAAAATGGCTTGTGATTTGCTCCAGAAGAAAAAGCCAATACCCACAAGTGCGCTAAAAGCATTGATGATTAAACCACCAAGCAACGCTCGTTTCTCATAATTGATTTCTTTCTTTTCCATAATGGTTATAAAAACAAAAAGCAAACAAACATCTACTTCATTAATGATGTGTTCTTTTTGATTTACTAATTTGATTTTATCAAAAAAAGGGCCGATTTTCAAATCGAGCCCCTTTTCAAGTTAGCAATCTTTCTTATATGTGTCGTGTTTTTTCGGGTTATAAATCTCACTAATCCACATAAGTGTTGATGAATTTCCTTCACCAATATTTGTGATTTTATGTGTATACATCGGATAGATATGAACAAGGCGAGGTTCATCTCCTTTTGTGATATCAATGCATATGTCATCATTAACAATATTTTTTTGAACGATTTCACATTGTCCTTTGACAACATAAAATATTTCATCTTTGTATTTGTGGTAATGACCACCTTTTGTAATATTTGGGAAAGAAATATTTTCGCTTATTTGTCCGAATCGTTTTGATTTAAATAATTCTTCAAATGATCCTCTTTCATCGCTTGCAAAATTATATTCATATCCTTCATCACTTGCAAAATAAAGATAAGTCTTAAAAAGCTTTAATTCAAAATCATTATAAATGTATGGAAGATGTCTTTTTGATTCCACTTCTTGTTTGAAATATTTTAACAAAATTGTAAGTCTATCTAGTGAACAAGGAGTTGTTGGTAAAGAAAGAAATTCTTTTTGTCCTTCTTTTTTATTATTCTCTATAAGAGAAATAATATCATCACAAACATCATCGACATAAGTGAAATTAATAATCGTACTGCCATCATCGATTTTAATTGGTAAATCATGGGCAATGTTATATGCGAAAGTGGCGACCACTGTGTTGTAATTTGGTCTAGATCTTGGTCCAAAAATATTGCTTAGGCGATAAATGTAGCAAGGAAGATTGCTCGCTAAAAGATAATCTTCTGCCATCTTTTTTGATTTGCCATAATCATTATCGAGTTCAGCTTGTATTGAACTTGTCATAATAATTGGCAAAGATAAATTATTGTCCTTTATTAAATCCACCAGAGTTTTTGTAAAATCAAAATTGCCTTTATAAAATTCTTCTTTTGTCAAAGGACGATTAATTCCTGCTAAATGAACAACATAATCAGCTTGTTTTAAAAACGATAACAATTCATCGACTGTATTATCTTTATCAAATTCTAAAACTTCGAAGTTTTTTCTTTTTAATAAAGTAGATAATCTACTACCAATAAAGCCTTTTGCTCCTAATATTAATATTCTCATTTTCTCCACACCATTTTATTAACGATATTTGTATATGATTGGATTAATTTTACTATTTTATCGCTGACATTTGTATCAACATAATCAGGGACTGGGATGCAACCTTTTTTATTTAAAAGGGCAACTTCCACGGCTTGAAGAAGTGATTTTTCATCAATTCCTGCTAAAACAAAGCAAGCTTTGTCAAGGGCTTCTGGTCTTTCTGTTGATGTGCGAATGCAAACGGCTGCAAGTGGTTTATTAATGCTGGCAAAGAAACTGCTTTCTTCAGGCAATGTACCAGAATCTGAAATAACGACAAAAGCATTCATTTGCAAATTGTTGTAATCAGTAAATGAAAGCGGCTCATGCATAATAACTCTTTCATCAAGAACAAAGCCTGTTTCTATCAATTTCTTTTTGCTGCGTGGGTGGCATGAATAAAGAACTGGCATGTCATATTTTTTTGCAAGGGCGTTAATCGCATTAAATAAAGAATAAAAGTTTTTATCAGTGTCGATATTTTCTTCTCTATGAGCGCTTAGCAAAATATATTTTCCGCTTTTAAGATTTAGGCGTGTAAGAATATCACTATTTTGAATACGAGAAAGATGTCTTGAAAGAACTTCTGCCATTGGAGAACCACTCACATATGTTCTTTCTTTTGGAAGTCCGCATTCTGCTAAATATCTTCGAGCGTGTTCACTATAAGCGATATTAACATCAGAAATAATGTCGACAATTCGACGATTTGTTTCTTCTGGAAGACATTCATCTTTGCAGCGATTGCCGGCTTCCATATGGAACAAAGGAATATGAAGTCTTTTCGCGCTTATCGCCGAAAGACATGAATTTGTGTCACCAAGCACTAATAAAGCATCTGGTTGAGTTTCTTTCATCACTTCATAAGATTTAGCGATAATATTGCCCATTGTTTCGCCTAAATCTTTCCCAACAGCGTTTAAATATATATCCGGATTATCTAAAGATAAATCTTTGAAAAATATCTCGTTTAAAGTGTAATCATAATTTTGACCAGTATGAACTAATAATGTGTCAAAATAAATACGACATTTTCTAATAACTTCAGATAAACGGATGATTTCAGGACGAGTCCCAACAATAATCATTAGTTTCAATTTGCCATTATTTTTAAACATTGTTTTGCCTCCTAGTCGTGTTGACGAACTGGACCACCAAATAGTTCGAGTTTTTTAAGCAATTTTTTCATACCTTCGACATCAAGTCTTGCGGTGTTATGAGATGTATAACTTTCCCCAAGGTTTAATTTCTTGTTTCCTTTGGAGAAATATTTATCATAATTTAAATCGCGATTATCAGCCTTGATGCAAAAGAAGTTGCCAAGATCAACACTTTTAAGCATTTCCTCTTGTGTTACAAGAGTTTCATATAATTTTTCACCATGGCGAGTGCCGATATAAGAAATACCGGTTTTGCTATTTGTTAATTCAATGACTGCTTTTGCTAAAACATCAATGGTTGCAGCCGGCGCTTTTTGAACGAACAAATCACCTTGTTCACCATGTTCAAAAGCATATAAAACAAGATCAACCGCATCATCAAGAGTCATCATGAATCTTGTCATGTCTGGATTTGTAATGGTAATTGGTTTTCCTTCTTTAATTTGGTTTAAAAACAAAGGAATAACGCTTCCGCGGCTCGCCATAACATTGCCATAACGAGTAAGGCATAATACGGTGTCCCCTGCTAATAATTGACGGCTTCTCGCAATGACATTTTTCTCCATCAACGCTTTTGATATCCCCATTGCGTTAATTGGATATGCTGCTTTATCTGTGGATAAGAAAATAGCTTTTTTAACATGATTTCTAACGCAGGCAGTGATGACGTTATCACTTCCTATGACATTAGTTCTCACCGCTTCCATTGGATAAAATTCACATGATGGAACTTGCTTTAATGCCGCAGCAGAAAAAACATAATCAACACCTCTAAAGGCATCAATAATTGAATCGAGATTGCGAACATCACCAATATAAAATTTTAGTTTTTCGGAGTTGTATGCCTTACGCATATCATCTTGCTTCTTTTCATCACGTGATAAAATTCTAATTTCTTTAATATCCGTGTTTAAGAAGCGATCCACCACTGCGTGACCAAAACTTCCAGTTCCACCAGTAATTAATAAAATCTTGTCTTTGAGAATAGATGTATCTTTCGCCATATATTCCATAAGTTTTTCTTTGATTCTTTCAAGTTTTAATTTATCGACTTTATTTTCGTCTTTTTCATATAAAAAGTATGTGCGAAGAGGCATACCAACAATTTTTGATGCTTCCGCTTGAGTTAATTTGCAATTTATGCGTAATTGTTTGAGTTCCATAAAACACTCCTTGATAACTAAATAATATTTTAATTCATTAATAACTTCAATATAAATATGCAATTTTTGCATTTTTTGCATAATATTGCTTCCAATCTAAAATTGCAAAATACAACGAATAATCGACAAAATAAACTTTCATAGTTTACAAAATAATTTAATTCTCGTATTATTTTAATGACTTCTATGAAGACAAATTTTTTTATCCGGGGTTTTTAATAATATTATGAAATATCTTTCTTTTGTTGTGCCCTCTTATAATGCATCAAAATATTTAGATAAAGTTATCCCATCTTTGTTAGTGGGTGGAGATGATGTTGAAATCATCGTTGTCAATGATGGTTCAAAAGACAATACTTTAGAAATTGCTAAACGTTATGAAGAACTTTATCCAAATATTGTTAAAGCAATTGATAAAGAAAATGGAGGACATGGCTCCACCATTAACAAGGCACTTGAAATTGCGACAGGCTTATATTTTAAATGTGTTGACGCTGATGACTGGCTTGAAGAAAATGCTTTAAAAACTTTATTAGCGAAAATCAAATATCATCACGAAAAAAATACACTACCTGACTTATATTTAACCAATTTTGTTTATGAACATGTCGAAGAAGGCATATCAAATGTTTCTTCTTTGAGAAAATATATGCCAAAAGATGAATCGATATTTGGCTGGAAGGACATCAAGAAATTTAACGCAGTTGATTTCTTTATGATGCATTCATTTGTTTATAAACTCGATGTTTTGAAAAAATCAAAACTTCATTTATTAGAACATACATTTTATGTTGATAATATTTTTGTTTATCAACCTCTTTATTTTGTGAACACAATTTGTTTCCTTGATATTGATTTATATCGTTATTTTATTGGTCGTGCAGATCAATCGGTATCAAAGACAAGCATCAATAAAAACTATATGCATCAACTCAGATGTTTTGAATATGTGATGAATTTATATTCTGAAGATGACTTTAAAAAACTCACCAAAAAACATCGTTATTTCATGATTAGAACTTTTGCAAATATATATGGGCTAACTCAATATTATGTCACCTTCGGTGATTACAAAGAAAAATACGCCAAATACAAAGAGATTGAAAAGCGCTTTAAAGCCGAGAATAAGTCTTTATATAAGACTCTTACTCGCAAAACAATTTTTGCATTTTATCATTTCGCCCCATTCTTTATTAAGAAGATTATTATCAAAGGAAGCGAATCGATAATAAATAAAAGAACAGGATGGTTACAATAATGAAACACCAAGACATCATTTCCAAGATGACTCTCCTTGAGAAAGTCATTCTCACCAGCGGTAAAAACTTCTGGGAATCGCAAGAAATTCTTGCTCACCATATTCCATCAATATTTTTTGCAGATGGTCCACATGGTATTAGAAAACAAGCTTTAGCAGCAGACCACTTAGGCTTAAATGAGTCGCTTAAAGCAACTTGTTTCCCAACTGCTGTCACAATTGCTTCAAGTTTTGATAAAGAACTCGGCGAAGAAATTGGTGTCTGCTTAGGAAAAGAAGCTCTTGCCCAAAAAGTAAATGTTTTATTAGGTCCAGGACTCAATATTAAACGCAATCCACGTTGTGGCCGTAACTTTGAATATTTTAGCGAAGATCCTTATCTTGCAGGCAATATGGCTGGTTCATATGTTAAAGGTATTCAATCAAATGGAATTTCTGCGTGCTTAAAGCATTTTGCTTGTAATTCACAAGAAGAAAAACGCATGACCCTTAATAGTGTTGTTGACGAAAGAGCACTCCGCGAAATATATCTCACCGGTTTTGAAATCGCAGTTAAAGAAGCAAAACCAAAAACAATAATGTCATCATATAACCTCATCAATGGTGTATATGCGAATGAAAATGAACATGTCTTAAAAGAAATTCTTCGCAACGAATGGGGCTATGATGGTGTTGTCTTAACCGACTGGGGCGGAGAAAATGATCGTGTCAAAGGACTTATCGCTGGCAATGAAATGGAAATGCCAGGAGCAGGTGGCGACACAGTTCATGATATTATGGTCGCAATTAAAGAAGGAAGACTTGAAGAAAGCGTCTTAGATGAAAATATCGACCGTTTATTAGATTTAATTCTTACCACTTCCAAACCATTTGAAGGCGATAAAAAATATGAATTTGATGTCGAAAAACATCACGCCTTTGCCGTTAAATGCGCCGAAGAATCAATGGTTCTTCTTAAAAACGAAGACAACATTCTTCCTTTGAAAGAAAAAACAAAAGTTGCTTTAGTTGGTGATTTTGCAATGACTCCACGATATCAAGGAGCTGGTAGTTCATTAGTTAATTGCACAAAACTTGAAAACACTCTTGATATTGTAAAAGAATATGATTTTGAATATTTAGGTCATGAAAAAGGCTTCCATCGTTTTGGTAAAAAGAGTAATGGCTTAATCAAAAAAGCTCTCAAACTTGCTAGCCAAGCAGAAGTTGTTGTTGTTTATTTAGGTCTTGATGAAGCAATTGAAGCAGAAGGTCTTGATCGTAAAAATATTAAAATCAACGACAATCAAGTCGAATTGCTAAAAGCCTTAAAAGAAGCCGGTAAAAAAGTTGTTGGTGTCCTTCACGCCGGAAGCGTTGTTGAAATGCCTTGGCTTAAATATTGCGATGCTTTATTAAATGCTTATCTTCCTGGTCAAGGTGGCGCAAGAGCGGTATTAAACGTCTTAACAGGTAAAGTTAATCCATCTGGTAAAACTGCTGAAACATATCCACTTTCATATGATGATGTTCCATCAAAAGTAGATTTCCCAGCAAGAGGAAGTTCCGTTTATTATCGCGATTCAATTTTCGTTGGTTACCGTTATTACAATAAAGTTAATAAAGATGTCTTATTCCCGTTCGGCTTTGGCTTATCATATTCAAAATTTGAATATAGTGATCTAAAAGTCGATGAAAAAGGTGTTAGCTTCACCATCACAAATAGTAGTGATGTTGATGGTAAAGAAATTGCACAACTTTACGTTTCAAAAGTTGATTCAAAAATCTATCGAAGCGCCCCAGAACTTAAAGGCTTTGTCAAAGTTAGCCTAAAAGCTCATGAAAGTAAGAACGTACGCATTGATTTTGATGAATATACATATCGCTTCTTCGATGTTAAGAAAAACGCTTGGAATAAAGAAGCGGGTGAATATCAATTGTTAGTCGGTGCTTCAAGCCGCGATATTAGACTTGAAGATAAAATCAATATTGAAGGAGATGTTTTAGAAGAAGTAAGTGATATTCCAACCTATTATTCTGGAGATATTCAAAACGTTAGCGATAATGAATTTAAATTGATTTATCAAAACGATCTTCCTTCAACATCACTTAATTTTATTAAGAAAAATAGAATATACGTTGACTATAACACAACAGTGAACGAATTAAGATATGCAAAAGGCTGGACAGGCAGATTCTTCTCTGGTGTCATTCGCTTTGCTATCGGTTTGCTAAAAGTATTTGGAGATGTGAAAACATCAAATACACTTGTTATGGGCGTGCTTCATCAGCCAATGAGAGGGTTGTCAAGAATGACTGGCGGAGCATTAACATATAAACAATTAGACGGCCTTATCAAAATGTTCAATGGTCATTTCTTCAAAGGACTTAACCATTTCTTCAAGATGGGTAAGGTGTCAAAGAACGAACTTAAAGAAATTCGTTCGTTTGGAAAGGAAACAAAAAAATAATTATGGAAATCGAGGTAAAACCATTATCATCTAACGGCTTTATTGCCTTCTTCCAACGCATTTATCGTTGGTGGTTAAGTGTTTGGTATTCATTTTCTGACAAACACCCTAAATTTGCATCCTTACTTTATAAAGTAGGATTCTTCTTCGCCTTCTCAATGGCGGTTACTGTTTGGCAATTTATCATCATGACTTTCTTGCCATACGCCTTCACATCAACATGGGGAACACCATTTTGCTGGCCTCGTGTTGAATTACCATTTAAAGATGCAGCCGGCAATGCTTTATATTTTGGAATTTTCAATGAGCCAGCTCAATTTGTAGATGCAGCCGGAAAAACATTCCAAGCATATACAGAAGCTGAAGTTCAATTGATGTCGCTTAATCCAGCATTAACTCTTAAAGCAGGTGGTTTAGGCAACTTCATCGCTTTTGAAATTGCAGTCTTCACTGCCCAATGCATCAACTTCCCACTTCAAAGAAACATCACATATAAATCAAAAGGAAATCCATATTTCCAAGCTTTGATGTATTTTGTTGGTTGGGTTGGCGTTTCTATTCTTACAAACGCTATATGGGGCATTGCAAATCCACTTCTCCTCTCATGGAATATGCCTGATGTTGTTATTGGCTTATTAAAAACATTCCTCACCGGTGGTGTCTCAATGTTTATCTTCTTCTTCATTTTCCTTCTCATTTTCCCAAATCTTGAGAACAGTGCTAAATCATTAGAAAAACGTTATGAAAAAGCCAAAGATTCAGATATGAGTGATGAAAAGAAAGAAGCCCTTCATCAAAAAGCTTTAGCTATGAGAAAAAGAGCAGATGAAGAAAACGCTCGTTTAGCAGTAATCTCTACTTCATCAATCGCAGATTCAAAAGCCATTAATTATCATTCTTGTTTAACAAGATTAAATAAAATGAAAGATGAAAAAGGCGATGCGAATGAAATTGCTGAACTTGAAAAATTATTAAATACAAAACTTGAAGAAGCTATTAATGCAAAAAAACGCCACGAAGAAGCTGTTAAGGTGTATAATAGTTTGCATGAAGCTCAATAAATCACATTACAATTATTTAATTATCGGAGCCGGTTTATACGGCTCCGTTTTGGCATACGAGTTAAATAAACGTGGCTATAAAGTTCTCGTTGTCGAAAAGAAAAATCACATTGCCGGAAATATTTATACCGAAAAGAAAGAAAATATCGATGTTCATGTTTACGGCGCCCACATATTCCACACATCAAATAAGATGATTTGGGAATATGTAAATAATTTTGTCGAATTCATCCCATTTATCAATTCGCCTATTGCTAATTATAAAGGTGAACTTTATAACATGCCTTTCAACATGAATACATTTAGCAAAATGTTTGAAGGTGTTATAACACCAAGCGATGCAAAAAGAAGAATCGAAGACGAAATTAAAGCTGCCAATATTAAAGAAATCAAAAATTTAGAAGATCAAGCCATTTCTTTAGTAGGCACGACAGTATATGAAAAATTGATCAAAGGTTATACAGCAAAACAATGGGGCAAGTCTTGCGATGAACTTCCATCATTTATCATCAAACGATTACCACTTCGCTTTACTTTTGATAACAATTATTTCAATGACGATTACCAAGGTATTCCAAAAGATGGTTATACCAAATTGGTAGAAGGTATGCTCAAAGATATCGAAGTAGTATTAAATACTGATTATTTCGAACATAAGGATGAATTAAATGCGTTAGCAGATAAAATCATCTTTACTGGTCCAATTGATCAATTGTTCGATTATAAATACGGACATCTTGAATATCGAAGTGTGCGCTTTGAAAACGAACTTCTTGATGAAGAGAATCATCAAGGCGTCGCCGTTGTTAATTACACCGATCGAGAAACACCATACACAAGAATTATTGAACATAAACACTTCAATAAATTCAATAAATCAGAAAAAACAATTATTTCCAAAGAATATCCACTTCCTGCCAGTGAAACAAGTGAACCATATTATCCAATCAATGATGATAGAAATATGAATCTTGTT
>JALFFX010000006.1 GCA_022777645.1 Erysipelotrichaceae bacterium
AATATAAAGAAATCGCTAATTTAAGATTTGAAGACTTTAAGAAAGAATTAAAAAATAGAATTAAGCAACTTCATCAAAACAAAGAAAAAATAAAATAATTATTTTTGCATAGCTCTTTTGTGCGCTTAAAGGTTTATGATGTTAATAGATGGATAACTTTGTTATCAAAATGACCAACATTAACAAAAACTTTTTGGTATCGATAATTTTGATTATGTTTGGGAGAAATTTATTGATAAATATTTTGGCGAAATAAATCTCGTGCAAAGTGGATCGAAAAATATTGCGCCACAAAAGGGAAAGCAACATCCACTCTCGAACTCGATTCGATAATGTTATATAAAGACAAATTCTACATTTTAGATGCAAAATACTATAAGTATGGCGTTTATCCTTATTGCGTAGCGTGAACAATGTAAGATGTAACGTCGTATCAAAATCTAAAGCCCTATCGACTTGATTAAATAGGATTGATATAAATATCGGTCCATTTCTCTTAGCATATAATCCATCGAGAGTGGAGTTTTTGTAATACAAAAAGATTAGAAATAAGATGAATAAATATTTGTATTCATGTAAAATAATTCTATGAGCAAGAAAGCGGAACAAATCATTAAAGAGGTTAATGCTACCATGTCTCTTGAGGGAATGCCTTTAAGCGACCTTGATATTGAATTAATTTCTAAGGTTATTGATGGTGAAATATCCAGAGAAGAAGCTTTTAAGATATTTAACGCCAGCATAGGTATTAATGGATAAATATAAATATTCTTATCTTGACGATAAAGGCATCTATTATTATGAAAACAGTGATGTTTTAATAAACAAATTAAATATTCGCGACGAAAAGATTTTTTAAAAAGCCGAGTTCAACGAGACAATCGGAATTAAATGTTAGTCCTTTTCATTTATTAAATACAGATGTCTACAAATTGTAGACAACTGAAATTATATGCCGATGATGGCAAAAATTATTTTTGGATGCTTAGTCAAAATGATTTTTCAAATGTTGATCAACTTTTATCAAAGTTTTAACTAATCATCATTATTATTCCAAGTGCTTGAATAATCGTGCCAACAACGATAAAGCAATGGAAGATGGTGTGAAACCAAAGATTTGTTTTTCTTCCAAGCGCGTACAATACCGATCCAATCGTGTATGATATTCCTCCAGCAAGAACAAGATAGAAACTAATAAGAGGCATATAAATAAATCCGCCTGTAAACAATATTAGCCAGCCCATAATGACATATGATATAACGCCGATGATTTTGACAATCTTTTTTGATAAATATAATGCGTTTAATATTATTCCAAGAATGGCCAATGCCCATTCTAGTAATAAAATAACATAGCCAATACTATGACTTTGCTCTATTAAAAATATACATATCGGAGTATATGTTCCTGCGATAAGTAAATAAATCGTGCAGTGATCGATTAAGCGAAAGATTGCTTTTAGTTTTGATTCATAATCGATGTAATGATACAAAAAAGAAATTCCATAAACGATAAATGCTGTTATTGAAAAAATAAGCATGCCAATATATATAGGCGTAGATATCATTCCATTTTTATGGATAGTAAATGAATAGAAAAATATTATTAGAGTAATTGGAAGTCCTAATAAATGAGTTAATGAATTTGAGATATCTTGATTTTGAGTATAGTTAACTTTATCCATACTTTTAATGTTTTCAATAAGTCGTAGCATATGTTTTTCTCCTTTGTTCTCGACTTATTATATAAGCGAATTTTTTTCTTTCTCTACACTCCTAAAAAATCTATTTCTACTGGTATAAAAACACACTCTACCAACCGGAGAAATCGTAAAAAATACAATGCCTTTTATAATATTTGCTCATTTTATGGTATATTCAATTTAATATGGATAGACATAACGACTGTTTGATTGTTATTCCTTCATATCAGCCAGAAGAAACATTATTTTATCTAACAAAAGGTTTAGCTACTCATGGCTATCAAATATTGATTGTTAATGATGGAAGCGAGCCAACTTTTAATGATGTTTTTTCGCGTTGCGAACAATATGGACAAGTATTAAGTTATTCAAAAAACAAAGGCAAAGGCTTCGCGTTAAAATACGCTTTTGAATATGCACAAAAAAATTATAAAGATATTAATTATGTCTTAACAGTTGATGGTGATGGTCAACATCACATTAAAGATATAAATGAGTTAACAAACACAATAAAAGGCAGAAAAGAAATTATAATTTGTGAACGCCGATTTGACGTAAAAGTGCCATTCAAAAGTAAGATTGGTAATTCTCTTTCAAAGTTCAGTCAAAGTCTTTCCACGTTCCGTTATATGAATGATAACCAATGTGGCTTAAGAGCGTTCCCATTCTCTTTTCTTGATGATCTAATCAAAATCAAAGGAAATCGATACGAATATGAAATGGAAGTACTTAATTATCTATTGATTAAAGAAATTCCTTTTTCAACATTAAGTGTTGATACGGTATATGAAAATGGAGTAAACGCTACGACTCATTTCCGACCAATTCTTGATACATTTTTAATTCAAAAATCGATATTGAAATGTGGGCTCGTCAATATTATTTGTTTCCTTTTAGGACTCGCCCTTACTTGCGTTTTCTATTATTGTTTCTTTTCATCAAGTGGATTATGTCCTTTAGATTTATCTTATGAGGTATCGATATTTATCGCTATTCCACTTGAGATGATGATTCATATCATTATCAATATTATTATTTTCAAACCAAAAAGCATCGGAAGAATGATTCTTCGCCTTGTTTTGTTTAACATTATCTATTTGCTTTCAATTATCATAACCGTTTCATTTTTCAGTCGTGTTTGTTCGTTTAATATCATTTGTTCATATCTATTAACTTATCCATTAATTGTTTTTCCACTTTATTACTTAATAAAAGGGGTAACTTTGGTATATAATTCTAGACGTTAGAGAGGTTCACAAAATGAAAGATTATGAAATTGTTATCGATTGTACTTGCGATTTAAATGAAGAAGTTCGCAAACAATTCGGAATATATAATGATTATTTCCACGGAATTATTTATATTCCTGGACGTGAAGATAAATTAAGTGATTTATCATACAGTGATATAAGTAGTGATGAATATTATGCATTGATCAAAAAACATGCTGGAAAAGTAAGAACTGCCTTTGCCACATTTGAAGAATTTTCTCGTGTTGTTAAACCAATTCTTGAAAGCGATAAAGACATTATTGTTGTCACTATTTCAAGTGCATTAAGTGGCACTTACAATGGATATTTAAATTATGCCAAGATAATTCTTGAAGATTATCCAGGTGCGCGTATTGAAGTCGTTGATTCATTAAAATATGCATCCGCAAGTGGTCTTGTTGCAATTTATGCAGCATTAAACAAACAAAAAGGAATGAGCCTTGATGATAATCTTAATTCCTTGAGCGCAATTATTCCTTGCATTCATGAAATCGGACCAATGGATGACTTATTTTTCCTTGCCAAAAACGGAAGAATAGCAGCTCCAAAAGCTTTCTTTGGTCAATTAGCAGGCGTTCAACCAGTTGCCGACTTTACTCGCGATGGTAAAAGCATGCCTTTAGGCACAATTAAAGGAAGCAAAAATGTTGATAAATTCTGTTTGGAATATTTGTTAAAGACTATTAAAAATCCAGAGGAACAAGTTGTCATTGTCGCTCATTCAAATCGTTTAGCAAGAGCAAAAAGATATAAAGAACAACTTGAAAAAGCTCTTAAGGTCAAACAAATTATTATTCATGAAGTAGCCCAAAGTTGCGCACCAAACATCGGTCCTGGACTATGTGTTTATTTCTATGTTGGTGATGAAATATCACTTGATAGAGAAAAAGAAAACAAATTGTATTCTGAATTAAAGGCAAATTTATAAAATTATGGATCCATTATTTTTGGCATTAATTATTGTTGGTGGCTTTATTTTGCTCTCACTTATTATTGGCGCGATTTTTATGTTTGTTTATACAAACAAGATTGCCAACAGATTATTTATCGAACAATGGACAAGACAAGATAAAAACAAATTTAAACGCGGATGTTCAGATAAAAATTTTGATTATCATTTAAAAATGTTTAATGATGGCATGAAATTCCATGATGAACATATCGATAACATCAAAGAGATTACAATTACATCAATGGGTCTTCGTCTTCAAGGCGAATATTATGATTTTGGTTTTTCTCGCTGCGTCATCATTTTGCCTGGAAGAATGGAAACATGTCTTTATGGCGCGGCATACGTTGAGGCATATTTAAAAGCCGGCTACAATGTTTTTTGCCCAGATCCTAGAGCTCATGGCTTAAGCGAAGGCGATAAAATATCTTTGGGAAAATATGAATCAATTGATGCGCTTAACTGGGCTAAATATCTCCATGATGAATTACATAACAAAACAATAGTTTTATATGGGATATGTGGTGGCGCAACAGCGTCTTGCTTTGCACTCACAAATAAAGATTGTCCAAATTATATTAATGGCTTTATTGCTGATGGTATGTTTTATTCATTTTTTAGACTTTATAAAAGACATATCATCGATGAAAAGAAACCGGTATTTCCAGTCATCTATGAATTGATGCATAAATTCAAAAAATATAATGACGTCAATCCTTATGAATGCGCTCCTCATAAGATGATAAAATCAATTCATGTTCCCACTCTTATTTTAAGTGGCACAAAAGATATTTTTGCGGTGCCAGAAGAAGCAAAGATCATGTTTGATAATTCGCCTTCTAAAAACAAAAAATTGGTGTATATTGAAAACGGTCGTCACTCTCATCTTCGTTATGATAATCAAAAAGCATATGATGATGCAGTATTTGATTTCTTAAAATCCATTGAATAATAATTTTTTATTTTATTATTCATTTAATGTATAATGAGTCTAGTTATGAAAAAAACTTCGATATTAAAAAACAAAACCTTAATCATTGGTTGTGGGCGATTAGGCGCGAGCATCGCTAACGCTGATTCTTTATCCGGCAAAAATGTTTTAGTCGTCGATAAAGATAGCAGTTCCTTTGAACTTTTAAGTGATTTATTTTCTGGTTATACCTTTCTTGGTGATGTCACTGATTTAAGTCTTCTTGAGGAAGCTTATATCACATCTGCTAAAGAAATTATTATCGCCACTGGTGATGATAATGTTAATTTATTTTTGGCTTATGTTGCTCGCAAATTATACAATGTTCCAAAAATCTATGTCCGACTCGATGATCCAAGTCTTGAAATTTTAATTTCAGATCTTGATGTTGAAGCGATATATCCATTTGAATTATCGCTTGATAAATTTTCTCGTATGCGTGGAGACAAATAATTATGAAAATTGTAATTGCCGATGGCGGCCATGCAGCCGACTATGTTATCAAAACTTTTAAAAAACGCGGTAACAAATTAATTATTATCAATTCCAATAAAGACTTGGTGCAATATTTAACAAAATCAAATCGCGTTCCTGTTTTTTATGGTGATCCTTCTAAAACAAACGTTTTAAGCGACGCTCATATTGAAGGTAGTGATATTTTTGTTGCTCTTGGCGATAGAGACGCTGATAATTTTGTTTCTTGTTTGCTTGCCAAACAAATATTTGGTGTTAAAAAATGTATTTGCATAGTTTCCAACCCAAAAAACGTTGAAACATATCGTGAACTTGGCATCGATAGTGTCATTTCATCAACTTATTTATTAGCGACTTCAATCGAAAGCGAATCTTCGCTTGAAAAATTGACTAAATCAATGCGATTTGAAGATGATAAAGTTGTTTTAACTGAAATTATTGTCAAAGATAATTATTTGCTTGCAAATAAACAAATTATGGATATCAATTTCCCAAAATGTGGGACTATCAGTTGTGTTTACCGTAAACCAAATGTCATTATTCCTAATGGTAAAACTGTTATTTTACCGAATGATTGTCTTTTTATAGTTTCTGCTGTTAAAGATCAAAAATTAATTATTGATTACGCTCAACGCGAAAAAGAAAACAAGGAAGAAAATAATTCATTATGATCAAAAAGCCTGCCGGTGGATATAAACTAATTTTTGGCTATTTTGGCTTATTTTTAATTTTGATTGGCATCATTTGCTTGTTGCCACTTTTCATGCTTTTTTTCTACCCTGGTGAAGCTAATGAACTTTTTTCTTTTTTAATTCCCGGTTTGTCATCAATCGTTGTTGGGATATTGTTATCCTTGCTTATTATCAAGCGCGATAAAATGCGCTTAGGAAAATTCCAAGACGCCATATTGCTTGTTGGTGTATGGCTTTTAGCCATATTGGTTGGGGCTGTTCCATTTATGCTCCGCGGTGTATTTAGTGTTGGCGATTTTTCTTATTCTATGGGTTTTGCCGATAGTGTCTTTGAATCGACAAGTGGATATTCTGCGACTGGATTAACTGTTTTTAATTTTGATACATCTGCGCCTGGATATCATTTGTTTACATTTTATCGAAGCTGCCTTCTTCTTTTTGGTGGCATCGGTTTGGTGCTTATTGTTACAAGCGCTATTTCAGACCGTTATGGCTTAAAACTTTATACTGCAGAAGGCCACAATGACAAATTGATGCCAAATTTAGCTAAATCTGCTCGTTTGATTTTGCTTATTTATCTTGGTTATATTTTCTTAGGCACTCTTTCTTATTATTTTATTGGTGGTTTATCTTTATTCGATGCTGTCAATCATTCAATTGCGGCTGTTGCAACAGGTGGCTTCTCTACCCATCCTGATGGTCTTCCAGGCATTATTGCCGCAGGTGGTATAAATAATCTTAATATTCCAATTAACGCGATTGCTATTAACATCACGTCAGTCATCTTGATGATTCTTGGCTCAACAAATTTCTTACTTCATTTATTCCTTTTTAAAGGAAAGATTAAAAATATTGTCAAAGATTGCGAAATTCGTTTCTTTGGAATAATGTGCATTATTTTTATCCCAATGTTCTTTGGCGCGGTCATGACAAGCAAGATAACTTCAAATGATCCTTTTTTAGCATTAAGCGATGGAGCTTTCTTGTTTTTCACATCGATATCAACAACTGGTTTTTCAACAGTGAGTCATATCAAAGCTCTTGGCGAAGCCGCTGTTTTGCTTGCCATGATTATGATGATTATCGGTGGTGGAATGGGTTCAACTGCTGGCGCATTAAAGCAATATCGTGTCGTCATTGCTTTTAAATCGCTTTATTGGTCAATTCGCGACCGATTAGCGCCTAAATCAAAATATTATCCTCATACAATTACCCGTCTTGGTCAAACTCGTGAAATTGAACAAATGGAAATATATGAATCTCTCGGTTATATTATCCTTTATATCACGATTATGCTTCTTGGTGGGGTTAGTCTTGCCATGATTAGTGGCGGTGTTTATGGAGCATCCGATTGCTTATTTGAGTTCGCCAGTGCATTATCTGGTACCGGACTATCCGTTGGTGTTACAAATGGTCTTGTTTGGCAAGAAGCATCTGGCACGATGGTGTTAGCAGGTCTTGCTATGCCCCAGATGCTTGCAATACGCTGGGTCCTTGTTGCTGCTATGTTTGCAGGAAGGCTTGAAATAACTTGTATTTACTTCGCATTCTTTAGAATAGTTAGAGATATATTAAGGAAGGAGACAATTTAATTATGATAATTGATGAATTAAAAGCTGCTAATGTAAAAGCTTTAAAAGAACATGATAAAAATGCTCGTGCGATTTTATCTGTTGTATTATCAAAGTACAAATTGATGGAAATTGAACTTAATTCCAGCGGAAAAGAGATGTCTGATTTAGACACTACTAAATTGCTTAATAAAATCATCAAGGAATTAAACGAAGAACTTGAAGGATATAAAAAAGTCGGTAATGTTGAGCAAGTAAAAGCCATAGAAGAACAAACTGAACTAATTAAGCAATATCTTCCAAAAATGATGAGCGAAAAAGAAGTTAGAGATGAAATAGAAAAACTTCCAATCAAAAACATTCCATCAATCATGAAACATTTCAAAGCAAATTTTGAAGGAAAAGTTGATATGGCATTAGTAAATGCTATTGCCAAAGAATACAAATAATATTAAAATATTCAAGCGATTTGTTTATCAATTCGCTTATAGGGGTGTAGTACAATGGTAGTACAACGGTCTCCAAAACCGCTGACGTGGGTTCGATTCCTATCACCCCTGCCATATTTGTATTAATTTATTAATACAATTCAACAGATTCTTACAGGTTCCCAATGCTAATTAGCATTCCTGAAGATAGCAAGCACCTTAATTAAAGCCTATGGCTTTACTGGTTGGGACGAGTGAGGTCTTGCGCATAATAAAAAGCACTTACCCTTGATAGTTAATGACTATCATCTCGAGGAAGTGCTTTTATTTTTTGAATCAACTATTTAAGTTTTTGTTTAACTAGTTCATCAATAACTTTCTCGTCTTCTTCTGATAACGACCAATTTTTGATGGGCTTTGAAAAATACTTTATTGGTTTATCTTTTAAAGCGTCAACGCAAATAAAACATTCAGCATCATCTATCGGGTTTGGATTATCGATTTTGATAAACTTGTTAGGTCTGCTTAACACATAAGTAATTGATCTAGTCATATTGAATCCAGAAATTAAAGTTTTTCCATTGGAATCAATTTCCTCAGTGACGAGTGCAACTAGAAATGGATGATTTTGTGATAGCCTATATCTTCTAAAGTGATATTTAGATTGCATTAAGTCTTTCCTCCTTTCTTTAGACAGTAGCGGTGTCTTCAAAAGGAGATAATAAAAGCCATCACCATAATGAAAACACCTTTTTGTAGTTATCGACTAAGTCCCGTAACTACTGGTGTTACATCATCCTCGTGATGGCCACATGTTCAATTATTTCTAATTGTAGGGAGCGCGATGATTCTCTTACATCTAAGACCGTGTCCTAACGGTCGCCATTTATCTTAGATGTTCATATCATTACTGGGCAATACTTTCCCTATTACCACACCCTAACACGTAGTGTGATAGCTCACATATCCATTGGCCTCAGTTTACCTGCGTATGGTTGACATTGCTTAATTAGCTAGTTCATAGCGCCTGTGGTCTAAATATACGAGCAACTTTACTTTATCATAAGTGTGTCTTTTATAAAATAAAAATGTACAATCTATGATACTTGCAAATATGAAAGTTGTTTAATTAGTTGCGAGAAAAATAAAGTCAGACTTTAGAAAACTCGGAGATTTGAAGTATCCAATATTGAAAGAAATATTGAAAAAACATATTAGAAGCTACTAAGGAATATCCTGTTATTATGGTGTGTGGTCAAAGGCAAGTTGGAAAATAAGCGATAATTGATGATTATTAGTCATAAAATTATTGTTATTTAATTTAAAAATCTAAATAAGAAACTTAAAAGTAATGTTTTGTCTATGATAAAATAATTATGTTTTTAAAGAGGTTTTTCTATGAAAGAATTTTTTAATCAAATAGGAACATATATAACTCAATACGGACTAAAAATATTACTTTGTGTTTGTATTGTTATTGTTGGCATTTGCATTACATGGTTCGTTTGTTTTTTATTAAAAAAGATTTTGCTTAAGACTCGTATCGATGGAGCCATTGTATCTTTTATTGCTTCAATCATCAAAATCATTTGTCTTGTCATCTTAGTTTTAGCGTGTGCAGCAATACTAGAATTATCGACTTCTGGTTTGATTGTTTCTTTGTCCACTCTTGCACTTGCCATTGGTATGGCATTAAAAGATTCATTTGCTAATATTGCAAATGGAATTTTAATCATTGTTAATAAACCATTTAGAAGAGGCGATTATGTTTCAATCAATGGTGTTGAAGGAAAAGTTCATTCTATCAAATTATTCACTGTTGAACTTGTCACTTTTGATAACGTTAAAATTGTTATGCCAAACAGTTCTGTTTTAAACGGCAATGTTATCAATTATTCAGCTTTATCAATTAGAAGATGTGATATGCGTTTTTCTGTTACTTATGGAAGCGACATGGACAAGGTTGAGGAAGTGCTTAAAAATGTCATTGATGAGCATCCACAAATCCTTAAATCGATGAAGCCGAGCGTATATATGGAAAGTCATGATGCATCGAGCATTGTCTATATGGTTCGTGTTTGGGCAAATAATGCCGATTATTTCAATGTTGCTCATTCTCTTCCACGTCTTGTTTATGACGCTTTTGAAAAAGCTAATATTCAAATCCCATTCAATCAACTCGATGTTCATATTGATAACAAGTAGGTGATAATATGAAAAAAAATAAAGCATTATTATTGTTATTCCTACTTAGTACTACATCATCGTTGACTATTAACACAAAAACAGTTGAAGCAAAAGCAAGCGATGATATCGTTAGACGCGATGAAGACATCGTTTTAGAATACAGCGATGAAAGAAGCGAAAGCTCTCTTGAAGGATTGATATTAACAAGACATTACACAAATATTACTGTTGGCGATATTACCGAAATATTTAAAGCCCCATCTGGTTGCGTTTTAACAATTGAACCAAATGATTTTAATATTGCCACCATTGCAAACCATGTTAAAGAAACAACCGAAGCGGCAACAAATGAAAATTATTATAGTATGATTTACATGGAGACTTATCGATATATCAATGGTGTTAAATTTGAAGCAGATTACGTGGCACATTGGTCGGTCGACATAGGTTTACAAATGTATTTATGGAATAATCTTTCCAGTTTGACTTTATATGAGTCAGATGAGAAAACAGTTGATCTTTCTGTCAGCGCATCTCTTGAAGTTGGCTTGTATTACAAATATATTGATGGCGATCAACAAAAAGATGCATTTACTAAACTCATCTTTGATTTTGCTCCTTATGAAATTAAAAAATATGAAAAGGGTGATATCTTAAATTTAAAAACGTCTTATTATCTATCCGTAGGTTATCCAAGAATTGATGTTACCTGCCAGTTATTATATGACATTTTTAACGAAAAATATGGGTTTAAGACTGATGGTCGCTCGCTTAACGAAGACGGCAGTGTTTATTATGAAAACTATATCATTAAATATATTGATATAGACACAAATAGTATTGTTGCCACTTATACCGGTAAAGATATTGATAAAGTATTATCAATTGAATCGTCGCCGAATAAGCCGATCAATTTATCTGCAACATTATCATTTACGCAGGACGATATCAGTTATATATATTATTCAAATACTGTCACTGTCCAAAATTGCTTAGGTAGTTTGACAATTGATGGTTTTAACAACCGCACATCAATCGGAGTTGGCAACACTCACCAATTTAGGCTTGAAACTCTATTCGATCCAAAAGATATAGACACCGCTTGGTTTCATCTTGAAGATAGTACAACTAATAAAGAAGTTGTCAATCACGTTTTAGAACCGACATATCCACCTGTTGAAGAGAGTTCTCCTACTTATCAACTCTATCATGAATATCAAGATGATTTTTTCACCTTTGAATATAAATGTGACACAGTCGGTGAAGTGACTCTAATCGGCAATATTAAAATCGATGGTGCTACAACCCAATACTACGATGATTTAGAATTTACTTTTACAGTTACTGAAAACGAAATAGAATACACTCCAATTAATGAAGGTTTAACAGTTAATGTCGATGATGTTATTGATGTTGTGGCTGGTGGAAGTGACTTTGTCATCACTCCAAATCTTGCGAGCGATTTAATAAATGATGGCGAAGTTATTAATTACACTTATTCATTGTCTCGTTTAAATGTTATCGATGTTAAGCAAGTTGGCGATGAATTCAATGTCTCTACGATTGGAAGTGGTGTTGTTGTTTTGACTATAAGTGTCAATACAAAAGGTAACGGAATAATTAATAAATCAATCACTATCAACTCAATTGATAATATCTATTCTATAGCTTCTGTTACCGTCAATGATGAATTCCATTACAGCGGTCAAAATTTAGAAGCAAAACTTCATGTCGAGCATTATAATAATTTGCTCAATTTTGCACCAGAATGGAAAGTGTTTAATCGCGATGGCGAAGAAGTAGAATTTATCGATAATCATGATTTGAGCATCACTGTTATCGAGCCAAAAGAAAGCGATTATACTATTTCTGCTTATTATCATGGGGTTGAAATTAATTCTCTTGTTGTTCAAGTTCGCGATGTTAACGTCAACGAATTTGTGAAAAATAATATTATCTGGATTGTCCTTATTACTTTATTAATATTAGGCTTATTCATTTTTGGAAAAATATTAATTGGTAAAAAAGGGCCAATCGTTAAGAAAATTGATGGTGTCATTGATAGATTTGATAAAATCGATGCCCATGATAAAGATGTTGTTAAAAAACTTAACCATTTAAGATTGATTCTTCTTGCTGATATTGATTATGCCAAAAATATCGACATGAATGCGTTAAACGAATACGAAAAGGCGATTCGCAGTTTAGCGGAAGCGATGATTAATATTAAAAAAATCACAAAAAACAAAGATAAATTAAGCGAGACTGAATATCTTGATACATTTAATGATATTCGCAACAAACTTGAAAAAGCTTTAATTGTCGCTCGTGAAATTGAAGACGCTAAACAATTGGCGTTACGCAATAGCTATATGGCAAACGAAAATAACATCGTAAGCGTTGAACCTATTAAGAAAGTTAAGCCAAAAAAAGAGAAAAAAACAAAATAGTTTTGTAATCAAATAATCTAAATTTAAATCCTTATCGCTCAAATTGCATAAGGATTTTTTTGTTGCATTTATCGTGTTTTTCACTTCCTATTACAAACAATTTACTAAAACGTTTTAAAAAATATTTGTTTTCAAATTAATATATATTATAATAAAGTTACTAAAACGATTTAGTTACAATATCAATTATGGCAAATTTATCTTTAAAACATTTGTACAAAATTTATGAAAACGGTACAAAAGCGGTTGATGATTTTAATTTGGAAATCAAAGACGATGAATTCATAGTTTTCGTTGGCCCATCTGGTTGTGGAAAATCAACAACACTTCGCATGATTGCTGGACTTGAAGAAATTACTGCTGGCGATTTTTATATTGATGGAGTGTTAGCAAACAACCTTGAACCAAAAGATCGCGACATGGCGATGGTTTTCCAAAATTATGCTTTATATCCTCATATGAGCGTTTATGACAACATGGCATTTGGATTAAGAATTCGCCATGTAAGTAAAGATGAAATCGATAAACGCGTCCATGAAGCTGCTCGAATACTAGATATTGAAAACCAATTAGATAAAAAACCAAAGAATATGAGCGGCGGTCAAAGACAACGCGTGGCGTTAGGCCGTTCAATTGTCCGTAAACCAAAAGTATTCCTTCTCGATGAGCCATTATCAAATCTTGATGCTAAATTAAGAAGTTCTATGAGAAGCGAAATTACTCGTCTTCACAATGTCTTAAAAACAACTTTCATTTATGTTACACACGATCAAGTTGAAGCAATGACGATGGGAACAAGAATTGTTGTTATGAAAAATGGAGTCATAAAACAAGTTGATTCGCCAATGAATTTATATGATTATCCTGAAAATGTTTTTGTGGCGGGATTTATTGGCACTCCACAGATGAATTTCATCAACGCAAAATTATCTTTTGAAGGCGAAAATATTTTGCTAAAAAGTTCAGTTAATAATTTTCTATATGAACATAAAGATTTTTCGCACATTGATATATTAAATATCATCAAACAAAAAGACATTATTATTGGCATTCGCCCAGAACATACACATCTTGATGTCAAAGAAAATAAAAATGCTTTTGAATGTGAAATTGCTGTCATTGAAGCACTTGGCAATGAAATGAATGTCATTGTCGAATCAGTGGTTGATAAAACACGAATTATTGTCAAGATGCTTCGCGATGATAATTTGAGTGTCGGACAAAAAGTATATGTGACTTTTGATGTTAATAAAATCCATATATTTGACAAGGAAAGCGAAAATACATTGCTTGAAAGAATTCCATCAACGATGACTTTTAAAACTCAAATAGTGGACAATAAGTTATTGTTCTTAAATCAAAAAATTGCTTTATCAAAATGGAATGGCGATGCATTAAAAGGTCATAATAATTTATTTATATCTCTTCCAATTTCCGCTTTAACAAAAGGAAACGATATTACCCTTAAAGTTAACAAAAAAGAAAAAATTAAAGATGAATGGCTCTTTAGCGCAGAAGTTGATGGCGAATATATTTATTTTAAAAACAGTGAATATATTGATGGTGACAAGATATCTTTAGATATCGATTTATCAAAAATTGATTATTATGATGAAGATGGAGAACTTGTATTAAAACATTTTGATGGCGAAAATCGTTTTAATGGTGAACTTGTTCCTGTTAAGAAAAAAATACCATGTGTTAAAAACAATTTAATCGATATTTCTTTATACGAAAAATATGAAGACGCCAAAAATAAACAAGATATTGATACCCTTAAACAATTAAAAATTAAAGAAAAAAATAAATTGGTATTTAATTACAAATTATTCGATAACGAGATTGAACCAAACATTGAAGATCTTATTCGTGTTTATGCATTATTAGGCAAGAAATTCTATCTCCATCATATTTGTTATATTGTTAATGCTAATGATATAAACATTAACGAACATGGCAACTTTGTTGGTTCAGTTAAAGAAGTCATCGATTATGGCAAAGATAATTTTATAAAAATTATTTTACAAAATAGTGAAAACGAAGTTACTGCTCGCGTTAAAGATAAAACATATAAAATTGGAGAAAGCGTTCGCTTTGATATTCCAAATAACAAAATTGGAATATTGGATTTAGATTTTAATGTGAGGCTTATTTAATTATGGCAATTACAATCAAAGATATTGCAAAAGAATGTGATGTATCAATCACTGCTGTAAGCTTTGTATTAAATGGCAAAGATGATTTAGTAAGCGAAAAAACAAAAGAAAAGATTTTAAATACTTGTAAAAAATATAATTACAAACCAAATTATCTGGCCTCAGCTTTAAAAAGCAAAACGACAAACACTATTGGTGTTCTAATTCCTGATTTAGAAAACGGATATTACACTCGCATCCTTAAAGGATTAGATTTGCTTTTAAAAGAAAAAGGTTATTTCTTAATCATTTCTGAATCAGGCTATGACTTTAATCAATTTAAAGATGCAATCGTAGACATGATCGATAAAAGCATTGATTATTTAGTCATTGTTCCTCCTTCAAAATTTGGCAAAATCAAAAAAGAAACAATCGCCGATGTTCTTAAAGCAATTGATATTCCATATTGTATTTTAGATAGACAACTCGATGTTGAACAAAAAAACGCCGTTATTAATAACGATATCAAAGGCGGGTATATCGCAACCAAATATTTGCTTGATAATGGTCATCGAAAAATTGCTTGCTTAACTGGACCTAGTGATGTTTCATCATCAATCGACCGTCTTGAAGGTTACAAATTAGCATTAAAAGAATATGGCATCACTTTTGATGATTCTCTTGTCTTTGAATCAAATTATCGCTTTGAGGAAACTCTTGGTATTGCCGAAGATATCATTATTAATAAGAAAATTAGATCAATTTTTGCTTTTAATGATTTAATGGCTTATGCCGTATATAAAGTCGCTAATAAATATAAATTAAATATCGGCGAAGATATTTCTCTTGTCGGTTATGATGATAATAAATTCTCATCGCTTATTGCTCCAGGTTTAACGAGTGTTAAACAAGACATCGATAAATTGTGTGAAGAAGTCGTCAATTCTTTATTCAATAATAATGAATCGACATCGGTGATTATGGTCGAACCTACTTTATCAATAAAAGGAAGTGTAAAAACATGCTAAGCCTCAAATTGAAAAAGAAAGAAAAACCATACGATTCAATGGTGAATACCATTTCTCCTTTAGCCAGGAAACACGACAAGAAGAAATGGAATAAAAGTGCAGCTGAACTAATGCTCATGGTATCTTTTGGCGTGGTTTTTATTGCTATTTTTGCATATTTACCAATGTTTGGATTAATTTTAGCTTTCAAAAGTGGTGATGGATATTTAAATATTATGGACGCAATATTTTCATCCGCGTGGTGTGGATTTGATAATTTTATTGCCTTTTTCCAAGATCCAGATTTTGCCAATGTAATGATAAATACATTAGGATTAAATATTCTTCAACTTTGTATCAATTTCCCATTCCCAATTATGTTTGCTATTCTTCTTAGCGAACTTCCGTGGAAGAAAATTAAAAAATCAATTCAAGTCGTTACATATTTCCCATATTTCCTTTCTTGGATTACATATGGGGCAATTATTCTTGCTCTTATCAATAGTGATGGCATTATCAACGTTATTCTAGTCAATTTAGGTATTGTCGATGAAGCGATTAATTTTGGCGAGCCACAATATTTCTGGGCCACAATTATTATTACTTCATTGCTAAAAGGCATGGGCTGGGGCAGCGTTATTTATGTCGCTGCTATTGCAGGAATTGATCCACAATTATACGAAGCCGCAGACATGGATGGGGCGAATCGCTTTTATCGCATTTTCCACATCACAATCCCATCAATTGCCCCAACAATTATTCTTTTCTTTGTCCTTTCGGTAAGTGGCATATTAAATAACGGATTCGATCATATTTATACATTCCAAAATCAAATCAATTTATCAGCAAGTGAAGTGCTTGATACATTTATCTATAAATATGGAACGGTTAACCTTCAATATTCATATACAACTGCTGTTGGTTTATTTAAATCTATTGTTGCAGTTGTCTTATTAGGAGCTGGTAATTTTGTTGCTAAGAAAACAACAGGAAGTGGGATTTTCTAATTTATGGTCATTCACAAAGAATACAAGAAAAACCAATTGATGATCGGCTCTAATGGTCGTAAACAAAAGAAGCATGTTTTCGACTGGGTTAATTTGATTTGTCTTTCGTTATTTGCGATTGCAAGTATTTATCCACTTATCTATGTTATTGCTGGTTCATTTAACGAAGGAAGTGATTATATCAATGGTGGTATTTGGCTCTTCCCTCGTGTTTTCTCATTTGAGAACTATCAAGTCGTCTTAAATGATATGCGCTTATGGAAAAGCTTTGGTATCACAATCGCCCGAACTGTATTAGGAACATTTTTAAGCGTTATTTATACAGCGGTTGTTGCTTACGCTATGTCACGTCCTAACCTTATTGGTAAACCAATAATTTATCGCTTCTTTATTTTTACAATGTTTTTCGGTGGCGGTCTTATCCCATATTTCTGGGTTATCAATTTATTGGGTTTATTTGATAATTTCCTCGTCTATATTATTCCAGCGATGTTTTCTGTTTATAACATGTTAGTTTTTGTCAATTTCTTTAAAACAATTCCTGAAGAGATTCATGAATCCGCTGTTATGGACGGCGCTAGTGAATTCAAAATATTTTTCTCAATTGTTTTACCACTCAGTGGACCTGTTGTTTCTACGATTGCATTATGGAATGCAGTTGGACATTGGAATAGCTTTTTCGATACGATGATTTATACATCAAACGATAATCTTTGGACACTTCAATATTATTTGATGAAAGTAATTAAAGAATCGTCCATGCCTGCTTCTGGAGTTAATCTTCCTATCGAACTTCTCCAAAAAGTAGCGCCGGAAACTGTTTCTTTAGCAGCGATTATGATTTCGGTTATCCCAATTTTTATTCTTTATCCAATCATCTTAAAAACCCTGACTAAAGGGGTTGTTGTTGGCTCATTAAAAGGCTAAGAAGGAGAAAAAAATAATGAGAAGAAAAGTTATTTGTATCGGTGCTCTTACAATTCTTGTAAGCGCTTTATCTGGATGTGGACCTCAAACTAATCAAGGACTTATTTATCCTGATTTTCCAACTACACCAGGAGACAAAGATTCTTGGGAGTATTTAAAAAATGAAGATGGGACAGTTGATGAATGGGATCTTGAATGGTATGTTAATGATTCTTCATTTTCGTGGAATACTTATGGAAGTGATCGCGTTAGCGAAATCATTAAAGAAAAAACTGGTGTAAAAATTAAATTTACTGCCCCAGTTATCGACGATAACCAAAAATTATCGACATTGATAAGCGGAAATATTCTTCCAGATATGATAAGTGTTCAATGTTGGTATAATCAATGCTCACAGATGGCAAGCCAAGGATATTTATATCCTCTTGATGGTTTAATTGAAAGATGGGCACCTAGCTTTAAAGATAAGATTCAAGAAGATATTTGGACTTATTTTAAAGAAGGTGATGGTTATACATACGGCGTTCCAAATTTCGCCTATTCTACCAAATATATTTCCAACGAAGAAAAACTTCAACCTAATGGAGCGCTTATGGTTCGTGAAGATTGGTATAAAGAAGTTGCTGCAAATGGAATTGATATGACAAGTCCAACTTCATTTATTGAAGGTTGCAAATACATCATGAATAAATATAGTGATTCAATTCCTTTCCAACTCGATGCTTTTACTCAAGAAGGTAATGACTCTATCGATTGGCTAGCTCAATATTTTGGTTCACCATATGAAGATAAAGATGGTAATTATTTAGATATTCGTTTAACGGATAGATATCAAGAAATGTTAGCTTTCTTAAACGAATGCAACAAGCAAGGTATTATCAAAGCTAGCAATTATAGTGATAAAGCTGCTCAAATTAGAACAAATATCGCTCGTGGTAAATGCTTTGTTACCGCTGTTACACCTCAAGATTACCAAATGGCGTATTTAAACGCTTATGCATCGAATGTTAAATACGTTCCTCTCGTCTTGACAAATAAGGATGGTGAAGCACCTGTCCTTCAAGATATTTCTGGTAATGGTTATCTATTAACTATGATTACTAGAAATTGCAAACGTCCTGATAAAGCCATTAAACTTCTCGAATACCTTTATAGCGAAGAAGGTCAACGCCTCGTCGCTTTTGGTGTTGAAGGAGAAAGCTATAATTGGAACGAAGATCATACTCAAATCGTGTGGACTGACCGTTATGTAAGCGGTGTTAATGGGAATAAAGATGATCAAGCATGGATTAACTCTCTTGGACTATATAACATGACTCTTTTAATGAATCTTGCCTACATTGAAAAAATCAAGCCACTAAATGGAAGAAAAGATACTGATATTTATATCGATAATATGAAACGTCCATTGACTCCATATTCATATAACTTTAAGCCAACTTTCTTAAAGCATGACACTGGTGATAAAAACTATTTCACAATTTCTACCAACTATAACAAGATCAAAACAAAATGGGCAGAAGCATTAGTGAATATCATCCGTGAAAGTGATTGGAAAACAACTTATGATAACGCAGTTAATTACGCCAATCGCCAAGGACTTGCTAAAGTCAATGAATTTTATAGTGTGTCTTATCAAAATACTAAACAATTATTAAACGTGACATGGGGTTATCCAAAAAATAATCCAGATTATAAAGAGCCAACATTTGTCTCTGCAAATGGTGATTTCTCATATTGGAGAGGAGCAAGTCATGAATAATTTACCAAAAGTTATTTTAGATACCGATATTGGCGATGATATTGATGATTCTTTTGCCCTTCTTCTTTTACTTGAATCACATCGCTTTAATTGTTTAGGTGTTACGACTGTGTTTCGCAATGCCTACAAAAGAGCAAAAATGGCTAAACAATTAATTAACAAACTTGGCTATGATGTCAAAGTTTATGCTGGCATTGATATGCCATTAAAACAAAAAATCGAACATTTAATTCCTGAAGATATCAAGAAAAAAGAAAAAGTTGATGAAGACGGAAAATATCTTTTTCCTCAATACGATAAAAGCATGGATGATGAAGTCGTTGAAAAAGAAAATGCAGTTGATTTTATCATCGATATGGTTCATCGCTACCCACATGAAGTAACACTTATTCCAATTGGACCTTTAACAAATATTGCAAGTGCAATAAAAAAAGATCCAAGTATCATCCCTCTTATTAAAGAAGTTCGTTTAATGGGAGCGGGATTGAATTTAAATTTTGTCGAATGGAACATCTTTTGTGATCCAGACGCCGCTAAATTAGTTTTTTCATCAAATATTAATAAAATA
>JALFFX010000026.1 GCA_022777645.1 Erysipelotrichaceae bacterium
ATAAAAAGACACCTATATGTTGAAGTAGCTACCGAACAGGTGTCGTCAAACAAAGATTCAGTAACTACTTCAACATCCTTTGTTTGACAAAACCATTATATCACAAGATTTAATTACCAACTTTTTTCTTTACTGCTAGAAAATATTATCATAGATACTTTACAAAAAAATAATTATTGTTTATCATTTATACACTTGGCGAATATGGTGAAGAGGCCAAACACAACCGGCTGTGAACCGGTCACTCACGGGTTCGAATCCCGTTATTCGCCCCATTACTTGAAAATTGGCATTTCGCACCGA
This sequence comes from Erysipelotrichaceae bacterium, assembly GCA_022777645.1. Lineage (GTDB taxonomy): Bacteria > Bacillota_I > Bacilli_A > RFN20 > CAG-826 > Fiminaster. The sequence goes on from JALFFX010000026.1 coordinate 304, forward strand.
GAAATGCTTTTTTTGTACCGTTTTTGTTATTCTGTAGCATATTTTTGTTTTTTTCTTCGCCAATCAAGGCTCAAACCGATGTAAACGTCGTTAACGCCCTAATATGTAAATTGCCGCCTTGTTAGGCGGCAGGCTCTTTCCCCAAGGGCAGTAAAAGACAATTTTAAATTGATTTAGAAATCTCTTTTGATATTGCTTTTATCATTTCATTATCAAGACAACGATTTATTAAAAGAAATGACTTATTTCCCCTTAAAATCATTTGTAAGCAACTAATAATTATGGAATAATATATGCGTCAAGAGAATTACAGCAATTATTTCTCACAGGTAGTAAATGTATGCCGATTAAATAATGCTCTTGATTGTTTATTAAGACCTCACAGGTAGTGCCTTAATTAGAAGCCGTTTTACGGCTTTTTATTTTTTATGGAGACTTTGTTGAAATGATTAAAAGATTTGAACCTGCCAACCTAGTTATTAATAGCACAAACAGAAAAGAATATTACCGCTAATAATATTCATTTTGATAGTAAACAAAGCGAATCGAGAAAATAATTGGTGGCGTAGTATCATGCCGCGGTGGCGGCTTTGGCTCCAGCTCTATGAGAGTTAATTTGGATAAATAAAATAAGCACGATAAACAATCAAAACCCAGGCATTTTCAGCCAACTGCCAAATTGGCATTGCTAATTTGTATCGCGCTTGATAAAAAGTTTGAAGAGTTGTTTTATTTTTCAATGAATTAATATTGCTTGTTGTTTATCTAATTAATAATTTATTATTAACATATTTTAATAAGTGATAGAATAATTTGTGGAAAGGAAACAATACAATGAAAAAAATATTACCACTTATCATTAATGGAGCATCACTTGTATTAAGCATCATTGCTTTGTTCTTAGGTTTTGCCCCTCTTGCTGCAAATTATACAACTACAATTGGTGGCCACTCAACAACAGTTAATATCGATAATAGCGATTCTTTATTTGCAATGCTTTCAGACAGCGAATCTCTTAAAGGCGTTGGCATTGTCATTATTATCTTTTTAGCACTTGTTATCGTTTTATCTGCTCTTGTTGTCGTTACTAATTTGCTCAAGAAATCATGCAAATACGAATGGACAATTAACGCTGGTGTCGCTCTTTTGTCATTAATTGCTGGTATTTTATATTTTGCTATCCCAGCAATCACCAATGGTAGTCTTAAAGTTGGTGGTGTCACTATCAACGGCACAATCGGATTAGCAGCAGGACCAGTTTTTGCAGCTATCTTTGCTTTAATCGTTGCTGTGGTTAATGTCTTACCAGTTCTTAAAGCTTTATTAAAAAAATAAAATTATTTTTATTAAAAGACGGAGTGAATAATTTCACTCCGTTTTTGTTTGCTCATCAATTTTGATATAAGTGTTATATGAATAATTGTCTTTATTTTTTACATTTTCTTCCCAAATGGCCATTGCTTTATCGTATAAAAGATGTTGGTTTTCATTAACTGATTTATTTTTATCTGGATAAATAGGTGATGAGATTGTTAGTTTCATTCTTGGCTTTGCTTTTTTAAATATTTTACGTTGAACATATGTTTCAGATACAACAACAAGTGGAGCATTATGTATTGCAGGATATTTAAATGATGCTTCATTCATTTTTCTTATTGATGTGTAATATGGCCAAAGCGTTCCTTCAGGAAATATTACAATCGCTTGCTTGCGCTTCATGATTGTTTTTATCGCATTGGAGAATTTTTTATATGAATGAATGTCGTTTGGAAGTGGTAAAGCCCCAAGAGCTTTAATTAATTTTCCGCCTACTGGAATGTTTAATGGATCTTGATGAGATATTATGTATGTTCTTCTTGGAAAAGATACACATATTTGCATTAAATAAGCATCTATATAATGTGTGTGATTGGCGTATATAAAATATGGTTTATGTTTTAATTCCTTTAACGCTTTTCTATTTTCTATTTTTGATAACAAAAATAAGCGAGAGAAAACATAAAGAACTGGGAAAGCTAAAAAGTAATAAAAAAGAAATGATAAAAATCTTATAAACACATTTTTATATAAATATTTATAATTTGTTTTTATTTTCTTATTGTTATGACCAACCTTGCCAAAATCATCTTGTTCATCTTCGTGATAATAATAAGTTTTTTTCATTATTCAATCAGCCCTTTTTCTTTTAATTCCTCGAAGATGATATCCGCAATCTGAAGCGAACCATTTTGTTTTTTGTTAACGTTTTGTTTAATGTTTCTTTGAAGCTCTTTCAAAATAAGAGGATTTTCATACATTTTAGTTACTAGTTTTGAAATATTTTTAATGCGATAGCATGCGATCCCACATTTTAAATCATCAACAAATAATTCTGCGGTTGCTTTTTCAATGATGTGAGCATAATAATCAATGATTACTGGTGTTCCCATATATAATGAATCTAATACAGCATTTGGACCAGATTTAGTGATGAATACATCACTCGCCCCATAATATTCATACGCGAGTGGGGTGAATTTTAAATTGATAAAAGTAATATTTTTCTTCATCGTTGGACGCTTTTTCTCATAATAGTTATAAGCGTCTTCGTTTTTTCCTGCTAAAAAGATAATAGTTATTGGAAAAGTAATATTTTTTAATAAATTTTCACATGCTTTATGTGCTTTTCCTGCCGCGTATGCTCCATCGGCAATCATGACCGTAAAATTATCTTGTGGAAGATTAAATTTTTCACGATATTGTTGGCGAGTAAGATTTGCGTTTATAACCTCTTCTCTAGCAGTAAAGAACACTCTTTTAACTTGATTATAATTAAATTTTCGGCGCTTGATTGCTTCATCACACGCATTCGCGTTATTGTTGATGAACAAATCACTGCGTGAATCCCACCAAACATGAACATTATTGTCAGGATTATATGTAATAACAGTAAGATTTGGTAGATATTGTTTTTTTAATTCAAGCGCGGCAAAAGTAATAAAATAATGCGTTGAAATAATAACGTCTGGTAAATATTTAAGCATTGATTCCATTGTGGCTTTGGTAAATTTTTTAAATACTGTGCGATGGATTAAGCGCATAAAATATTGCTTTCCTGCCGCGGTTAAAAACCAAAAGACACCGATACCGAAAGCTTTATGCTTGTTTGTTGCTTTTGTGCAATCAGATAAGAAAGTTTGGAACTCTTTGGTGTCTTTTCCACCTTCATCCATAATATATGATTCAATTATTTCTATTTTGTCGGCATATTTTTCCTTTAAACCAGAGGCAATTGCAGACATCGACATGATGTGTCCCATTCCCGATTCGATATAAGTTAGTAATACACGAGGTTTTTTCATTTTCACTATCCTCCCGGCTTTTATAATATTATTCTAATTTAATAATAAAAGAGAAATTTTTGTTTTCAAACAAATAAGAGAGCATTCTATTAAAAAGAGAATGTAATAAATGTTATAATCATAAAGGTTTTAAGGAGACATTATATGTTATTAGATGATTTTATTAGATATGTAAAAATTGATACTCAAAGCGATGATGAAAGTGAACTAACTCCATCAACTTTAAAACAATATGACTTATTAAATTTGTTAAAAAAAGAATTAGACGAATTAAAAGTAGAAACAAAACTTGATGAATATGGTCGATTATATGCTTTCTTGGAAGGAAAAGAAGACTATGATCCAATTGGTTTATGCGCGCATGTTGATACGGCACTTGAATGTAGTGATAAAGATGTAAAACCTCAAATTATCTCAAATTATGATGGAAAAGATATCAAACTTGGCACAAGTGGATTAATCTTATCACCTCTTGATTATCCAAAATTAAAAGAATGCCTTGGCAAAACAATTGTGACAACAGATGGAACAACATTATTAGGGGCCGATGATAAAGCTGGAATCGCTATTATTATGGATGTTGTTAAAAGATTAACAAAATTATCTAAAGATGAACGTCGTAGCATTGGAATATTATTTACTCCCGATGAAGAAATTGGCCGTGGTCCAGAACATTTTTCTTTAAAAGATTACAGAGTGAAATATGCCTATACGATTGATGGGGCTGATCCAAAATTCATTTCGATTGAAAATTTTTATGCTTATTCATGTAACATTGATGTTTTTGGCAAATCAATTCACCCAGGTGAAGGCAAAGGAAAATTATTAAATGCTTCTTTGATATTATCGGAATTTATTAATTTATTGCCAAAAGAGATGTCACCTTATTACACTTCAGATCGTCAAGGTTTTAATCATGTTGTTTCGCTTTCTGGTTCAGTGGAACACGCATTCGCACATATAATTATTCGCAATCACGATAAGAAAATATTGGAAAAACAAATCCAAGATTTTAAAGACATCAAAAAAGAATTGATGGAAAAATATCCAGGCTTAAATATCGAATTATTGTTCAAAGAACAATATAAGAATATGATTGAAGTTATTAAAGACAATAAAGAATGCATTAACACAATTGAAAATGCGATGAGAAAAAACAATATTGCTTTTGAATATGAAGCAACTCGTGGCGGAACAGATGGTGCAACATTTTCATTTTTAGGTTGTCCATGCCCAAATATTGGCACCGGTTCATATAATCATCACGGCAAATTTGAATTCGCTGTATTAGAAGAAATGCTTCTTATGAGCGATATTGCTTTTGATATCTTTAAAATTTAATTTCTAATTTTTTGACAATTTCTTTGAGACTTTCATCAGTTAATAAATTTCGCAAATCATCTTCGTTATTTATTTGCGTGTTTTTGGTTGCGAAATATAAAGCATTAATAATTTTGTCATTTATATTGCTCGCTTTTAGATAATCATTATTTTTATAATGAGCGTAATAATTCTCTTCAAAAACAGTGAGCATTTCACGGCGAAGCATCGCTAAAAGAGAGGTTTCAATCCAATATGAAAATTTAGTATATGGATGATATTTTTCGTTTTGTTTTATCAATATATATAAAGGGAGTCCATCTTCAACATTGTGATAAATATCACAAAAACAATAATCATAATCTTTCGGAGTACTTAAATACTTAATCGCATCATCTTCAATGATTGTGATTTTGTCTTTGTTTTCAAAATATGGCAATAAATTTTCTTTGAATATTTTAATGACGCGTTTATCTTTTTCAATGATTGTTATTTTATCGACATCTTTTTTTCTAGCGATATGAAAAACATAATAGCCAAGGCCTAGTCCGAGCACTAAGACACTACCAAATGCATCTTTGATATGACTTTTCATCGTATTGATTTCATGAGGGATTAAACTCATCCATATTTCATCATTTTCAAGAAGCGCTAAATAGGAGAAGTCTTTTTCAAAATAACCAAATGGTGTTTCTTCTTGATAATATTGCGGATCAACTTTGATTTCATCATAGACAAAACCTTCATATGATAAATAATTTAAAGTTCTAAGCGAAAAGACACCATCTTTTTTATCAAATGGTTTTATTGTTTTGACATATAAATCATTTTTATAAATTTCAGAATCTAATTTCTTCATATTGTCGAGATGACAATCATCATTTATCCTTAAAAAATCTTCATCATTTTCCATTATTTCCATCTCTTTTTTGAAAGCTGTAAAATATGGATTTTTGCCGCCTGAATGTTCAACATCAAATTTTGTAATTGCATTATAATGATTATTTAAATAATCAATTAAAATTTCTACCGCACATATATTGCTTTCTTTCACGCTTAAAAATTTATTGCATTTTGCTTCTTGGACTTTATCTAAATTAATTTTCATAATTTATATTTTTTAAAAACCTCACTATGCATTTTTCATATAATTCATAATCGTTAATTGACTGGTTGTGATTTTTATTTTTGAACAAATTAAGTTCACAATAACCGTGATTTATATCTTTGTTATGAATGGTATTTTTAACATCGACATAATCATCTTTATCACCAGATATAAATAAAATTGGAATATTATTATTTTTTAGATTTATTGTTGAAGTGAATCGAAAATGGTGAATCAAAAAAGCATAAGCTTCAACAACAAAAGATAAAATATTTGTAACCCATTTTTTAAATTTTTTATTCATTACAAATTTTATTTGTTCTTTAAGCGATGCATATCCGCAGTCGGCGATAACAGCTTTGATGTTACTGCAATTATTTAATTCATCATCAAGACTTATAAGAGAAATGTGCGCGCCCATAGACACTCCTAAGATAATTATTTGATAATTTGGATTTTTAGATAATAAAAACTTTATCCACAATTTCAAATCTTCCTTTTCAAAATATCCCATTGAAAAATATTTTCCATCGGAACTATCGTGCGAGCGATTGTTGATTAAAAAGACATCATAGCCTAGTGATGAAAAGATTTTTGCTTGGCCACTTGATGAATAATATCTTCCTCTATATCCATGAACAATAAGAGCGATCTTATTAGAATTATTATTTAAAAGAAAACCGTTTAGATTCAGTCCATCTTTTGATTTAATCGAATAATTTTCTAATTTTTGTTTTGCAAACCATCTTCTTGTTGGCGTTTCTTTATCTTCTTTTCTTTCGAGTTCAGCGAATCGATAATCGTTTTTATCGCGAACAAAAATTGTTTTAAAAACAATATGACCACAAAGGAAAAATAAAGCGATAAGAATTAATAAGATTGTTACCAATACGATGATAATTATTTCCATTACAAATAATAATTTAACTTAGAGAAATACTTTTTTCAATTTAATATTATTGTTAATTCTTAAAAATAAGATATTATCTTAATTGATGATAGATATTGTTTCTTTAGATTTAGAACGACAAGACATTATTAATGCTTATCGCTTTAAACTCGATAAAGAATTAGATGTTTATATTGCAAAATTAGACAAAAAGCGTGACAAGGAAATATCTTGTTTTGCAAATAGACATAGCGAAGAAGAAACATCGATTTATAAAAAGAATCGCGCAATCTTTTATCAAGATTGTATCGAACATAAAAAAGTTAGACTTGAGAAAAAATATATAAACAAAGTCAATTCTTTACAAATAAAAGTAAGCCAAGAATTATTACAGGAAAAAGCCGATAAAAAAATTAAGCGCCTCAATGAAAAATTCGCGGATAGATTATGTCTAAAAAAAGAAAGATTAGCTAATAAAAACAAGAAAAAAATAGATAAGTTTTTATCAACTCATAATGAGGAAGAAGCCAAACAATATCGCATTCAATTAGAAGAAACCGCAAATAAAAAAATTGAAAAGATTTCTATAAGAAATCAAAAGTTAATTTCGCTTTATCAAAAACATTGTCAAAAACAAATTGAACACAAATTGAAATCCTCAACACGGGTTTTTGAAATTGATTTATTGCGGGGCATCGCTATTTGGGGCATGGTTATTGACCATATCATGTGGGATTTCGCTTATTTATTTAAAAATATTGTGTCAAATTATAATCTTGAAGGCGGATTTTTGCCATCTTTGAGTGAATTTGCGAATTGGTATTGGACAGCTGATTTCCGCATTGGGATTCGTTTGTTTGGGGTTTTTCTTTTCGCATTTTTATGTGGCGTAAGCGCTAAATTTTCGAAGAACAATTTAAAACGTGGATTAGAACTTTATTTATTTGGCACTTTAATTACAATCGCTTTATATGTTGTTAGTTTAATTACAAAAGACAAATCTTATCAACTATTGATGTCGACAATATCTACTCTTGGTTTATGTGTGATTATTTATTCTTTATCGATGATGGCTTTTAAGAAACTATTCGGCCAAAAGAAATGGAAATATATTTGTTTGATAATTGGAATATCTATTTTATTAATGTGGTTATTTGTATCTTCATACAATTATCTTACTCTTGATTTAAAAACTCACACATTTTCAAAGTTGATCGAGAGATTATTTTTCGTCTTTAACAATAATGGTGGCGATATCATGTGGACAAATGGCGGATATTCTTCACTTACACCTTTAAAAACTTTTAAAGTGATTATCGGTCTTGAAGGATTCGGCTCTGATTGGCTCGGCTTATTCCCATATGTTGGTTATACATTTTTAGGTGGTTTTGTTGGTGAAACTCTTTACGCTGATAATCGCTCAATTTTAAAATATTTTTATTACAAAAAAGATCGCTATTTGAATAATAATGATTATGTAAGGTCACCACAAGGTCAATTAAATGCTTATCTTAATTTAAAATTAAGTTGTATTTCCTACCCTGGAAGGCATACGTTATTAGTTTATGTTTTACATCAACCTATTTTCATTTTATTATTTATACCAATTTTATTGATT
>JALFFX010000002.1 GCA_022777645.1 Erysipelotrichaceae bacterium
TTTCATATGGCATCGAAATCAATTTTGCTCCGTATTCTTTTGCGATGCTAGGCGTAATATCGCAGTCAGTATCAAAAAATAATGTAAACATTTTAATATTTTCTCCTTAATTATTATTTTCCGTGTTCTTCAAGAAAAGAAACAACGTCTTGGACTGTCAAAAATATAACAGCGTCTTCAAATTGGAAATTAAATTCTTCTTCAAGCGATAATGAAAGCATCATAAGCCCAATAGAATCTAAACCTAAATCTTCTTTTAAACGCGAATCCATGTTGATTTTATCAACATCAATTTCTGGCATTGTTTCTTTAATTACTTTTTTTAATCGTTCAAGCATATTATTCACCCCTTTTGTCTCGACCTTCATAAATTGTTTTATTATTTGCTATATTGTAGATAATTCGACCAGCGTTTAATATTGCATTTCTTCCGCTTGACCCACGGCATTTCATAATTGGTAGTTTGGCTCCTAAGATAATGCCGGCGCCAAGTGATTCAAAATCATATGTTTGCATGAGGTATTTAACAATAGCCATCGCATTTGGATCGTTATTTTTCTTGGAGAATTTAACGATTTCTGTAATCAAGTTAATAGCCATACCTTCACTATTTTTTAAGACTTGATTACCAGCAAAGCCATCGCAAACTAAGACATCACATAATCCTGATAATGTTTTATTTCCTTCGATGTTACCGACAAAATTGATTTCAGCGTCTTCTTTTAATAATTTGTGGGTTTCTTTCACTAATTTATTGCCTTTTGTTTCTTCAGCTCCGTTTGATAAAAGGCCAACACGAGGACGATCAATTTTATAAACAAGTTTCATGAATTCACTGCCTAAATGGGCAAATGAGATAAGTTGAGATGGTACGCAATCAATTGTTGCACCAGTATCAACTAAACAAGTAAAAGCGTTATTAGTTGTTGGTAATATTGCAGCCATGCATGGTCTTATTGTTCTATCTTTTAAAAGATATTTGATTGTTGAAACAATTAACGCACCGCTATTACCACTTGAGATAATCCCAATGGCGTTTTCATTTTCACTTGCTTCTTGAAAAGCTTTAAAAATAGAAACGTCTTTATTTTTATAAAATGCTTCAACAGGGTTATCATAATTTGATATCGTTCCTTTTGAATCGATAATTTTAATTCTTTCTAATGAAATATTGCTTTGTTTTATCAACTCTTCATCGCCAACTAAAACAATATGTAAATCAGAAAAATTTTCTAATAATAATTTCGCGCCTTCAATTATTTCTAAAGGACCTTTGTCGCTCCCTAATGTGTCGACAATTATTGTATGATTATTTTCCATTTGTAGTTTTCCAATCTAATAATTATTATCTCATAATAATCATAATTTATAAATTACGACTTTTAATGTAGTTTCTCCACCCTTTAAATGAGGTGATTTCCTTTTTATCTTTTACCAAATATGGTTCTGCTAATACGCCAAACATAGTTGTTCCATCAATGGTTTTTAATTTTCCAATGACAAGACCAGGTGGCTCTTTAAATAATAATTTGGCTAAAGATTCATAAGGAAGAGAATATATTTCAACATCAATTGATTCACCATTTTCATCTTTAATCATAGCAGGATATTTATCATCGATTGAATAAAGGCGATATTTCTTTTCTGTCTTTGTTTCATATAAAAATTCACCACCGATAGAGGTGATATTTTCATGAAGTGATAAACCGCGCATCAAAGTTCCGTTAACTGCAATCAAAGTGTTCATAATGTATAAGTTAATCCATCAAAAGCAACTTTTAAGCTATATTTTTTAACTGCTTTTACGAATTCTTCGTGATTTAATTCTCCTTTGTGAGATATATGTGTTAAATATAATTTCTTTTTATCTTTTAATATTTTATCAATTATAAATGCATCGCTCATTTTAACAACATCATCGATGTTCATGTGGCCTTTATAAGAGTCGTCACTTTTCCCTTTCGCACAATCAAAAATAATAGAATCGATTTGAATGTTATTACTTTTTAAATAATCATATGTCTCTGGCAATATTGTTCCGCTATCGCAAAAATATAATAATGTTTGTTCATTTTTTCTGATTAAATAAACAAAAGCTTCATCCTTAATAGCCATATGGTTTGCCATTAAAGGTGTTATTTTATAGCCATCAATATCAATTTCGTCAAATGCTTTAATAATATGGAATTTAATATTTTGATAAAACTCTGATGGGTTTTTCTCAAAGCGAAGATGAATGTATTTTTCAATATGATCAAATGATGCTTGTGACAAATATACGTTAACAATATGGTTATCTTTTTTATTTTTAAATATATTGTTTGTATATAATAATTCAGAGACGCAAAGATGGTCCTCATGATGATGGGTTATTAAGACATTATTAATTTTTTTAAAATTAATATTATGTTGATGGAAATGAGCTAAAGTATCTGGCCCAAAATCAATTAATAATCTTGAATCAATTATTGTTTGGCTTCTTGTTCTTATGTCTTTGCCTTTTAATCTTTTGGCTTTTTTACAATATGAACAAGAACATGCAAGAGCAGGAAATCCTTCAGCGCCCCCTGTCCCTAAAAACTTAATTTTCATATAAAAATAATAACATATTAATCTATTATTAGATAAATATATCACCAGTATTAACAAATAATAAAAATTTGAAAGGTTATTTTTTCAATGAATTAATGATTTCTTTTTGTTTGTTGGTTAGTCGTTTTGATTCTTTTGATTTTTGAATCGCTTTATTTCTAATCCATATATCAATGTCGTTGTTTTGAAAATATGTTAACGTTTCTTCAAATTGCTTAATGAAGGCAACAGAATAAAACCATGCGACTGCGATTTTAACATAATAATCATCACTTTTAACATCTCTCACCCATGTTAAATACTCGCTCTTAAAATATTTATCATCGAGGAAATAACGCATTAAATTCACAATCGCAAAACGAATTCGATAAGGCTTTTTTGATTTGATATTATCTTTAATTATTTTTAATAATAAGACTTTATCTTTTTCAATTGCTTTAATTTTAAAGCAATCACAAACTGCCCAATTATCGATATAATTAAGAAATTGTTCGAGGCGAAAATAGGCTTCATCTTTATCTTTAATAAATGATATAAGAATGCTATGAAGCATATTTTCTTCCAAATAAAAATGAGGAAGTTTATTTAAAAATTCCTCATAATTATTATTAATAAATAATGTTTTAGCAAAAGATCTTATCGCAGGTGTTTTAACACCAATGATTTTTTCTTTTGAGATTGTCGGCACTAAAGAAGCGATAAAATCGCGATATTTTTCATCGCTTTTAAGACTTATTAATATATTAATAATGCTTTCGTTATCCACGGATTCATTATAATGTATAGAATAAAATTGTAAATATTATCCCAGCAAGAGTAAATAATCCACCAATAATGAAAAAGAAAGAAAAACCATTTGCTTTTTTATAATTCGCACAATACTCGGCATATGTTTCATGTTTTGCACCAAGAAATGGTAAAAGCATGAGCACCGCTCTTTTTACAACGTATCCAACGCCTCTTAACGCCCCTTCGTTTGACAAGAATATCAACAATCCAACAGCGATAAATAGCACGCCAGGAATTATAAATCCATCGCTTAAATAGCGATAAATTTGTTGTAAATCGGTTATTGAATATATATTGCGAATCGAAATAACAAGGAAAAATATCCCTGTAGCTATTAGAAAGGAAATCGAATATTTAAGGATATTTTTCACTATTTTATTCATTGTTTTGCCAATATTTCTTTATATTTTGCTTCTTCGCTATCATTGCAATAGACAAAATGACCAGGAGAAACTTCTCTCATTGAAGGCTTATCATGACTATAATCGTGTTCGATAATAGGATTATATGTAATACGAACACGTTTTTTCTCATATTCTGGGTCAGGAAGAGGAATAGCACTCAGCAATGATTTTGTATAAGGATGAAGTGGATTTTTAAATAATTCTTCACTAGATGCAAGTTCTACCAATTTGCCAAAATACATAACGCCAATTCTGTCACTAAAATATTTAACAACGCTTAAATCGTGAGCAATAAATAAGATTGTTAAACCTAGTTTATCGCGAAGTTCGTTAAGCAAGTTAATAACTTGCGCTTGAATCGAAACGTCAAGCGCGCTGACAGGCTCATCAGCAATAATCATATCTGGTTCCATGATTATGCTACGAGCAATACCGATACGTTGTCTTTGACCACCGCTGAATTCGTGTGGATATCTTGTCGCATGTTCTTTGACAAGACCGACTAATTCAAGGACTTCATATACTTTTTCTTGAATGTATTTTTTGTCCTTAATTCCTTTAACAATTAGACCTTCAGAAATGATTTCTTGAACAGTCATTCTCGGATTTAAACTTCCGATTGGATCTTGGAAAATCATTTGAATTGAAGTAACAATTTTTGATTTTTTAGCAATTGAAAGTTCCTTTTTCATTTGAGCTTTCAATGAAGCGATTTCTTCTTCGGTTTTAGCACTTTTTAAAAGTTGTTCATATTTGCTATTAACTTCTTTTACAAGATAAGCAGAATAATCTTTATCAACATTTTTTTGATCGTGCTTTGCTTTTAAAATCTCAATTTTTAACAAATCAATTTTTTTAATAATTCCTTCATATTCACGATAAAATTCATCACCAGAAATTTCATTATTTTTTAATTGATTTTTCAATTTTTTGAGTTTGGCTTTTAGTGAAGCAATTTCTTCTTTGTAAGAACGAATTCCTGCGCCGATGCGAATGCCTTTAAAATAAATATTACCGGAAGTAATATTGTATAATTTAATAATTGATCTACCAGTTGTGGTTTTACCACAACCAGATTCACCAACTAAGCCAAATACTTCGCCTTTTTTAATATTAAAAGAAACATCATCAACGGCTTTAAAGTCTTTATGATTTAAACGGAAATATTGACATAAATGTTCGATAGATAATAAAACTTCTTCGTTATTTTTCATCACTATTTCCTCCTAAAGAATGTTTTTGTTTCATTCTTTCAATACGATCTTTAATAATTTTTGGCATTTCAACTTTTGGTGCGCGAGGATCTAAAAGCCATGTTGCTGCGTAATGCGTATCGCTAATCTTAAACATCGGAGGTTGTTCTTCGAAATCAATTTTTAATGCGTATTTATTACGCGCTGCAAAAGCATCACCTTTAGGTGGGTAAATCATATTTGGTGGAGTACCTGGAATTGTTTCAAGTTTTTCTTTAGTATCCAAATCAGGCATTGAAGACAATAATGCCCAAGTATAAGGATGAGCAGGGCTATAGAATATTTCTTCTGCTTTTCCAATTTCAACAATTTTTCCAGCATACATAACCGCGATATCATCGGCCATATTAGCAACAACGCCTAAATCGTGGGTGATGAAAATAATTGAAAGATTACGACGAGCTTTTAATTCGTTAATAAGTTCAAGAATTTGTGATTGAATTGTGACGTCCAAAGCAGTTGTTGGTTCATCGCAAATCAATATTTCTGGTTCAGCGCTTAATGCGATTGCGATAACAATTCTTTGGCGCATACCACCACTGAATTCAAATGGATATTGATAGAATCTTGAACGAGCTTCTGGAATTGAAACTTCTTCCATTAATTTAATGGCTTTTTCTTTAGCGGCTGATTTTGTTAATTTATAAACCGAATCATGAGCCTTTTCTTTTAAGTATTCAAACAATAATCGAGAAATCTTTTCCCATTTTTGATATTTATGGTCATCAAATTTCTTGATTGTAGATTCATATTTTTCAATTGCAGAATCAATTGATGCATGCATATCGTTAACGATATCAGCAAGGTCGATTGTTTTTTGTGGAGCGACTTTATAATCGACTTTCTTTCCGCTTTCAATTTTCTTGTTATAACGAGCAATTTGTCGATTATAACGTCTTTCATCTTTCTTGTTGAGTTTTACTGCTTTGAAAATTTTCTTTGTATCAATTAATAATGAATTGCATAAAATGAGAACAGCAGAGTCTTTTTGAGTTTTTAATGGGTCAATTGATAAATTGATAAGTGGTTTCAAGTTAGCAATATGTTCTTTGATCACTTTTTTATCAAAGGATTCAACATTTATTATCTTTTTGAAATCTTTGAGGAAATTGACGACTTCCTTTTTGAATTCAAGGGTTTTATAGACACTATGATATAAAGCATCACTTGTGTATTTATTAAATGTTGGCATGAAGTTTTCATCGAGATATTTTAATGCAATAGCATTAATTTCATCATAACTCATGCTATATGATTTAGCTTCAAACGATTTATCTTTATGTAAAAGATAGCCAAGTGAAAAGAAATCAAGATTTGTGCGAGATAAAATTGTATCAAATGCATTATCAACAAAGTGAAGATTGCTTTGAATGATTTCAAATTTATTTTCGTCTGCAAAATCATTATCGATATTTTTCGAAATAGTGGCTAAGACTTTGTTCAAACTATCATTGATTTTGTTTAAATCTTCACTGATATCGAGAACAAAATATCGATCTTTGCACAACGACAATTTGTGCTTAATAACTTTGATTTGTCCAACTAAATCAAGATGATATTTATGGTCAACTTTAATGATGATGTCTTTAAGCAAACTAGAAGCATCGCTCATCGCTTCACTGCTCGCTTCAAAACTAATCATTTTTTTGTTGGCGATAATAACAAATTGTTGGAATTCTTCGAGCAATTTATCAATTGATGAAGCATCAAGGTTATTCTTAATTGATGTTTCATGCATTGCTTTTCTTAAATTAGAAAGCATAACAGTAAAATCATGTTTTGATTCTTTTTGCTTTGCTTTATTTTTAAGAAGCATAGCTTCGGTAATTTGTTTTCCGATTCTAACAATAGGATTAAGACTTGATAATGGGTCTTGGAAAATCATGGCGATTTTATCGCCACGAATGTGGTACATATCTTTTTCAGTGCATTTGATTAAATCTTTGCCATCATAGATGATTTCACCACTTTCGATAATCGCATTACCTGCTGAAATGCCTAAAATAGCTTTGCTAGTAACAGATTTTCCGCTTCCGGATTCACCGACAATAGCAAGTGTTTTGCCTTTTTCAAGCGAAAAGGAAATATCGCGAACAGCCTTAACAGTCCCGTTGTTAGTGCGGAAAGAGACTTTTAATTTTTTAACTTCTAATATTGCCATAATTATTCGTCACTCCCTCTAAGTTGTGGATTGAAAGCATCGCGTAAACCGTTGCCGAAAAGATTAAAGCAAATCATTAACAACGAAATAACTAATGCCGGGAAAATCATAAGAGATGGATAAGATGTCCAAATTGACGAAGCATCACTTAATAAAGTACCCAATGATGTAGTAGTTGCCCCACCAAGTTTTACAATTCCTAAATATGAAAGCATACTTTCGGAGAAAATAACTCCTGGGATGACAAGAACAGAAGATGTAATCAATGTTCCTAAAGTATTAGGGAAGATGTGTTTCCACATAATACGTCGATCAGATGCACCTAATGTGCGAGCTGCCAAAACGTATTCTTGGTTTTTATAACGATAAAATTGACTTCTAACCGAGGCTGCTGTTCCTATCCAACCAGTCATAACATAAGCGAAAAGAAGACATATAAATGAGCCGACTTTTGCTGCTAAGTGAAGTTGGAATAAAGTAACAACGACAACGAATGGAACGTCATTGAGAATATCGCTGACACGTTCCATGATCATATCAGTAGCACCACCATAATATCCTTCAATAGCGCCATAAATCGCACCAATAACAAAGTTAATGACGCTTACAAGCACAGAAATAAGAAGTGATAATCTAACACCGGTGGCAAGACGATAAATCATTGAATAGCCAGATGTATCAGTACCAAAGAAATAATTTGGCTCACGTCCATATAAATATTGATAATAATTATAATAAAGTACACGTACTTTATATTGGGCAGTTTCAGTTGTTCCGCCACCTGAATATTCATAATATTTATAAGTATCATCGGCGTTACGAGCATAGTTTTCTTCTAAAACTAAATCATCACTATATTGTTGAACAACAGGATTGCCTCCGACAAATTTGATTGGGTCACATTTGCCGGTTGTTTTATACCAATAATTTGCGGCATCTTTTCCAGTTGGATCATAAGAATAATCATTGACTGCGATTAAAGGATATAAAATACGAATTCCTTTTTCAGCTTCAAATTGTTTAATTACTGAATATTCTTTTTGTTCGATGTTGATGTATTTAAATCCAATGGCGAGATATTGGTCAACGCGAGAATCGTAATTATTTTTTTCATCGCGACCAGATATTGCACGATATGGATTTCCTTTTCTAACAACTGGTTGATAATAAGAATTCATTGATTCACCCATTGAAATAGGATGATCTTCGTCATCTTTGAATTCAGCAGCAACACCTTTTGCAGCTTCAAACACTAAAGTGCGGTCAGTTAATGTAACTTCTTGACCGCCATCAAAACCAAGACGATATAATGCAGTATTTCTTGGTCCTTTCTTGGCATAATATGGATCCATTAATGTTTGAACATTACCTGGAGTCGCTAATGGAACAATAAGAGCAAATAAAATGATGATACCAATAATAATTGCAGCTACAACACTAGCTTTATTTTTTGTAAAGCGAATGAAAGCGTCTTTAAAATATCCACGTGGTTTGGTATCGAGTTTTTGGTCGTGAATATCTTTGTTATCGTGAGCGAAACTAAAACGGTCATCGACAACAGGAGTTTTTAAATCTAATTCTTTTTCCATAATTATCTTTGCCCCATTTTAATTCTAGGATCGATAAATCCATATGATAAGTCGACCACAATACCTGCTGATAAGCCAATGAACGTATAGAAAATTGAATCGAGCATAAAGATATCATAGTCAAGTTGATTAATAGCCATCATGTATAAACTGCCAACGCCAGGAATCGAGAAAATTTGTTCAATAATCATCGAACCTCCCAATATTCCAATAAACGATGAAATTATCATTGGAAGAATTGGAACCATCGCATTTTTAAGGGCGTGGCGTGTTGTCGCTTGTGCTTTAGTAAGACCTTTTGTTCTCGCTAAAAGCATATAATCAGCTGTTAAAGTTTCAGTTAATTCTGCTCTAGTAAAACGGCATAATCCGGCAATTTGTCCAAAAGATAAAGCCAAAATAGGCAATATCATCGAAGAAAACATTTTAGGAGTAAAATAACTTCCACCAGCCTCTTCTAGAGAATATAAAACGTTGGTCGGAACCCAACGGAGTTTAAAATAGAATATATATTGAACAAGGAAAGCGTAAACATAAGATGGAACGCTGACAAATATAATTACCAAAGTTGAGATAACATGATCTTGCCATTTGTTTTTCTTTATCGCGGCATAAATGCCAAGACCAATACCAAATGGTATTGAGAAAATAAGAGAATAAAGATTAACGATAACAGTTGGAAGAATTCTTTCACCCATTACATCAAGTGCAGGTTTCATCAAGGAAATCTTCCAAGAGGTTCCGAAATCAAATTTGGTAAATATGTTTTTTAAATATATTCCGTATTGGACAATAATAGGCTCGTCATAGCCAAGTGCTTCCCAACGTGAGGCAATAACTGCTGCAAGATTTTGATCTGTTGGCATTTCACGTGGAAGAAGACGAATTATAAAGAAACAAATAGTAACAATGATGAAAAATGTAAATAGCATTAAGCCAATACGTTTTAATACATATTTCAACATACTTATTTATCCTTTCTTTTTTTGTTTATAAACGCAATCAAACGCAACGGGCTTATTAGACCGCATTGCGTTTGATAAATTAGATAGTTAAATTCAACAGATTATCTGTAATCGATTTGTCCACCATTTTCTTTAACAAAGGCTTCCCATTCAAAGTCGGTGTAATTGAATTTTAATAATCTGAATCCACCGAAATCATACATGATGTTATATGTTTCAGTGTAATAGCTCACTTGATAACCAAGTAAGAAGGCGGCAGTTGTTCCACAAAGTGGAATTCTGTAGTATTTTTCAAGGAATGCTTCTTCCATGAAGGCGGTAATACGTAATTTGATTTCATTTGAAGCATTAGCGTATTTTCCATTACCAATTAAAGCGCCAGACCATTCTTTCCAAGTTAATTCATCTTCAAATGTTTCGCCATTGTATTCGAATGTGATTTTAAGTTTTTCAGATGCTGGAGTCCAACATGCTGCTTCGTTAAGATCGTATAATGTAGAATCACAGTAGACTTGGAAGTTACGGAATGGATAGAATGCAGCACCACCCCAAGCACCATAACCAATGGCGTATTCGCCAGCTGGAACGGCATTATAACGATCAGGGAGGTTACCAACAGGTTCTAATGTAACTTTACGGAATCCGCTTCCAGCAACAGCCTCATTTAAGTATTTGTTAATTAAAGCGATTTGAGCTTCTTCGTCAGATTGAATAGATCCTTGTGCAAAGGCGACTCTAATTTTGATTTCTTCGCCTCTTGTGAATAAGCCTGCTTCAACAAGTTCAGTACAAGCTTCAGCCATTAATGCTTTGGCTTCTGTAATGTTACGACCATTGATTGATTTGTAAGCTTCTTCAAGAGTTTCATAAGCTTTTCCTGCGCCATATTCGACACCATAGAGGTTACAAATAGCTTGCATGGCTGGTTCACTTCTTCTATAGCTAGATGTAGGATCGTTCCAAACATCATAGTAATATAAGTCATTCATGAGCGAATATGCTGGTTTGTAAGCTGGAGTAGCTGTAACATATTCAGCTCTATCGATAGCAAGTGACATAGCTTTTCTGAATTTAGCATTAGTTAAGACGACAGAATTGACGTTGCCTTTGCTCTTATCCATTTCTTTTAAAGCTTCAAGATTTGTGTTGAAGAATAATGACAATGTGTATGTTTCATCAACTTGATATAAGGCATCAGATAATGTGTAATCCTTCAATTCGCTTGATGTTGGTGAATATTCACTTAATTCACCAGCAAGGAATTTTTGTTTTGCAGCGGCATCTTCTAAAACGTCGATAACGATTGATGTTGCTTGATATTGTCTTCTTCTTGCACCATCAACTTCGAATAATGTGGTTGAGACTAATTTTCCATCAGAATTAGTTTCATAACCCCACCAATTTTCGTTTTGGACCAAAACCATTTGTTTGCTTGCCTCGACAGTTTTTAATTTATAAGGTCCATATGATTTTGTGGTATTGACTGATGTACCATATGTTGTTGTGGTAAGTTTTCCACTTTCATCTTTTAAAGAATTATATAATGTTGGTTCAACAAGCCATGTGTCCATTAATGAGACCATCATTGATGACCAATCAAGTGGTGTGGCAAGAACATATCTGAATGTCGACTCGTCGACTTTATATAAACCGACGGTTTCCCAACCCATTTCTGGGAATTTTACTTCGGCATATAAATAATTAACAAAATAATCAGCACTTTCACCCCAATCAGTTGAAGCATCAAGGAGTGCTCTAAAGTTTGCGATATTTGTTTCATTAGCAGGAACAAAACCTTCTTTGTCAACTGTTGTACCGTTATAGAACTTATTCCAGGCATCCATATTAAAGGCCTCATCACCGTATTTTTTGACATAATCCATGAGAGTTTTTCCACTTAGATATGCAAGAGGAGCATCAACAGCAATTTTAACGCCAAGACCGGTAGTAGCATTAACATATACTCCGTTTTCGAGTTTTAAGTCAGCTAATGATGCAATAGCTTCTTCGGTACCGTTATCGAGATATTCGATAGCATTGGAGTAATAATGTCCTTTTGCACCAGCAATTGCGCTTTCTCCAGAAATGAAGAGGTTAGCGCGGTAGTTTTTCATTGCTGGATCAAGAAGTAATTTTCCTGATTCGATAAATGAATCGGCATTAATTGGGGTACCGTCTTCCCATTTTAATCCGTCTCTTAATTTGACTTCATAAACGATTTGGCCAGGATTGTCTTCTTTGATTGCGGCAACATATGCAGCAGCTTGTGCTTCGCTAAGTCCGTTGAATCTGACCAAATCATTAGCGCATGAAGCAGTGACATCTTCAACAGATGTAGCCATGTCATATGCCCATTGATAAACACCACTAGCGGTATCTTTAGGTTGAAGACTGACAAAACCTTCGCTTAAGTATGATAATACGCCTTGATCAGCATTTGTTTCCCAAGCATGTGGGTTCCAGTTTGATGCTAAAGCAGATGTATATGAACGATATGTATAACCATCAGTTCTACCGCCACCACAAGCAGTTAAACCAGTCGCTAACAATGCGCTTAAACCTGCGAGCATCACGTTTCTTTTTTTCATACGTGTTTTCCTTTCTTTTATTCGCTATTCAATAGCAAGTTGAATTAAAGGAAATAGAGTCGACATCTTATCTCCGTTAAAACTATAAAGAGTATACAAGAAAAAAAATGTGGAATTCAATAATTATCTAAAGTTGACACGCTAATAAATGTTGTCTTTATGCGCACATTTATTATACAAGAATTAATTACGATTCGAGGAAATTTGCGAAAAATCATAGCAATCGAAATTAAACTTTAAGTTTTTATGAAAATATAAATCAATTTGAGATTTTTTGAAAAATTAATATATACAAGTATATATTCTTTATTGCTAAAACTTTTTTTGCAAAAAATGATGCCGAAAACCCCTATTTATTATTGAGCGACATTTTGAAAGGAGGAGAGAAAAATGTTCAAAAACAATGCTTTTATGACTGAGAAAATGTTTGTTTACGAACTCAATGACAAACATTTATCTGACTTAAATAAGAATTTATCTTATTTTGTAAAACATATGTTCCCGACCATCAAAGATGATGACATCATCAAATGCGAATTTGTCAAAGGATTCCAAAAACCGGACGTGGTTGTTTCAGTTGGCGAGGAGAAAAAATATGTTTCTGTCAAATCTTATAAAGCTCGATTAGTTCATTCCGAATATTTATCGACTTTTATTCCTTTTTTGCAGGAAATAGGAATGCCAGAAGATGATATTCAGTTTTTACTAAAGTGGCATTATGGAGATGACACCACCGATGGATCTGGTATTGACCATTATGATTATGAAGAGTTGCGATATCGTTATCGCCACGAGATTAAGAAATTTAATTTTGATTTATTAGAGAAGAAAGATCTGATAAAAAAACTTATTTATCGTTGCTTATTCAAAGGATCAAAACCAGAAAAAATCGAAGCCGATTATATTTATCATGGCACGGTTGATATGGGCTATTTTTGTACGAAAAGGCAAATATTTACGCATATCGATAACAGGAAATGGGGTTTCATGAACAATCCACATATCGGGCCATTGCAATTTAGAGCACACATCCGTGGGAAAAAATTTGAAGATGAAGAAAAAGAAAAAGAACGTCATCAAATTTATTTGTGGTGGGCAAATCTTGGCGATGATATAAAATTCATTTCTGAGCGATACAAAATGTAGAAATATTTCACAAAAAAGGGGTTGTTAACTTTTAACTTAAGTTAATAACCCTCAAGAGCGAATCATCATAACCATCAATATATGTTCAATCAGGATATTTTGCTAAGATAAAGTAGAAATCAGAACCAGAAGTTCCTTTCGTATAAAAAGCTGATCCACCAACCAATTTGTGTTTTCTTTCCATTGTTTTACCATTAGGAATTTTTTGGTTGCCAACATCTTTCTATTTAACAACATCTTAAAATGCTCTAGTTCTAATAATGTCTATCGCACACATTGCAATATCCGTCGCCGTTATTGCCACAACGAAACAACCTATCATTTATTTGTCTATATTCGTTATATTTATGCCAATGACTTTTCGCTAGTTAATACATCAGACCATGTATGAGCATGTGATGAATCAGATTTTGTTGTGTCGCTTCCAACACTATTAAAGGCAGATAATGATAATGACACTGTTGAAAAAATATTTGTTTCATAAAAACTAATAATATATTCTTGTTTTACTACAAAATTTTTAGAAGAAATAATAATCTTTTTATCAAGACAACTATGATAATTCAAGCCGACTTGATTAATCAATTTCTAATGGTTTCTTTATAAGAAATATTATTCACAAATAAAAAGCGTTTTAAGGTGCGCCACCACGAATTGGACAGGTTTAAGGTCTCTGGCCCGACGTATTGGGTGGTCTTTTATTGTCTCCTACCCCTCTTGACACTTATATTATCGTCGAACACATGATAGCTTTCAAGGAAATATCAGAGATATTAGAGCACAATCCTTTAAATATGATTAAGCATTCCATCGATCATAAAATTCAACGGTTCCACCATTATTTATAAAACTATCGATATCGAATCTTTCTAATGATCCGCAGCCAGAATATTCACCTTGATAAACACCGTTACTATCAACATATAATCTAAAATTGTAACCTGATTGATTAGTATTATATGAATAGTAAGAAGTTGTATAGACAACGGCCTCGACAAGTCTATCGTAGATTATTGGCAATACGGTGTATGTGCCAGGTTTTAAAAAGATAGCGCGATGATAATCAACATATAACTGAGCTGCAAAATAATAATTATAATTTGAGGCAGTGCCAAACATTTCACTACCGTATTTAACTCC
>JALFFX010000013.1 GCA_022777645.1 Erysipelotrichaceae bacterium
TTTAAAGTAAAACAAGATGATGAGAAATGGCCAAAGAACGAAAGAATATTAAGACATCTGTTAATAGATGAAAATAAGTTTGTTGGAATATATAAGAAAAAGAAGGTAATTTAATTACCAACTTTTTTCTTTACTGCTAGATAATATTTTAGAATTGGTAATTCTCTTTGTTTAACTAATTTACCCACTAATACGTTTTGCATGTTTTCATACAAAGAGATTGCTTCATCGATATCAACCCAGCAAAAAGCAGCGATTCTTCTTAATTCATCTGCTTCAAGATGTTGTTCGCATTTGCCAATAACACGAGCAATATAATAATAATTATGATTCTCACGGTTAATTAAATTGTAATAATCTTTGACCTTGCCAATGAGAACTATATCATCAGAAATCAAATAGCCACATTCTTCTGCAATTTCACGCTTCAAGGTTTCTAAATGCGTCTCATTTTCTTTCGCGCCACCACCTGGTGTCTCGTAATAATCGCGCGGTCCAAACATATCGTTATCGACTATTTTTTCAAGAAGGATTTTATTGTCTTCATTCACTAAAATCGCGCGTATTACTTCACGAGTGTGATTAACGCCTTTAAATTCATATTGGTCGTCTTTTAACTTTAAATCAATCATCTTTAACTTCCTTTTTATCTAAACTTAAAATGCCTAAAATATACATATTGATTTTTTTATCTGGGCATAATTTTTGCATATATTGCTTATAGGTTTTGACTTGCTTTTCATACGCTTCATCATCAATGTGAGATAATTTAAAATCAATTAAGTCAATATGATCATCATAAACAAGCATAAAGTCAATTACGCCTGTGACATCGTTTTCTTCATCATAAAATTCATATTCATGAAGTTGAATTGCGTCGCCCGCATCATCAAACAATGAATTTTTCAAAAATCTATCGATTAAATATCTATCTTTTTTGTCTTTGATAAAAGATGTATCTTTTGTAACAAAATCACAAGATTCTAAATAAGCGTGATACTTATTACCTATTTCTAATAATTCATGATCTATATCTTCTGAAACATCTTTGCTAATCTTCTTGGTTATATATAAATCATTAGAGAATTCATAAGGCTCATCTAAAGCGATATTTTTATTAACAATTGAGTCTTTGCTATCAAGTTTTATATTATCTACATTACCAGTGCGAATTTTAAAACTTTGATGAGAATAAATATAAAAATCAATATATTTTTTGATGTCTTCAAAATTTTCAACCTTTTTATTCTCAATATCAGCTTGAGAATGATTGAACACTAAAATGTTTTTTTCTTGCGCCCTAGTGCATGCAACATAAAAGATGCGTAGTTCTTCTAAAAGATTTTCCATCTTTTCATCACCGCTAATGAATTGTTTGAATTTTGATTCACTATTAAGAAAATCAATATTATAAAAACAATAACCATAATGAGGTGAAAAATCTAAAGAAATGCTATTCGCTTTATTTATTTGATAATCATTAGAAATCAAATAGACAATCTTATATTCAAGTCCTTTTGATGCATGCATTGATAACAATGATACCGAATCAATACTTGGTTTGACTTTATCGAGTTCTTCTTCTATCTCAAAATTTTCAAGATTGATAAAATATTCACAATAATCTAATAAATCATAGCCTAGTTCATCCATTTCCTTTGAACGATTTAAGAAATAATTTAATATTTCGATATTGTTAGAAATATCACCAACGCTTATAAGTTTTTGATAGATATCAAAGTCTTTAATTATTTGTTGAGTCAATTGATAATTAGTTATCGTTTTTGCTTTTTTAGCAATATTTTTAATAATCGAATAAGATGGATGCGAATCATAAGTTTTATTTTTGATGATATCGTGGATATCTTTATCATCTAAACGGATTAAAAATGAGCGAAGAAGCGACATGTATTGGTGAGGAAAATCATTAGAGGATTCACCAATTGAAAATTGATATATCATTTTAATGATATTTTTCAAAGTCATTATAAGCGGGTTTGTTGATAATTTTTCGCTATAATTTGCAAATAAAGGAATATTGAATTCATTAAATACTTTTTGAATTTCTGCGAATTTTGATTTATTGCGAGACAAAATTGCAAAATCAGAAAATGTCGCTTTTCTTAGTCCATCTTTGCTTGCAACTTCAAAACCAGAATTAATCTTTTCAATAATATCATGAGCCACTAAACGATATTCGTCTTCGCTAGTGATATTATCGTCTTTTGGGTTACATAATATTTCGTTGTGATAATCATAAGAAATCATTTTATTGTTAGCTTTTTCATAACTATCATTACCAAAATGCATAAAATGATCTTGTTTATAATCAAGTTTGGTATATTCTTTGCTCATCAAAGCTTCGAATAAATCATTATTTGATTCAAGTGGTTCTTTTCTTGTGCGGAAATTCTTTGATAAATTTAGTAATGTTCCACCTTGTGCTTTTTTATAAGCATCAAAACGCGACAAAAATAATGATGAATCAGCACCTCTAAATCGATAAATAGATTGTTTAACATCACCGACTAAAAATAGATTCTTGTTTTCAAGTGCATTGATGAATTCTTCTTGCAGCAATGAAGTATCTTGATATTCATCAACCATAATATATTTAAATCGATTTCTTAGTTTTTTATTAATCGTTGGGTCTTTAACGATTTTTAAAGCAAATTTAAAAATGTCATTAAATGTAAATGTGCCATGTTTATATTTATAAGCTTTAATATCTTGATAGACTTCAATGGCAAGTTCTACTAAGCAAAGGACTCTATCTTTTTGAGAAATAATATGATCTATTGATTCTTGTAAGTTCGTATTATCAACAAAAAGCTTAATACTTGTAAGAACATCGCGACATTTTTTGATTTTTAATTTATCTTCATCATCACAATTTTTGCTAACGCGTGGGAAATTATCATCAAGTGAACAAACTCCGCGATACATGCTTTCATAATCGCTAGCATATAATAAATTTTGAAGATATTGTTCAATTGAGTCAAAAAGATCTGGGTCAGATATTGTTTTAACATCTTTATATGATGCAATTAATTCATCATAAAATTGTTTAGCTTTTTCGTTTAATAAATTAAGAATATATTTTTCATCAAAATATTTTTCGCGAAGTTCAGAAATTGTTTTATCTTCATCACTTGAAGACTCAATATATGAATATATTTTGTTGATGAAATCAGCAATGCATTTATCATCTTTTAGGCAATAATAATAAATAACTTCTTGTATCAAACTATCTTTTTTGATGTATAAATCATCTAATTTTTGACGAATTAATTCATTAACTTTAACCGTGATAAGTGTTTTATCAACAGTTTTAATCTCGCCATCATAATTTAAAACATGTTGATATTTTTTGGCGAGTTCCAAGGCAAAAGCATCATATGTTTGAATATTGACTGCATCAACATTTGCAGCAATTTTTGTTAGTCCGTTTTCTAAAAGTTTCTTGCGAATTCTTGCTCGCATATTTTGGGCAGCAAGATTTGTGAAAGTTAACACTAATAGTTCATTTAATTTTGCGTTTCCCGCAATAAGACGATACGCCCTTTCACCAAGAACTTCAGTTTTCCCGCTTCCTGCTGAGGCATTGACTAAAACGTTGCCATTAACAAAGTCGATAGCTGCTAATTGCTCATCAGTGTATTTAACATCACTCATCATCGCTACCTCCTTTATTTAAATAGACATATTGTTTGAAATTTTTAAAACAAATGTCATGATAATGACA
This sequence comes from Erysipelotrichaceae bacterium, assembly GCA_022777645.1. Lineage (GTDB taxonomy): Bacteria > Bacillota_I > Bacilli_A > RFN20 > CAG-826 > Fiminaster. The sequence goes on from JALFFX010000013.1 coordinate 3,746, forward strand.
AAATTTACAAGAATTATCAAAACTTGATTTATATTTTGGATTGATGATAAATTCGTTTGTTCGAACTTTTTTATCAACAGTTTTTATAAGTTGTTCTGCTTTATCAGCAAATTCATCAATTTTGACTTTGCTATAAACAGCAGATCTTTTTGTAAAATCACCCTTTTTAGTAACCGATATGCTTCCGTAATAAGAAAAATCATCGCTAAATGTTTCTAATTTATTTTTCTCATTTAAGCTAATGCCAATTAATTGGCGCATTTTATCGCGGTTTTCATTGTCTTTAAAAGATAATTTTTTGTTATCAGATACAACAAGTGGAGAAATTAATAAATTGATGACTTCTTTATCTTTAAAATATTTATCGTTTTTAACAAAATATGAATAAATTGGTAATTGGCTAGAACGAGAATATTCATTGAATTCATTTTCATTAAATTTTTCGCTGCTAAGTTTATAATCGATGATTGACAAATATTGTGAATCACTTTCCATTATCTTATCGATTTTTCCTTTGATCAAAGTGTTGCCTAAAGGAATCGAAACTTCATATTCATTGTCTTCCCATCTATTTTTAACATTTTTATCGTGAGATTCGATATATTGATAAGAATATCTAAATTCTTCAATCATTCTCTTTAAGAAGATTTTTTCTATTTCCGATAATTTATTTATGTAATTTTGATAATTAGCATCATAATTTTCATCAAATGAAGCATATTTTTGTTTGTTCTCGAGCATTTTATGAAATAAATTGCCTAAAACAAGATTGATATTTTCATCCTTTGGATCAATATTAAGAATATAATCAAGGTAATATTTATATTGGCATTCGACAAATACTTTGATTTGTGAATAAGATAATTCTAATTTTGATTTGTCGTTATAAAGATCCAGATTATTAATTTGACTATCATAATTTCCATATGAAATATCAGCAAGCTTTTCTAATGATTCTAAATATGGGTCAATGCGATGGTATTTTGTTTTAACATCGAGAAGCTTTGCGCATTTAATATTAGCTTCTTTTTGTGAATATATTGTCTCAATTGTAGGAGCGTATATTTCTTTTTGCTTTAAGGCATCAACAAAAAACGATGGGCTATATTTAGCTGAAAAGTCGTGATTGATGTAACATAGCACAATATGGCCATCTCCTCTAAGAGCATTTTTATAATAATCACTTATCGCATCGTTTATTTCTTCACTTATTGGGATATTTAAAATCTTTTTTTCATCATCGCTTAAAAATGCATCGTCTTTTTTAAATGTTGGGAATTTCCCTTGGGCGTAATTTAAGATAAAAAGATATTCATCTTTGTCCACGAAAGGATCATTTATAACTTTAAGTGCGTCTTTATGTTTAATTGGAGTTCTTAATACGGTTTTAAAAGCATCTTTATAAACAGATATTTGTTTATCTTTTGATAATCCTTCGATATAGAAAGATTCTATGCAACTACTTAAATCAAATGCTCCATCTTCATCAAAATTTATATTATTAATAAGAGAATCTAATGTGCCATCATAATTAGATAAAATATTTTTGCTTTGGTTGATAGATGCAATATTCTTCTCGAATGCATTATCGATATTAAAATGATAATTATCACGGAAACGATCGATGATGATTTCATCGTCTTCAACAAAATTAAATAATCTAATTTTATTAGGTTTAACACCTTGATGTTTTAATAAATCTTCGATTTTATTGATGACAAAATATAATTCATCATCATTGTTTTCAAATACGTTATATGTCGAGACATAATCATTATCTTTTAAAACATCAATAAATGAATAATCTTTATGATTTTTTAAACAAAAAGCGATAACAGGGTCATTTTTTGAATAATAAGCAATATCAATATGGGCATTATTCATTTGATATTTAAAAAGAGTGTCTTCAATTAAAAGATTGTTATCGATGAGTTCTTGCTTTATATCGAATAAATATTTAAAAGGTAAATGAATGCTTTCGTCATAATCTTTTAAATAAATGATATTTCGTAAATATTGTTTAGCAATTTTAAGCGATAAATCATAATTCTTAATCAAATATTTAACGGCTTCTAAATCATATCGATATGTACATTTTTTCAAAAATGTTTCGCGACTATAAAATTTAACATTCGAAAAAACATCGCTTTGACGATATTTTTTCATCAATATCCTGCTCGTTTGATTTGGACAAATAACGATAATATTCTTCATATTATATTGAATAATATTATAGTCTATTTTATAGCGATATACAATTTTTAATCATTGCTTCTTAAAGCAACAACAGGATCTTTATGGGCTGCGGCAATCGCAGGAATTAACCCACTTATAAGGGTGAGTCCAATTGATACAGCGATAACTAATAACGCCAAATGCCAAGGAAGGATCATAAGCGTACCAACTTTGACAAAATTATTAATAATCGCATTGACGATTAAACAAATTCCATAAGTAACAGCAATGCCGAATAGTCCGCTTGAAAGACCGATGATAAATGTTTCAACATTGAACAAATTTGATACGTCAAGTTTGCGACCACCAAGCGATCTAATAATACCGATTTCCTTAATTCTTTCGATGACAGATACATAAGTGATAATACCAATCATAACCGTTGAAACAACAAGAGAAAGGGAAGTAAAACAAATTAGGGCAATTGAAATAATATCAATCATATTATTAATTAAATTAATAACAAGCTCTAAATTATCAGTATATTTAATATCTTCTCTTTCGCTTGGAGAAAGAGTTTTATCTCCGACAGTGATTGTGATATTTTTATCGTTCCATTGATCAAGATAATTAGTGACAAAATGTTTATCATCAAAAGAAAGAGGATAAACAGAAATGGAATTAGGAATATTATTGCCACCTACTTTTCTAATCGCAGATTTAAATTGTGATTCGACCGAAGTTTTATCGCCAAATAATTCGCTGAACAAATCAGAGAACATTCCGCCACTTCCTCCAGTAGTGCCGACTAGATTAACAACAGATAAAGCAGAACCAGCACCGCTAGTTAAGCCTTCATCACGATATGCGTATTTATATGTAAATGGAATCGTTAATTTATAATTTTCTTGATCGGTTGACGATAAAGAATTGTAATATTCTTCCTCTTCGAATAATTTTGTGACAACCTTGCTATCTTTAGCGTTATTTAAAATCATTTGCTCAAAGGCAGGAGATACAACAATACCTGTATCAAGACAGCCATAACTAACATTTTCTTTAGCTCTTACAATGGCTGTAATTTTCATTTCCATTCCATTTTCTAGACTTTCACCGTTATTGACTTCACCAACATAAGTAAAAGGAATACGGGCTAAAGGTGTGGAAATTGTGTTTTCTTTGAAAACACTATTATTTGGATAATATATAAATTTTTTGTTAACTAATGTGTCGTAGTCAAAATCAACTGGCGATAATTCTAAATCCTTATTGTTGTCTGGATCAGTATATTTATCGACAATATCAACAAATTCATCTTCAGTTAAATATCCTAGTTGTCCTAAGAAGATATCGGTTAATGCACTTTTCTTGCTGACAACAATCATCATCTCGTTTTGGGCTGTTGGAATATATCCGCCTTCATTTAAAATATCGTATTGATTTTCAATATATGATGGATTGTTAGGCATTGAATAAAATACATCAGTAAACATCGAAATCATCGATGAAAATTTACCAAATTCGGTCTTTTTAATGATTTCGGTATACATTGTTTCTAGTTCATGAAGCGAGACTTGTTCAATATTACCTTTTGGCGCAGTGAAATCAACATTTGTGTACAAATTGAGTTTCGGGTTAATGCCATATTGTTTCATGATGGCGCTATAATAATCATTTGGCATTTGCTCGACAAATTTTAAATAATCTTCATTGATATGATTTTTTAAAGAATAACCAGAAAGATTGTTTTGTTGCTTTGCAAGATATTCAACCATGTATTGAATATTGATTTTCCCATCTTCAATACTTTCTTTTAGAGAGCTATTAATCATCGATTCAGAGCTTGCTTTCATCATTGTTGATAAATCAAGCGCTGTTTCACTTATTGTCACTGGGTTACCAGAAAGCATATCATCTTGCATTGAGCGAATATATGATTTGACACCATAAGATACTGCTAAAACAGCACTTACACCGATAATACCAATGCTACCAGCGATAACAACCAATGATGTTCTTTTTATTTTTGACACCAAATTTTTACTAGACAACGCAAAAGCGGTGCCAAGAGACATTTTGGCTTTCTTTTTGCTTATTTCTTTTACTTCATATTTTTCATCTTTATCATCGTATGGATTTGTATCATCAATAACTAAGCCATCTTTCATGGTGACAATACGATTTGAATAAGCTTTTGCTAGTTCAGGGTTATGGGTAACCATGATGACCAATCTATCTTTTGCAACTTCTTTTAGAAGTTCCATGATTTGGATGGATGTTCCACTATCTAAAGCGCCAGTTGGTTCATCTGCTAAAAGAATTTCTGGATCATTTACCAAGGCACGCGCAATTGCTACTCTTTGCATTTGTCCACCAGAAAGTTGATTTGGTTTTTTCTTACTGACATCACCAAGGCCAACAGCTTCAAGTGCTTTTAAAGCGCGATTTGTTCTTTCTTTTTTGGATATTCCACCGATTGTTAAAGCAAGTTCAACGTTACCTAAAATATTAAGATGAGAAATTAAATTATAAGATTGAAATACAAAACCAATAGAATGGTTACGATATGTATCCCAATCTCTATCGGTATAATTTTTGGTTGATTTGTGTTTAATTTTTAAATCACCACTTGTATAGCGATCAAGACCACCAATAATGTTTAATAAAGTAGTCTTTCCACATCCAGATGGTCCTAAAATAGAGACAAATTCATTTTTTCGAAAAGAAAGATTTATGCCTTTTAATGCATGTGTTACTTGGGCGGCACTAAGATAATCTTTTTTAATATTTTTCAATGTCAACATAAATCAATCCTCCTTAATATGAATTTTATTCACACTTATAATAGGCTGTTTAATATTTTTGTCAACCAATAAAAAAGGACTATTTGATTAGTCCTCAATTTTGAGATCAAAATATTTGTTGATGAACACGGCACAGCCATCATCTTCGTTGCTAAGAGTAATGTTTTTAGCAACTTTTAGTAGTTGTGGTTGAGAATTCTTCATAGCGACTCCAACACCAGAATTTAAAATCATATCCATATCGCCGACATCATCACCAAATGTCATAAATTCATCTTTATCAGCAGATAATAATTCAATAAGTTTTTTAAGACCAAACCATTTATTTGCCCCTTTAACACTTAAGCGATTCCATCCACCATTAAGATAATTTTGAAGTTCTAAATTATTTTCGCTTGAGATTTTTTGGATAAGGGGCAAATCATCATTCAAACATAAAATCTTAAAGCAATCTTCTTCTAATCCATCTTTAAAATCATAATGAATGGCGTTTTGTCCTCTATAATCTTTATCAGAAGCATAGAAATGCTCTTTTGTTTGAACTGATATTTTTGGACAAATTGAAGATAAATATTTTGATAATCTTTTTGTGTCTTCTTTATTAATGGTGTTTGTATATAAATCGTTGCCATCTTTATCAACAATTTGGCACCCACCATTATAAATGCCATAATCTGGATGAACTATATCAGCATATTGAGCAGAATTTTGTTTGCTTCTTGAGGTATTAAAAACAATCTTTAATCCTAATTCATGAGCTTTGTTTAACACTTTTAAAGTGTAATCAGAAATCTTACGATTTCTTCTTAATAATGTATCATCTAAATCAAAAACTAAATATTTTATATCCATAACTATATCCTTCTTTATTATAAAGGAAAATATCTTTAAAAGATATCAAAAAAAGAGCCGCCGAAGCGACTCTAATTGATGATATTAATTAATTATTTGATAAGTGATGCAATTTTATCAGTAGCATTTGTGGTATTAACATCACTATTGAGTTGGAGATAACCCCAGTTCATTTGACAGCCTTGTTTTGGTGAAATTCTAATGGTGTTAACTTGATTAGCTTTTAATGTAATCATGCCAAATGATGAATTAGCGAATGTATCCCATCCTTGTTTATTCATTGCTGAGTTTGCTGGAGTTACGATTACTTCATTAACACGAACAACAATATTGTCCCAAGAGCCATCGTTAATACCGGCATTGAGAATTAATTCAGCTTGAATATCTTCACCGCCTTCAAACTCGACACCGATAGCAATCCAATATTTATCATCGTTTTCACCGGTATGAGTAACATCATTGATGTGAGAAATCCAATGTCCGCTATCAAGGTCGGTTTTTGGTTCACCTAATTGACGCCACAAAGCATCTGTTTTTGCGGTTCCTTCGCTCCAAGATTCACTATATGATGTTGCTAAATCGAATTTTCTTTCCATTTTGCCACAAGTGCAAACCTTGACATCATTTTGACCTGTCACTAATTGGGCCATTTCGTGAACATGAATGTCTGCTTCAAATGTTTCAGTTCCATTTCTTCCGCAGACGCAGGAATAATAATAGTTTTTGCCTTCTGATAAATGTTCTGCAGTTGCTACTCTTTGATCATAGACGCAAGCGATTGCTTCACCAACTGCTGCGCAGCCTTCATCCGAACAAGCGTAATGGTGGGTTTCGCTGCCTTCGTCTTGAACGAGTTTAACACTATGTTCGCCACTTAAAGAGGAACCAACAAGTGAAACGAAATCGATATTGCATCGGCAATCATCTGATATGATTAATCGGATTTGATTATGACCAGCATTTAATGTAATATCGCCCCAGTAATATTCGCGGAATGTATCTGTGTTCCAATCGCCATCAGTCGGTGAAACGAAATCGCCAGTGGTGGTTGCTTCTTGTCCATTGACTAACACCCTCCAGGAATTTCGTGGAACACTTGTGCTACTAAGAGCAAGTTTGAAGTATAAACCAAATGTTTCTTCGTTTAACATATCTGCATCGAATTCAAGCCAAACTTTGTTTGGAGTTTCGACTGCATTATCGTAAACTCTTTTAACTACCCAATCACCACTTCCAATGCCTGGTATTTTCCATAATTTATCACGATATTCAGCATCTTCAGTATTCCAAGCGTTGCTCTTCATATTTTCTGCTTCATAAAGGTGGCGATATGCATCACCTCTTGTACATTGTGTTGTTAAATAATTATCACCAATTGTTTCAAATTCATGGCCGAGGGCTTCACCATAATCAAATGTTTCAGTTCCCTTTTCGCCACATTCGCATGAATAATAATATTTGGCTTTTTCAGTACATGTTGCAGCTGCTGCTAAATATTTATTATCAACAACTTCATGAGTGTAATGGTGTTCACCAAGTTCACCATATTCTTCTCCACATACATCACAAATAGCTTTAGAAGTACAAGTAGCTTCTCCACCAGTATGAATACCGGTTGCAGCAATAGTAATTTCTTCAAGAGTGGTTTCTTGAGTAGCTTGATTGTCGAGGAAAATCTTTCCGCATCCTTCAACCACGCATTCATAATATTTTTGATGACCTTCATGAATACAATCAGGTTCAGCTGCTTGCACGACTTTTAAATCGTGAACGTGGGATGTATTGCATCCGCTGAGCATAGGTGCAACAAGTAATGATGCAACAAGTCCAATAATTCTATTAGTTTTCATAATAAGTCCTTTTTATTTAGTAATTGTTCCAAGTGATTCAAATAAGAAATAGTCGATATTCATTGTCGCTTCACTACCAAGCGTTAGTTCAAGAACATTTTCACCAGCATTTAATTTTAAAGTGCCGTAATAGAAGTTAGTCCAACCATACCAGCCTGTTTGCGACCAATGTTGATCACTTGTGATTGATTCTCCATTTAATGTTGCAATAAATGCTTTATTAGCATTACAGCTGACAGCTGTCCCTGCATTGACGTAGAATTTTGCAAACATTTCTGAAGAAGATGTGATTCTTAAGATGATTTTAGCTTGACCTGGGCAAAATACAGCACAGTCATTAACGCCACCTAAGAAATTATTATTACTTGAATCCCAGCCACTTGATACATGTGGATTTCCATTGATTTGGACAAGTTCGGCTTCTTCGGCTTCGAATATAAATTTATTCATCGAAATCGCAGAACTTGAATAATCAAGTTTGGCATCTGTATTAGCGAAAATAATACTCGCTAAAGTGGTATTTACTTCTGGATTATCAAATAATGTTTTTAACTTAATGGTGTTTAAGCCTTCTTTTAATATAATTTCACCAATCAAGATATCAGCAAAATCAATAAGATCGGCTCCATTATTTGAAAGCAATATTTCTTCATCGATATCATATTTAACGTCGTTAATCGTTAATTCAAGAATATCGCTAATATGGATAATTCCTTGACGACAACCAAGGCTTAAATATAAATTTGCATTAGTATCTTTTGAAGAATCGATTTGGAAAACGATTTCACTATCTTTGGCATTATTCACAGCCATATTGATATAGTTGTTATCGGTTCGATATGCGTTTCCACTGATAAGAACTGTGTCATTTGAAACGCTAAATTCATATGGGTTGCGATAAGACAAACTTTCTTCAGTTCCGAAGACAATATTTTTCAATATCAAGTTCGCGCCATCTTTACCGATAATTTCAATTTTGTTAACACCATTAATAAGTGATATTTTTCCTAATTTGACACGTTGATATCCTTCAGTTTTTGTAACATTAGCATCAAGAGATATCTCTTTGTCATTAACTAATAACGAAATCTTGTCTTTCAAAGCAAAATCATAATCTTCGTTCTTTATATCTAAGAAGAAATATGATTCAAACGATTTTTTAGCTTTGATTTCATATAATAACTTACTGCTAGAGTTATTAATGATAACTGCTTCGTTATTATAATTTGTGATATTTTCTCTTGTTACATATTCATTTAACGCTGAAAATTCTAATTTTGTAACAAGACAAGTGCATTTTTCTTTGCAAATTGGATCATTGCATTTTTCATCTTGGCACAATCCGCAATCAGGGCAAATGTGGTCGCAAATATGTTCGCCTTCATACCACGAAATTGGATTGTTTGCTTTTAGATATATCTTATCGAAGTTAAATCCATAAGAAGCATCACCACTTGCAACAGTAAACTCGATAACATTGCGTCCTTGTTTCAAAGAAACACATCCAAGAATAACGCGGTAGAATGTAACCCATTCTGCTTCGCCTTCTTTAAGACTTGGGACGACAGCTTTTGAGCTATAAATCTCGCCATTAATTGTAACAATTAAACTATTGGTGAACAAAATTCCGCCAGTGCGTTTACAAACAGATGCTGATAATGATGCAACTTGTTCAGTTTCAGAATTGATAACATATTTAATTCTTGCTCCCAAGTTGCCATTAAATGCACCGACATAATATTCATTTGTACCGAGATTTGTCTCATGGCCAATACCTAATCCACCGCTATTGCCACCATATAACAAGGTATGCGAATCTTCACCTTCGAATATATAATCATGTTCTTTATCATGTCCACATTTTTCTAAGCATCTTGGACTTGTGGATTCACTATCAAGACACTTGCCACACACTTCGCAAGCATGTTCACATGGACAATGACATTTTTCTTCGCAAACGACATAATCGCAATCGTAATCTTGGCATTTGCCACAATCTGGACAAACATGTTCGCAAGTATGCACAGTTGGTGTAATAACACTGTGTTTACTATTTTCAACTATTATTGGCGTTAATGTCGATGCTAGTATTGCTACCGCACCGATTGATGCACCGACAATAGTGAATTTTTTGGAAATAACATCGAAGAAATATTTGGTATTTGGGTTTTCCTCTAACAATTTATCTCTTCTTTTCCAAACAAGAGGTAAGACAAATCCGAGAATGAGCATTAATCCGCTTATTCCAAAGAGCACTGCAGAAACAATTTCGCCGCTTAATAAAGCAGTTTGCCACCATGGAGTATGATAGACAATAATCGTCGAAGTTGACATGCCATTCATTGAAAATGAATTTACTTTTGTATATAACAAACGATGGCATGTTTCACGAAGCGCGCTGACAAGAGTTGGTGAATCTTTCCATTGATCGAATTTGTTACTAACTGCACCGCCCATTGTAAAATCGTTGCCAGCAATAACAGATTCAGCAATTGCCATATGCATATGCGTTCCAACATAGGCATCGGTTTGAACTACGCCGAGAAAACCCCATTCATTGCGAAGTACTTCGGTCAACAATCCTTTATGTTTTCCAGACCAAGTTGGACCAATGCGGTTAAATGACGACATAATGCCATTCATTTTTGCTTCGCTACAAGCAGTTTCAAAAGATCTTAAATATATTTCGCGAATGCTTTGCTCGTTTGCAAATACGGCAACACCATATCTATTGCGTTCAGTGTCATTTAATAAGAAGTGTTTTGTAAAAACAATAATGCCACGATTTTGCAAACCAGTGACTTCACTAGCTAACATTACACTGGATATATATGGGTCTTCACTAAAATATTCCCAGTTACGACCACTATAAGGTGAGCGATGAATATTAGCACCAGGACCATAAATTCCTTGATAACCAACATGCATGATTTCCATACCGAACGCATTACCAAGTTCTTCAATTAATAATTTGTTAAATGTTGAAGCCATATTGCATTCCGATGGGAAACACATAACGGTTGGATTACCAACATTTAATCCTGCTGGACCATCTTTTGCGTTGCCGCTTGGAGCATTAACGCTAGGAGCACCAGCAATACCACCACCTACAGTGGCTAAATTGTTCATATCTACCCACGATAATTGATCAAGAAGTTTATCCCAGGCTGGATCGTTATAATCAGCACCATAAAGGTCGATTAATTTTTCACTACCTGATTGCCCATATTTTGGCATTCTTTTGGTTGGGTCTTCGACAATATCGTGAGTATATTGCATATCGTAACGAAGTTTTTCGGTTAAATTATCCATCACCACTGGATTTGGATAAGTTTTATCCCAATCGCTACGACTTAAATATTTCCAATTAGTGAATTGATCTTTAACGCCTTCATAAAGCTTTACGTCAGCGTCACTAAATTGATTTGTAATTGGATAATTTGTCGCAATACTCTTTGAGTATTTTTCAAAATCATCAGTTTGAATTTTGATTATATGAGCTTTTGAAGATGTCCCATTATAATCCATTCCATCGCTAATGGTTTTTCCTTTTTTAGCAAGAATATTATTTAAAGCATCATGAGCGTTATTGCCCTCGCTTAAATAATAATCTCCTTTTTCTAAAATATATGTGCCTTTATTATATGCATCATATGATTTGAAATCGCTTTTATTAACTTTAACTTCGACAGTTTCTTTTTGACCTGGCTTAAGTTCGTTTGTTTTTTCAAAACCAACCAATTCGACTGCTGATTTTTCAATTACATTAGCAATATCATATTCGGTATACGGTTTTTGAAGATAGATTTGGACAACATCTTTGCCAGAGACACTACCAGTGTTGGTAACAGTTACTGAAACAATATACTTATCTAATTCCTCTTTCACGCTAAATCCACCGTGAGAGAAAGTCGTATAACTGTTTCCATAGCCAAATGGGAAAGCAACTTCCTTTGTATAATCCCAAGTATCTGCCATCAAAGCGCCTTTACTTGATTTAGCATTACCAGAATTTAAAACAGAATCTTCATAACGTGTTTCAAAATAACGATATCCTACATATATGCTTTCTGCATATGTTAGATATTTGTCATTGTGAGAATAATCAGCAGTTGCAGGAAGACCTGTTTTTGTCGACCATTCAAAATCGCCCATATTAACTGTGGATGGATTTGAATAATTATCAAATGTATAAGTATCAATTGTCCTTCCGCTTGGATTTGCATTACCGCTTAAGATTGAAGCAATTTGTTGATTGCTAACATTGCCACCAACACCAGCCCATAAACATGCATCAATATCAAATGTTTTAATATTTTTCATTTGCATAGGTTGGGCAGCATTAATCACAAGAACAATTTTTTTAACCTTGCCTTCGTCTTTTAAGGTTTTTAATTCGTTGAGAATTTTTACTTCTTCGTGCGCTAAATCAAGATAATTGTTACCTAAGCATTCTTTGGTGTTGTAGTTGGTATCGCCATCTTCACCATCATTTCGAGAAATGATTAAAACAGCGGCATCACCATAATCTGGAATAGTGTTAGTGACATTGCCTGCTTGAGTGGTATTAAGTTTTTCAAAAGGTGCTTCATTGATACCATATTCAACATAACATTTATCACCAATACTTGCTCCACCTAACGTCGAACCAGCACTTCCTAAATAATTGCCATATGTTCCGCTTAAGAACTTATAGGCATTCATTAAAGATTGGTTGATGATTAATCCATTATCTTTGCAAGCTTGTTCTAAGGTTGACGATGGAGATACACCCAAATGTCCGCTTCCAGCAGCGCTATACAAATAGGCGTTAGATGAAATTCCTAAGAAAGATACTTTTGAGTCTTTTGCCAAAGGTAGAGCGTTATCGTTATTCCAAAGCAAAACGCTTCCTTCTTGGGCAACCTGAAGAGCAATCTTTTCACTGTTTTTGCGCATTGCTGAGTGATTATATGTTCCATCGGCGTTCATATAGTCACTTTTATAAACATCAAACGGTTTTTCTTCGCCAGTATCAATTCTTTCATATGGATCAATACCTAAATATTCGTTGATGAAGTTAGAACTTTGAGGTGTTACTGCATATGCAACCGAAAAAATTACTGTTAAAATTCCAAAAAAGACTGCTGATAAGCCCCATACACTTTTCGAAAAAATCTTTCTTGAATTAATTTTTTTCTTCATTGACCATTTCGACTCCTTTCTTATTCTTTTTCCCTTCTTTTATTCTAAAAAAGATGAGAATTGCTAAAGACATCACTAAAATGATATCTAAGATGAAAATCACAATTTGCCACCAAGAATCAAAAATCGTGGCGGTATTGTGAGTTTGGTTGGCGACAGCGTTTAAAATGATTCCGGCAGCGATTATTCCGACTGTATCGTAAAACATTAAAATCGCATCTAAACCAATAAGAAAATTAAGTGTTTTGATTTTCATTTATTAGCCCTCGCTTCACTTTATATGATTACTTTAACAAAAAAATACGCCTTAAAAGCGGTTTCAACGCAGACTTATTAGTTAAAAGCGTATTCTTTTCAATCTTCGACTTTAAATGATAAAAGCAAAGAAAACACATCTTTCTCAATATTGATTTCAAGATTCATCGAATATTTATCAGCAATATTTTTGATGCTTTTCATTCCAAAGCCGTGATTTGCTTTATCATCTTTTATAGTCTTAGGTAAATTGTTTTCAAATAAAATGTTACCAACAAAATAATTTTGACATTTTATAAACATATAAGACGATTTTCGTTTTATTGAAAAATCGATGCAACGTTTGTTTTTATCCGCTATTTTGGTAGAGGCTTCAATCGCATTATCTAAAATATTGCCAATAAGCGAATATAAATCCCCTTCTTTGATTGTTTCAAGACCTTTAACATCTGCAATTGCGCTTAATCTTACATCCTTTGTTTGGCAGGATAAGGCTTTTTCGGTTAGGATAATATTTAAAACTTCGTTGCCAGTGTTATAACTTGAATCATAGACATTAATTAAATCTTTAATTTCTTTAACATAATCATCATCGATATTGTTTTTACTTGAAATAAGAGCAATTTGATGTTTTAAATCATGACATTTGATATTGATCATTTCAATTGTATCTTTTTGTGTTTCATATTGCTTTGTTGCTTGAATAAGTGCTTCTTTCATCACCTCATTTTCATGACCCATATCAATAGTTTTGATAATAGAGTTTTCAATATAAACAAGTAAAAAACATGATATTAAATTGTAAATATAGATTATTAAAAGAGGAATTAACGGAACCTCTGAATATGTAATAATCGCATTTAAAACAACATCGACCACCAACAATAAAATGATTAAAAAGAACAAGTTGTTAAATTTTAATTTAACGGTTTCGATAGTTTTTAACTTTTTATTAAAAATAAAATATAAAGCACCAAAAGTCATTACAAAGCAATCAATATATAGCAAAACAATAATAAAACTCTTCCAATTAAAGTCGCTAAAATCAAAAGCATCGCTACCATACATATTCATGGGGCCAAGAAGTTCTGAAAGAGGAGTCACTAATAATTGGAACAATAAATAGCTGATTTGTTGGAATGTATAGCAGGTTAATAATGTAAAAAAGACAAAAGTGAAATTAGTTTTAAAACAAAAGCATAAATAAAAAACTGTGGAAGTTGCTAAAACAACAAACATTATTGACGTATACCAAGCACTATAACCAAATTCGTTTGGAAGTGGATAAAAAATGCCAAGCAAAAGTGAACCAATAATTGCAACCAATAAGCGAATCACAAAATGTTTTCTTCTTTCTAAGCGAAATGAAAAAATTGTTTCTGCAATAAGCATTTCGATAACGAAAGCGATTTTATAAACGAATAAAAATGTCATGCTTTTCTCTTTAAAAATTCTAAAAATGTATTTTCGAACTCTTTGCGACGAGGAACAGAGATTCTAAGTTCTTCATCTTTTACCTTAACCGTGTTCTTATTAATCGATTCTACAAAATTGAGATTAACCAAATAACATTGGTTGCAAAGAGCAAAATCAGCACCAGCAAGTTTTTCTTTGACTTCTTTAAGTGAGGAATTAATCGTTATATTTTCATCAATCATATGGAAAATGATTGTATGATTAATAACTTCAACATATTTCAATTTATTTGACTCAATCTTGTATATTTCCCCGCGTGATTGCACATGAAATACAACATTTTTTTCTTTTGATATGTTATTCATTGCTCGTTTCATTTTAAGAGAAAATTCATAATAATTAAGTGGTTTAACAATGAAATCAAATCCATCAACTGAATAGCCATCAACTGCATAAGAAGCAAGATAGGATATAAAAATCACAATTGTATCAATCTTTTTTTCACGCATTGATTTAACGACATCAATACCGTTTAAATTACCAATTTCAATATCCATAAAAATAAGATCATATTCATCGTCTTGCTTTAAGAATTTATTCGCATCTTCAAAACAATCGATTGAAATTTCTAAATTTTCTTCTTGAGAATATTGCTTTAAAAAAGACAATAATTCATCGCGGATATTTTTGTCGTCATCAACAATGCAAAATCTATACATATCTTTCTTTTTTTTATAATTTAGCACAAAAATCAAAAAATAAAATAATGTTATATTAGCAATGAGACAATAACTTTTAAAAGTTAATTTTTCCCCAATTATAAAACTAAAAGCAACAGCAAGAAATGCATTAATTCCTATAAAGACTATTTAGTTGGTGGCAACTCTGGTGGGAACGAATCACTAAATTCTTTTAATTCTTGCGCTTTTACCCAATTTGGAGTACCTTGTTTCCAAATTAGTGTATCTTTCAAAATTTGACCACTTTTAATCATGTCGATGACTTTTGCAGTTTCAAATGGTCCGACGGCTTTACCATCGATAGCAACATGGAAAGTGACAGTAGGAATTGCAGGAGGCACATTTATAGATGCATTCATAGTCTGATCTAAAGTACCACCAATGTTTTTAGCGACAGCACCACCAACAGCTAAGCCAGTCATCAAAGAGACAGGATTAAAACCAGTGCCCTCTCCTTGACTACCATCTCCGCCAATATCTATATGACCTGCACCATTTTCACCCATTTTTCCAAGAGCTTTTGCACTTTCAACACCAACCTCACCTTTAACCTCGGTCTCATAAGCGCCAAGATTTGCTTGTTTAGTGCCCATATGCTTAGCATATTGTTCTTCTTCTCTTTGAATGCGAAGTGATTCTTCGTAATGCTTTATATCCATTTCAGCTTTTCTAAGAGCCATGCCTTTGCTAATATTTCTGAGCTCTTGATATCCAACTGACTCTTTATCTATTTCAATTGCACTTATATCAAAGCCAGTAACTGTAACACCAAATGTTTCGTATAGTCTCTCTTTGATATTTAGTTCAACTTTATCATTAATAAGATCTATTTTTGATTCAATTTGAATTAATGGAATATCATTTTCGGCTGGTGCTTTAGCAACTGAGTCTTTTACATATCTAGTAATTGCGTCTGTGACTTTTTTCTTGAAGTCTTCCATCTCAAAAGTTGCAAGTTGATAATGCTTAACGAAAGCTTCGTAATCTTCAATTTTGAAAGTAAGTGTGCCACGTACAGCAACTGGTGCTTCAAAATCAATAAATCTAGGATCAGCGATATCAAAATATGGAACACCAAATTTAATCTGTAATGCACGTTTTAAGTTAATAAAGAAAACTTCAGCTTGAAATGGAGTGTCCTTTTCATACCACAAGCCGATAATAGATGACAAAATTGGAAAGTTTTTAGTTTTTAGTGTTTCATCATGTGGACCAATGATGAAGTCTTGGTTATGACCATCTTTTTGTTTATAAACAAAGACAGCAACCTCACCATCCTTAACTCTCAATACCGAATTAGTTCTAATTGCAGTTTCTCTTGCGAGGTCACCTTCTTGAGCACCGTTTGGATGCCACTTCCAAATTAGATAATCCTCTTGATCGCAACGGATTACATCAGCTATACCGCCATTCTTATTTTTCTTATTGAAAATGCCCATAAGTTTTATCTCCTATCCTTTTTTTGAGCTTTAGCAGCACGTTCTTCTTCTAATTGCTTATTAGTTTTTTTCTTCTTGAAACCAAATACGAGCAGAACAATACCAACAGCAAGTAGCGCGAGAAACAGAAGCGATAATGGGGTATTGCCTTCTACATTAAATGTAACAATACAAATAGCAGCAGTGAAAATTGCAACAAAGCCAATAATAATCATTAGAAGTTTGTTTCTTTGAATGTTCTTAGTTTCTTTATGGATTTGCGAGTATATATCTTCTACGGTATCTAAATCTCTTTTATCGCGGAGCAATATTTTTGCTTTAGCGTAACATTGATCAATTTTTGAAAGCCAGGCACTCGAAATACTATCGATGTTTTTATTTGTTGCATAATATTTAGCATCAAAATTTGATTTTGCTAAAATCATGAATTCAAGAATATCTTCCCTAGTATTCGGAATCGGGAAAGTTTTAATTAATTCTATTTTTTTATCTAAATATTCTGTAGATAGAACTTTGTCAAATAGGCTTTGAACAGAAGAGTTTACTTCTCTATCTCTAATTTCGTATCCGCAAGTTGGACATTTAACATTATCAAAGTTAATTAGTTCTCCACAATTAGGACATTTATGTAAGTGCCCTTCTTTAAGATTCACTCTTTTTTGTTCAGGTCGAATTTCATCAACCGGTTCAGTTCTCGTAACTTCTTTTACTTCTTCTTTAATAACAGAAGTTTCTTGAACATTAGGCGTTTGAACATTTGATGGCTTTTGTCTTTTGATTTTTGTTCCACATTCATCACAAAACAATGCATCATCATCTAACTTTTTTCCGCAGTTTGAACAGTACATAATTCTTTCCCCTTTACTCGTCTTTTTTCACAAAATCACAAACATCACCGATGTTGCAATCAAGGTATTCGCAAATTCGAAGCAATACCGATAATGCAACTTCTTCGTTTCTTCTTAATTTAGTCATTGTGCCTGTAGCGATGTTAAGGTCTTTCCTTAAATCGGCAGGAGAAATGCCTCTTTCAATAAGAAGAACCCACATTTTTTTGTATGATACGGTATATTTGTTCATAATTTCATTTTAGAGAGAGAGAGAGTCAAGCACTTATTGCGAAAGAGTGCCAACTTCTTGATTGTTTTTCTCAAGTTCTTGCGAATTTTTGATAGCAAAAAATCCACGCTGATATAATCAATATAATTTTTACCAATTGGGACCCATGGAAAAAAGTTGGACCATCTAAATGGTTAAACTAAATATTTAGAATCGCGATATCAGATAGCAACCAATGTCAAAAAAAGGCTCACCACTAAGTGAGTCTTATTCGATTTTGCCTAAATATTTTGTATTAGTCCTTTTCCAAGATGTATAACGAGAATTATTTCTCGTCAGCATTCGCTTTTTAAAACGGGCACCTTGTTCCAATACACTGCTTGTTCCACGAAGAGAATTCGCATTCAATATTACTTAGTTCCATTTCGACACCATATTTTTCTTTAATGAATTTAGCTCCGCTGCTCAATGATAAAAAAGCATTTCTTTTGCAGCACCTTGGACCGCCTATTTCACTCATCTTCTTAATGACTGAGGAGGCGAATTCCATATCTTCGGCATAATAAGAAGAGGAACTCAAAGGAGTGACTTCATGGATAATCGCCAATACTGCCGCAACAGAAGCTACAGATCCGCACATTCCCCAATAGCCACACATGGCTCCTGGCATTTTGGCTGTTCTTTCCGCTAGGATATCAATGGCTTTATCAAGATCGATATCTCCACCACTGTTTTTGTAAGCAACCATGAAAGCTGCCCCATCGAGAAAATGATGCTCAGGCCCATGGATGTTAACAAAGTCCTCGTGCATCACTGATTTTACTATTTCAATGGGATTCTTGCTATTTAAAGAAATAACAGCATTTCTAATCAATCTATATTTTTCTTCTAATGTATATTCCATGTTGTTCACCCCAAATAAGACTTTAAATGGTCTAGCAGTTCTCTATTCAAAGAATAATGGACCCATTTCCAATCTTTTCTTGCTAGAACCAGCTTAGAATTTGCCAAAACTCTCATATGATGCGATAACGTCGACTGATTGCAATCTAGAATATCCAACAAATGACAAGCGCACATCTCATCGGATTTTGATAGTTCTTTTACTATTTTCAAGCGATTTTCGTCAGCAAGTGCTTTTAAAAGACTTATTGCTTCATTATAATTCATACTTATTCACCTCATATCGATATTTATAAATATGATATATTATCACTTCGATATATGTCAATATGAAAAGCCTGCTTATAAGCGAGGCCTGTTCGCATTTGCTTTAATATGCATTATTAAAGACACATAACATGGATTATTTCTCACCGATTATCGATTCCTCCGTTTGACTTAACTCTATAACCAACGGAAATTATCGCATCTAAATTCTAAAAATAATGTGTCCTAACAATTTTTCTTTTACCTTCTAATTGAACTTGTGCATTTTTTGCACATGTTGATTGCTCATCAAGTTCTCCTATTAATGGAGCGGCATAGTTGAATTTTAAGATATTTACCTATCGGCATGCTATGCGAACCTTGCAATCAAATCATCAGATAATATTTCTTCACCACCCGAAGTCGCTTAAGGTGTCTGAAAGCACCAAAAGTACTTTTATATAATAAAACGAGATGATTATAATCATCTCGTTATCTTATTCATTGGCGCCCCAAACAGGAGTCGAACCCGTAACCCCTTGATTCGAAGTCAAGTACTCTATCCAGTTGCGCTATTGGGGCGATTGGATAAATTGTAAAACAACTTATCAAAAAGTTAAAGGTGAATCATTAATTCTACTGGCAACATGATTCTTGAAATTAGTGAAACCAGCGGCAGTTAATTCATTAGTTAGGAAATCGTTATATGTTAAGAATGGATTGATATCAATTAAGTTAATTGAAGCTGATAAATCCATTGAGAAACCACTTGTTGATACAGCAAATGCAGCATCAAGATGCGATAAGAAATTCATATAAACAGTTTCATTTGTGGTTGGATTTACATAAGCACCTTCACGTCCATAAATGGTTGCTGTTAAATTTTTCAAATCAGTGTTATTGGCAATTTCTGCAACATTAATACCTAAATCCCAGCAATAATTACCATATTCATTATTGGCTAAATAAGAATATTGATAATTTGTCAAAATGTTTGCGTAATTCATAGCTTGAGTTCTTGGATTTGTTGTTGTAACCGCACCATTAAGGGATTTCCAAATTGAAGAATTTCTTTGTAAACCCATTCCCCAGCCGAGAAGATATTCAAAGATATGAGCCGTAAAATCATTGATTTCGGTTCTGACATAAGAAATGTTTTTGCCTTTGTTTTCGGTTCTAGTCATATAGATATAACCAGAATCATAATATACTTCAAGGGTTTTCTTGTTATAGTCAAACCAGTTAACACCATTAATTGGTCCGACACATGGAATGTTTTCGATTTTTGCATAAATGCAAACATTGCCATTATTTTCATAAATATGAGCATCTAAAGGCATGTCTTTTAAACCTGCTAAGCCATCAAGAGAAATGCCGATGAATTTCATATTCATAAGGACTGAGCCATTAAGATGGAAATAATCAAGATTGGCGACATTGAGTCCAAGATCAGCAAGAAGTTTGATGTCGCTGAAATCATAATATGTATCTTCTAAGTGAGAAGGAAGTTTTTGATAATCGTTATTAAATTCGTTCAACGTTACATCTAAATTAATTGTGTAACCAAATGATGATAAGTCCACGATTTGTAAAGACGTGATATTTCCTTCGCTTAAGCCAACTTGAACATTGATATCACTTGCAATATCAAACAATGATCCATTGACAACAACATTAACACCTGTTGCTGAAATGCTGATAGCCTTAAAGACATTGTGAAGCAATAAGGCATATTCACCATTGATAACACGACTAAGAATCGAAGAAGACATATTTTCAAGTTGTTCACCAAACCATTGATAAATTCTTGAATTTTGATCAGTCAGCAATTTATCAACAATACCAAACATATCTTTAATTGTTTGAATTGTGAATATTCCTTTTAAGGAATCATTATAAACAAGGCGAACATCTTTTTGATCAACACCAACTTTAAGATTATGAGTTGGTTTTGTTTCAAATTCTGATTCATTTTCAACAATTGTGATTTCTCCATCACCAGAGTCGTCTAACAAATCAAATTGGGTATATCCTGAAAATGTTAAGCCAGTTTGTTGATTTTCTTTTCTTAATGAACCAGATAAAGAAAGGGCAAATTGTTTTTGACTCATCAAATTTTTGATGCTTTCAACAATAGGTGAAAGAAGCGCTAAATCGCTATATTCATCTTGATTGACACGATTGATATCAACATTAAATGTTGAATCATAACTGATTAAAGAAAGAGATAATGAAATGTTTTTGCCTAAAAGAGAAAGGTTGCTGATATTGACTGATAATAAATCTTCACCATCAAATGTTAAAGAAAGATCGATATTGCTATCTAAATTTAATAATTCTTTTTTAACAGTTAAGGAAATATGACCATCTTCTAAAACAAAATTATCGATAACATTATTTAATAATAATTCGTATTTTCCATTTAAGATTTGTTCTAAGATTGAACCGCTTATGAATGAAGCTAATCCGGATGTTAATGCGCCGACACCTTCACTATTTTTGTTCAAAAGTGTAGAGAATGTATCAACTAAAGTTGAAACATTACTAAATGCTAAGCGAGCTTTTAAAACATCATTATATCTAAAATAGACATCATCTTTATTCAAATCTAAGGCTAATTGGTGACTATATAATTCATCGTGATAATGTTCAACAATATCTAAACTTGCTTTTGCTTCTTTTGAGGCAACATCAAAATGTGTTATACCAGAAATGGTTAAGCTATTGCTATTATCAAGAATAACTTCTCCAGTTAATGAAAGACCAAATTGTGTTTTATTGACCAATTTTGAAATTTGATTCATAAGTGGCAATAAGTTATTGAATTCCATGAATTTGCGTTCAGATGTTTCAGGAATTGCGACATATTCTTCTAAAACATAATCAGTTGCAAGAGTGGAATTAAGCGATAAATTAATGCCTTCAACTTGAGCATTGTCAACTTTTACAGAAGTAAGATTATAATCTTTATCACTTTCAAAATTGATTGTTAATCCTTCAAACAAGGTGAAATCATATCGATAACCAGATTCAGTTTCATAATATGGCATGGTGCCTAAATTATTTTGAAGAGTGTCAAAATTAATATCAGTTATAAAGGAAGGAAGAGAAATTTCAGGCAATCCAAAAGATTGGATCATTGTGATGATTTCAGAAAATGATGATGTTTCAAGTTTGATATCGTTATCGTTAAAAGATAAATAAATAACATTATTAACAAAACTTGCTTCAATTGAGCAACTCACATCATTAACGCTTAAAGTAGCAGCTAAATTAAGTTCGATATCAGACAATGTTTCAAGAGTGAGATAAAGATTTGAAATATTTAAAGCAATATTATATTCCCCGATTGATAAAGATAAATCAGCTTGACCTGATAATACTTTCATATTTGAAAGATTATCAATCAAATAATCGCGAGGATTCATCTTTTCCGGAATGAAAATATCTTCATCTTCGCTTTCTTCGCTTGAAGTGATGTTATCGTTTGAAGTTATTTGACTATCATTTGCTTTAATCTCACGGCTTGGTGCGACAAGATATGTTCCAGTCATAGCAACACCAGCAGCAAGAGAGAAAGCAAGACTATACATGACTATGTTATTCATATAAAACTCCTTTTTCCGGGTAATTAATCTTTTGAGTAAGATCAGTTAGAATGGGGCGTTCTTGATCAACGAAATAATAAGTATCCATCGTTCCATTTACTGTTGCTTTGATATTTCCCATACCTGCAACATAATTTTCTTCGATGTGAGATGAGATGAGGTTAAATTCATTGTCTAAGTTGTAAGTGACATGAACGTAATTAAACATCGACACATTGGAATTTGATAAATTCACCATGCGTTTGTAATATTTGACAACTGAATAAGTGGTGTGTAAATCAAGAAATAATTTAATACCACTTTCAGTTTTTTCGACTCTAGATTGTCCAATCTTTTCATTGCCGTTAATATCGATTTCTGTCACTGTTTCGGTTAATACAGTTTTCGAAGAGATGACATAGACATTCGTGCTGTCGACTGACTTGCCAAATTTCTTTTTATAAGAAGAAACGTCATAATCAAGTTTTTCAGCATTAACAAATGTTGCATTTTTAATGTCATCGCCTTCAATCGTACCAAGATAACTATCAACATGTGAGCTATCTTCGAGGCCAAATTGAATATCTCTTTGAGCAACAATGATATTCATAATTGATCCAGGAAATGATTTTGAAAGCGATTCTTCGAAATATGTATCATCGTTTTTAATAGAGCAGTTAAGAATTGATAAATTGACAGCAGAACGAGCTTCGCCATATCCAAGCGCGACAGCGTATTTATGGGATTGATATTTTTCAAGAGCAAGATTAGCCATTTCATAAATTTCAAGTTCTTCGAGTGGATCTTTGCCTTGTTCAACAATCGAATTGTATTTTTCAATCATCGAACCGTTTTTGTCTTCAATATCATCGAGATTGATGTCATCGAGGTTGACAGTTGGTGGTTTTAAAAAGTGACCCAAAAGAAAACCCGAGCCTCCACCGATAGCAATTCCACCGGCAAGGCAAGAAATTAAGACGATAATGTTAGTTTTCTTTCCCATAAACGTTTCCATAGCCCAAAACGGGCTCGTAATATATTCATAAATGTGTGCGCGAAAGTCAAATAATCCTCAAAAGAGTAGATAAATCTAAAATTTAGAGAAAGAGAAATCAAT
This sequence comes from Erysipelotrichaceae bacterium, assembly GCA_022777645.1. Lineage (GTDB taxonomy): Bacteria > Bacillota_I > Bacilli_A > RFN20 > CAG-826 > Fiminaster. Next base: position 27,373 of record JALFFX010000013.1, read on the forward strand.
TCTCAAAAAAAGAGAATCGATATTTTACATAAAATGTATTAAATTCTATTTTCCTTTGTATTTTTGCCTATACTTGTTAAAATAGAGCCATGAAACCATTAAACGAAATCGTTGCTCAAAATCTTGTAGAACTTCGCAAAAAAAGCGGATTAACACAGCAACAACTTGCCGAAAATTTTTCATATAGTGATAAAACAGTATCCAAATGGGAATTAGGTTATGCAATTCCAAGCGTTGAAGTTTTGAAAAGCTTGGCTGACTATTATGGCGTTAACGTTGACTATTTTTTAGTTGAACACCAAATAAGCGCCGAAGTTGAAAAAAAGAATAAAAGCAAAGTTGACAATCATGGACTTATTGTTGGCTTAATGGACGCGGTTATTTTGTTAATTGTGACTATGGTTTTTGTTTGGTCAATCTTAAATGTCGGAACTGAACCATATTGGCAAGTATTTGTTTGGGGGGCAAGCGGATGCTTACTTCTCACCACCGTCTTTATACGCCGCTGGTGGAAGAATGACAAGGTATCTTTGTTAATATGTGGTTCTTTATTTATTTGGGTTTTAATTACCGCCTTTTATCTTCAATTTTTAACACAAAATGTATGGTATATTTATTTCATCGGAATTCCGATGCAATTAATCGCTTTTATTCTCTTTAAAATGAAATAACAATGAAAATAGCAATTATTGGTGGTGGCGCCTCTGGTGTATTAGCAGCTATATTAATCAAAAAGGAAAATATTGATCATGATGTATATATTTTTGAGCACGAAAATAAATTGCTCAAAAAGCTATTAGCAACCGGCAACGGAAGATGCAATTTAGGCAACGCAAAAATAGATATCAACAAATATATAAATAAAGATTTTGCCAAAAATATCTTAAAAGGTTATAACGTTAAGCAAACTTTTTCTAGTCTAGGAATCGAGATAAAAAATATCGATAATTTATATTATCCATATAGTGAATCAAGCCAAAGTGTATATAACGTTTTAATCGATAATCTTAAAAAAGAACATGTCAAAATCCACCTTGAAGAAAATATAATCGACTATAAATCAATAAACGATAAAGTCGAATTATTAACAAACAAAAATAAATATGAATTTGATCGCTTGCTCATCGCGGTAGGCGGAGTTAGTTATCCAAAATTAGGAAGCGATGGTTCTTTTATTGATATCATCAAAAAACATAATTATAAATTTGATGAATTTAAACCAGGTCTTGTTGCCTTAAAAACAAAGCAAAACAATCACATGCTTTCTGGTACAAGAGCAAAATGCCAAGTGTTGTTATATAAAGATAATATCGCCACTTATAAAGAAATGGGTGAAGTCATTTTTAAAGATGAAGGATTAGGTGGCATTGTCATCATGAATATTTCTAATATCATTGCCAATGACATTACTGCCAATTATGCATTAGAATTAGATTTTATCCCTGATGTTAAAGAAGAAGATATGATTGAATATATTTCTTCTTATGGAAAAGAAGCATTTTTAAATGCCTATCTTCACCCAAACATTGTAAAATTCTTCTTAAAAAATAATATCAATCCATTATTTGTGAAGCGATTAATATTTAACGTTAAAGGCAATTATGGATTTGATAATGCTCAAATATCTGTCGGCGGAATTGAAGTTGATCAAATAACCGATAATTTAGAAAGCAAAACAGAAAAAAACGTTTATTTCCTCGGTGAGATAATAAACGTCAATGGCCCTTGTGGCGGATATAATTTAACATTCGCTTTTGCGTGTGCAAACAAACTTAAAAATTTAAAGTAATTCAACAATTTTATCTTCAAAAGAATAAGGATTTTCTTTTGGCTCGAAACGATTAACTATTTTTCCATCTCTATTCACTAAAAATTTAGTGAAATTCCATTTGATATTTTTGCCTGTATTAATTGGGCAATTATCTTTTAAAAAGCGATATAAAGGATGTTCGTTTTTACCATTGACATCAATTTTTTCGCATTGCGTAAAATCAAGAGCAAAGCGCATGACGCAGGCATCATGAATTTCTTGACTTGTTCCTGGCGCTTGTTTAAAAAATTGATTGCATGGAAAATCTAATATTTCAAAGCCTTGGTCTTTATATTTTTTATAAAGGGGCACTAATTCGTCATATTGTTTTGTAAATCCACATTTCGTAGCAGTGTTAACAATGAGTATGACTTTGCCTTTAAAATTATTTAAATCGATTTCATTACCTTTATAGTCTTTAATTTTAAAATCATAAATTGTCATTTTTTTATTCCTCGCTTATCTTAATTGATTCAATAATTACGTCTTCATATGGACGATCATTTGGAGTTGTTCTAACTTTAGCAATTTTATCAACAACTTCGATGCCTGAAACAGTTTCACCAAATGAGGCATATTGTCCATCTAAATATGTCGCATCTTTATGAACGATAAAGAATTGTGAGCCAGCAGAATTATAATCCATGGCTCTTGCCATCGAGATAACTCCTCTTTTATGTGATAAAGGATTATTTATTCCGTTTACAAGAAATTCGCCTTTAATCGTATATCCTGGTCCACCTGTCCCATTTCCTTTTGGACATCCACCTTGAATCATAAAACCTTTGATGACACGATGAAAAGTTAAGCCGTTATAAAATCCTTTGTTAGCTAAAGATATAAAATTATCAACACTTATCGGGGCGATATCTTCGCGTAGCAATATTTTAATAGTTCCATAATTTTTAACATTTATTGTTGCATATTTCATAATCATTTCTCCTTTTTGAAACCATATTTTATATGGTTAATAAAATCAAAATCTTTTAATTTATATTCCCAGTTAGGCGATCCTAACGTTCCTGGTGTATTCATCTTGATTTTTCAGATAGCCCTAAAATATCTTGGAGTGGGAAAATTGATAGCATTGAAGGCATATTCCATGCATATGAAAATAAGGCATCTAAAAGATGAGATTTAACATGTAATTTTTTCTTGATAATCTTTAATTCAGCTTTTGATAAACTATGCAGCCATCCCTTAAGAGTGTTGTTATCATGGGTGCCACTATAAAGGATTTTATTATCGCTTTTAGGTTCTTTTTCATCAAACATAGTAAATTGAGTAACATACATTCCTGGCAAATAATAATAATCGCGAAGGGCGTGCACACTATCAAATAGTTCGCCTAAATCTTCAGCGATTAAATTAATGGATGGATATTTTTTATAAAGGCAAGTGAAAAAATCATAACTTGGTCCATTTGCCCATTCGCCTCTTCGTGCATTTTTATCGTCACCTGGAATAACACAATAAGTGTCAAAAGCCCTGAAATGATCAAGACGAAGATAATCGCAAGTCGATGCGATATAACCAAGTCGATTAACAAGGAATGAATAATTATCTTCTTTCATCTTCTCAAAATTATAGATAGGCGTGCCCCAAAGTTGACCATCATCACTAAAATCATCAGGAGGACAACCACTGACAAGCGTTGGATGATAATTTTCATCAAACATAAATAAGTCTTTATTAAAATAGCAATCAGTAGAATCAATGCCGACATAAAATGGGCAATCGGCAATTATTTTAATATCATTTTCTTTAGCGAATTTATAAAGCTTTTTGTATTGCTTGTAAGCAATATATTG